>CAMWLW010000099.1 GCA_947175245.1 uncultured Bacteroidales bacterium
ATATATTATTCCGCTTTATGGTCAGGGTCTATGGGGCCCGATCTGGGGTTATCTCGCACTCAATGATAACGGTTCGACCATATATGGCGCATACTTCTCACATCAGGGTGAGACACCCGGACTTGGCGCCGAAATTGAAAAGCCTGATTTCCAGAACGAATTTGATGGCAAACAGCTTTTCAAAGGCGACAATTTCCTACCTATAGCTGTGGTCAAAGCCGGCCAGCGCCCACAAGGCGACGAGGACTATGTTGACGGAATCTCGGGCGGCACGATCACCAGTAAGGGCGTTTCAAACATGCTTCACAACTGTCTGGAACCGTACAAAGCCTATCTCGAATCACTTAACAAAACCAACAATTGAAATCATGGCCGAGAAAATATCATATAAGACTATTTTGTTCAATCCGTTATCAAAGGATAACCCGGTAATCACCCAGATACTTGGCATCTGCTCGGCGCTGGCTGTAACGGCCAAACTTGAACCGGCACTGGTAATGGGACTGTCGGTCATAGCAGTACTGGCGTTTGCCAACGTCATCATCTCGTTGCTGCGTAACACCATCCCGACAAACATCCGTATAATAGTACAGCTGGTGGTTGTAGCCGGCCTGGTTGTAATTGTCAACCAGTTGCTGCTGGCCTATGCCTATGATGTAAGCAAGCAGCTGTCGGTGTTCATCGGCCTGATAATCACCAACTGTATTCTGATGGGACGTCTTGAAGCCTTCGCCATGAGCAACCGCCCGTGGCCCTCATTCCTCGACGGCATAGGCAACGGCCTGGGCTACACTATCATACTCGTTATCGTAGCATTCTTCCGCGAGCTGTTAGGCAGCGGTACGCTATTCGGTTATGACGTGCTGCAACGGTTCGGTTACACGAATAACGGCCTGATGATTCTCCCCCCGATGGCACTTATCGTCGTAGCCTGCATCATCTGGGTACATCGCAGTTTCAATAAAGACCTTCAGGAATAAATTTACCGACAGGAAATTATCTGACAATTATGGAAAATCTCAATTTGTTTATACGGTCGATTTTTGTCGACAACATGATATTCGCTTACTTCCTCGGAATGTGCTCGTTCCTGGCAGTCAGCAAAAATGTCAAGACAGCTTTGGGTCTCGGTGTGGCCGTGACATTCATGCTTGTAATCACCCTGCCGATCAACTACCTGCTTGAAACGTGGGTGCTGAAGCCGGGTGCGTTGGCTTGGCTCGGAGAGGAATATGCCTCGGTAGATCTGAGCTTCCTGTCGCTAATCATGTTCATCGCTGTCATAGCGTCGATGACACAGCTGGTCGAAATGGCAGTCGAGAAGTATTCGCCGTCGCTGTATGCGTCGCTGGGCATCTTCCTGCCACTGATTGCTGTCAATTGCGCCATTCTGGGCGGGTCGCTGTTCATGCAGCAGCGTGACTTCGGCAGCGTATGGACGGCTGTATGTGCCGGCGGAGGCTGGGGACTCGGCTGGCTGCTGGCTATCGTGGCAATCGCTGCCATAAGAGAGCGCGTGGCATCTTACTCAAACGTACCCAAGCCCCTGCGTGGCGTCGGCATAACATTCATAATCACCGCACTCATGGGTATCGCCTTCATGAGTTTCTTAGGTATAAAACTCTGATAAGACAATGACACATACTGTTTTAAACACTATCATATTGAACGCCGGCGCCGGAATGGGGCCGACCATGCTGGCCGGCGTGGGCTTCTTTCTGCTCATCACGCTGCTGCTGGTTGTTGTATTGCTCGTTGCCAAAAAATACCTTGTTAAAAACGGCGATGTCGAAATAAAAATCAACAATGCCCGTGAAGTTACTGTCAAGACCGGCGCATCGCTGCTGTCAACGATGGCCAACGCTAACATATTCCTGCCGTCGGCATGCGGCGGTAAGGGCAGTTGCGGACAATGCCGTGTTCAGGTACATGAGGGCGGCGGCGAGATACTGCCCACCGAGGCCGTACACTTCACCCGCAAGCAGGTCAAGGACGACTGGCGTCTCGCCTGCCAGGTCAAGGTAAAAGACAACATGTCGATTACTGTGCCGGCATCGGCGCTCGATGTCAAGGAGTGGGAATGTGAGGTGATTTCAAACCGCAATGTCGCCACATTTATCAAAGAGTTCATAGTCGCTCTACCTGCCGGCCAGCACATGGACTTCATACCCGG
The DNA here is from genome assembly GCA_947175245.1 of uncultured Bacteroidales bacterium. Taxonomy (GTDB): domain Bacteria; phylum Bacteroidota; class Bacteroidia; order Bacteroidales; family Muribaculaceae; genus JAAVFS01. Next base: position 2,174 of record CAMWLW010000099.1, read on the forward strand.
CTCGTATGCCCAGATTAAGATCCCACCCTACTCGATGGACTATGACAAAGATATCGACAAGGAGCTCATTGGCGCCGAGTATCTGCCTTCGTGGGAAAAATTCGGTCTATTCTCACTCAAATGCAAAAATACCGAGACTACTGTGCGCGCTTACTCGATGGCCAACTACCCTGCCGAGGGTGACCGTATAATGCTCACCGTGCGTATCGCCACCCCACCCTTCAAACCGAAACCCGAGGTAGGATTTCAGGATGTAATGCCCGGCATAGCATCAAGCTATATCTTCTCGCTGAAACCCGGTGACAAGGTGGTGATGAGCGGCCCCTACGGTGATTTCCACCCCATTTTTGACTCGAAAGCCGAGATGATGTGGATAGGCGGCGGCGCAGGCATGGCTCCGCTGCGTGCCCAGATCATGCACATGACCAAGACTCTCAAGACTACCGACCGCGTTATGAACTTCTTCTATGGCGCGCGCGCACTCAACGAGGTGATGTATCTTGATGACTTCCTGCAGTTAGAGAAAGAGTTCCCCAATTTCAAGTTCCATCTGGCTCTCGACCGTCCCGACCCCGAGGCTGACAAAGCAGGCGTGAAATACACACCCGGATTCGTTCATCAGGTTATCTATGACAACTATCTCAAAGACCATGAGTCGCCCGAGGATATCGAATACTATATGTGCGGCCCCGGCCCGATGAGTGCGGCGGTCAATAAGATGCTCGACTCGCTCGGCGTCGACCCCGAGAGTATTCACTACGACAACTTCGGCGGATAAAACGGAAAACGGATGACCTGAAAACAGTTATTTTTAAAAATATTAATAAAACATAGTAATTGTGCGCCAAAAATTTAGTAACTTTGGCGCACAATTATTTTTTACTTATATATTATACTTACTGCAAAATGAAAAAAATACTGTTAACGCTTGGCGCCTCGGCACTGGCCGTTTTCCTGACGTGCTGCGGCTCAAAAAACAACTTCACACCAACCGACAAACCCGCACTGATGTGGATTGATGCCGAGGCCAACTATGCCCGCTTCAATAACCCCGATACAATCGACAAATATGTCGACATGCTGGCCGACCTCGGTTTCACCCACCTCGCCGTTGACGCACGCCCTATCACCGGCGAGCTGATGTATGACAGCGAGCTTGCTCCCCGCTTCAAAGGCTCACGCACCACAACCGAACCCAATCCCGATCTCGACTATCTGGGTCACTTCATTGAGCGCGCTCACGAAAAAGGAATGAAGGTACTCTTCTCGCTCAACGTGTTCTGTGCCGGTCACAACTTCTTTGACAAGGGCCTTATCTTCACTGATCATCCCGAGTGGGCGTCAATCGTGCAGGATCCCGAGCTCGGTATCGTACCGATCACAGCCCTGAAACACCGCAGCGACAAATATGGCGCCATGGTCAACCCCATCAATCCCGAGTATCAGACCTATATCATCGACGTGATGAAGGATATGATCAATCACTACCCCGAGGTTGACGGTCTGATTCTTGACCGCGGCCGCTATGACGGTATAATGGCCGACTTCTCAGACCTGTCACGCAGTGAATTCGAGAAATTCATCGGCAAGCCTGTCAAGACATTCCCCGACGACATCCTCAAGATCGTGCGCAATGAGAACGGCCGCGACAGCATCATCAAGGGTGAGCACTACAAAGACTGGATCTACTGGCGTTCAAAAAATATCCACGACTTCTTTGCGCGTGCACGCCAGGAGGTCAAAGATGTTGATTCGACCAAGATTTTCTCAACCTACTCGGGTGCATGGTATCCTTCATACTATGAGGTTGGTGTAAACTTTGCATCAAATACCTACGACCCTTCAGCTCAGTTTGAATGGGCCAACGAGGAGTATAAAAACACCGGCTATGCCGAGCTCATCGACCTGTACATCACAGGCAACTACTACACCGACATCACAATTGAAGATTTCGAGAACAATCCCGACCCCATCTGGAACGAGACCGACTTTGAGGGTCACTCGGGCGACTGGTACTGTGTGGAAGGCTCATGCAAGCATCTTCGTGAAATACTCGGCCCCAACAAAGTAATGGGCGGTGTTCTTGTTGATCAGCTGTACGACAAGCCCCACGAACCCGGTCACACCACAGCCAAACGTCTGCCCGAAGCAATGGCTATGAACGTACAGGAGAGCGACGGCCTGATGATGTTCGACATCGTGCATGTCATCAACTCTGACCTTTGGGATGCCGTTCGTGAAGGCATGATAAAGAGCGGCTACCTGCCTGCCGAAGAAAAGTAAGCGACAACATACTATACACATAGTATATACACCTTTAAGGCTACCTGATGCACCGATTATGTGCGGGCACAGGTAGCCTTTTCAATTATATGTTGTATAAATATGTTGTGTAACACATAAAATTAATTGGTAATTTGTAATAATATTGCTAATTTGGCATCGCTTTATTAGCCTACAGGCCGTTAAACCGACAAAATCGCAGAAAACGAGTCTCAGGAGTTTTAATAAAGTGAGAGTTATGTCATTTCATTCATTTAAATCTTGATATCATGAAGATTTACCAAACCAAAGAACTTAAGAACATTGCCTTGCTCGGTAGCAAAGGCTCGGGTAAAACCACACTTGCTGAAGCTATGCTTTACGAGTGTGGAGTTATAAAACGTCGCGGCAACGTAGAGTCGGGAAACACCGTCAGCGACTATTTCCCTGTCGAGAAAGAATATGGCTACTCGGTGTTCTCAACAATATTCTATGCCGAATTCCTTAACAAAAAAATCAATGTAATCGACTGCCCAGGCAGTGATGACTTCGTAGGCAATGCAATCACCGCACTGAATGTCACCGACACCGGCGTGATACTCGTTGATGCGCAGCACGGCGTCGAGGTCGGTACCCAGAATATATTCCGTACTACCGCTTCGCTTAAAAAGCCTGTGATATTTGCCATCAACCAGCTTGACGGCGAGAAAGCCGACTATGAAAATACTATCGAGCAGATGCGCGAGATATTTGGCAAGAAAGTAATACCAATCCAGTATCCGCTTGCATGCGGCCCGGGATTCAACGCCATGATCGACGTGCTTCTGATGAAGAAATACTCGTGGGGGCCCGACGGCGGCGTGCCTACAATCGAGGATGTTCCCGCCGAAGAGTTTGAAAAAGCTCACGAAATGCAGCAGCAGCTCGTCGAGGCAGCCGCCGAGAACGACGAGTCACTGATGGAGAAGTTCTTTGACCAGGGCAGTCTCACCGAGGACGAGATGCGCGAGGGCATACGCAAAGGCCTTGTCGACCGTTCGATATTCCCTGTATTCTGCGTCAGCGCGCTCAAGGACATGGGCGTACGCCGCATGATGGAATTCCTCGGCAACGTCGTGCCGTTTGTCAACGACATGCCTGCACCCGTAGACAGCGCCGGCGAGGAAGTCAAGCCCGACAGCAACGGCCCGCTCAGCCTCTACGTGTTCAAGACAACAGTCGAGCCTCATATCGGTGAGGTACAGTACTTCAAGGTAATGTCGGGCACACTGACAGCAGGTGCCGACCTTGACAACGTGAGCCGCAGCAGTAAGGAACGCATCGCCCAGATTTACTGTGTGTGTGGTCAGATAAAGACCCCCGTCGACAAGATGGAAGCCGGTGACATAGGCGCCACGGTTAAACTGAAAGACGTACGCACAGGCAACACGCTCGATGCCAAAGGCTGTGACTATGCGTTCGACTTCATCAAATATCCCGCGCCCAAATATTCCCGCGCCGTGCGCCCCGTCACCGAGAGCGACGCCGAGAAACTCAACGCCATCCTCACGCGCATGCACGAAGAGGATCCCACCTGGGAAGTAGAGCAGTCAAAGGAACTCAAGCAGACGATTCTTTCGGGTCAGGGCGAGTTCCATCTGCGCACACTCAAATGGCGTGTCGAAAACAACGACAAACTTCCCATCATATTTGAGGAGCCCAAGATTCCTTATCGCGAGACCATCACAAAGGCCGCCCGTGCCGACTACCGCCACAAGAAGCAGAGCGGTGGCGCAGGCCAGTTTGGTGAGGTTCATCTGATTATCGAACCCTATTATGAGGGTATGCCCGCGCCCGATACATACAAATTCGGCAACCAGGAGTTCAAGATGAACGTACGCGATACCCAGGAGATACCGCTGGCATGGGGCGGCAAACTCGTTGTCTGCAACTGTATCGTTGGCGGTGCCATTGACGCACGCTTCATCCCCGCCATCGTCAAGGGACTCATGGATCGCATGGAACAGGGCCCGCTCACAGGCTCTTATGCCCGCGACGTGAGAGTCTGCATATACGACGGTAAGATGCACCCGGTTGACTCAAACGAGATATCATTCCGCCTGGCAGGCCGCAACGCGTTCTCAGAGGCATTCCGCAACGCCAATCCCAAGGTGCTCGAGCCCGTATATGACGTCGACGTCTTTGTACCCGCCGACGTGATGGGTGACGTGATGAGCGACCTGCAGGGCCGACGCGCCATCATCATGGGCATGTCGAGCGAGAACGGCTTCGAGAAAATCAGCGCCAAAGTTCCGTTGAAAGAAATGTCATCTTATTCAACTTCACTCAGCTCAATTACCGGCGGACGCTCATCGTTCACAATGAAATTTGCAGGCTACGAGCTTGTTCCCGGTGACGTTCAGGAGAAACTACTGAAAGAGTACGCCGAGAAGAACGCCGACGAATAAGACTCAGACTCATACGAGTTAATACCCAACCCCACAATCATGCCGTCCTGTCGATTCCACCACGTCGACAGGACGGCTCTTTTGAATCGAATACTTTATAATTGAAGTATTATTAGCGATTTTAACTATATTATTGAGCAAAAATCAACTCACAGTTTGAGCGTCTTTCAAAAAAAGTTCTTACCTTTGTTGCGTGATGGGTGCTGTGCACTCACTCAGACATAGTAAGAAAGCGTTTTAGCAAGTCACTACTACGAATCTGGACAATTCGACAACGTGATGACGAGCAGAGAGACGCTCTTCTCGGCCGTGTATATATCCTAACCCGATATAACCCGACTGAGAGTGAGTTGATTTTTGCGTAGTTCTCATGTTGGGCAGTCCAGAGCCTGTAGTAGGAACTACTAAAGATGGCTCACTCTTTTTTATTATATCTGCCCGATTACCAATTAAAAAACACGCTGCTGAGCCATAAGCGACACATATTTTTATATGAAAACCAATTTTTTCACATTGGTGCTGTGTGTAGTAGCCGCATTGTCACTATCATCGTGTGCCACACTGTTCACCAAGTCGTCTAAGGAAATTACTTTTAAAGGTATTCCCGGTACAACAGTGATTGAAACTGACAAAGGCAAGTTCGTGGCCGAAGTAGGCAACAACGGATTTGCAACAGCCAAAATCAAAAAACGTCTGAAATCAAAAACATTCCGAGCTCAAAACGATGGCTTTAAACCTTATACTTTTAAGCTCGATACTAAAATTCAAAATGCGTTTTGGGGCAATATAATTTTGGGAGGCGTACCGGGAATGGGTATTGATGTCGCTACGGGTAAAATGATGACATGGAAAGATGATGTAGTGGATATCACTCTTACACCATTACCAAAGAAAGATCCCGAACCCGTTGAGGAAACTCAAGTTGTTACTCGTGAATCTCCAGGAAAAACCGATATGGAAAAAAGCATCGTTAGATGGTATTTTGATTCAGACCCACGAGGTGCAAGAATATTTTATCGTGTTATATCAAGTGTCCCCGATGAAGTAAAAAATACCAACGAGACATATATGACTACAACCCCGCTTGAAGAAACCAAACCATTTAATATAATCGGATTGACTTACGACAACTCACCCAACATTACTATCGAAATAAAAGTAACCAAGCGTGGTTATGAAGATCAAGTTAAGAGATTTAATGTTCGCCAAGCTCTTGATCAACAAGAAATAAGCAGCTTCTTTGAATTAGTACCTAAAGACAATTAAACTATGAAACAAATTATTAGAATCGCAATCGTAATTGCAGGCTTATTTACCACCTTAATCGCAAGTGCTAAAGATTACAGTATTACTTTATCAAGTAATGTCGATGGAGCAATGGTATATCTCAACGGGAAGTTAATCAGTCATACAACTCCGGCAATAGTATCTATTTCAGATAAAGTAGCCAAGAATACTATGATGTTCCAATTTGTGAAAGAGGGCTATGAGACACGTACAATTACAGTTTCTTACAATAAGAAAGAATTGAAAAATAAACCCGTCGTGTACTGCCAACTGAAAGAGGATATGAGCAAACCTATTGCCAACGATCCTACAGTAACCAAAAATATGGCCAACCAGCGTGTCTCGAAAGAAAAAGCCGGACAAACCGAAATGGAACGTACTATTATCAGATGGTTCTTTGATTCAGACCCTCGAGGCGCCAGAATATTTTACCGTGTAATTTCGAGTGTACCTACCGAGGTAAAAAATACAAATGAAACATACCTCACAACGACACCGTTAGAAGAAACGCGCGGCTTTAATATTCAAGGTTTGACCTACGAAAATTCACGCGATGTCACTATTGAAATCAAAGCGACAAAAAAGGGTTATGAAGACCAAGTCAAACGATTCAATGTAAGACAAGCTCTTGACCAACAAGAGATAAGTGGCTTCTTTGAGTTAGTAAAAAAAGAGGTACCGAATGTCGTTAACGAAGAATAATACACCTCTATTATAATAATAAAATACTTTCACTTAGCTCCACCCTGTCAGCCTCCACTGACAGGGTGGATTATTTCTAATATACTCATATTCAATATCGGACGTATATTACAATAAAAAAGTTTCGGGAAAGTATTGCAGGAAACAAAAAAAGGTTATACCTTTGCACCGTTGAAAACAACAACACATGGTGAGTTTAGCTCAGTTGGTTAGAGCGTCGGATTGTGGTTCCGAAGGTCGTGGGTTCGACCCCCACACCTCACCCC
>CAMWLW010000100.1 GCA_947175245.1 uncultured Bacteroidales bacterium
ACGTAGGGGCGCCCCAAAAAGGCGCCCCTATTCTTTTATATTTTAAAAAATTTCGGTATCTTTGGACGTTTATATTGACATATTTAAGAAACCAAACAATATCTGCTTACAATGAAAAAATTATCGATGTTGTTGGGCGCCGCCATGCTGGTGAATTTGGCTGCATTTGCACGCGAATACACCCTGTCGTCGCCCGACGAGCAAGTCAAAGTGACTGTTGATGCAGGTAAGGATCTTACCTGGAGTGTAGAATTTGGCGGTAAGGAGGTTGTCGCTCCGTCGCGTCTCGGCCTCGATATCGATGGCCTGAAGAATCAGCCCGGCGCGGCCCCTAAGGTCAAGAGTGTGACACGCCGCCATGTCGACGATCTTGTTGTCAGCGACGTGCCCCTGAAGTTCAGGAACGTGCATGAGCTTTACAACGAGATGTCACTAAAGATGGCCGGCGGCTATCAGGTACAGTTCCGTGCCTACAACAATGGCGCTGCCTATCGTTTTGTCCTCGACATGAAGGGCGACGTCATTGTCAACAACGAGATTGTCGAGCTCAACATGCCCGACGGCACATTCTCTTACTGGCCTATGGACAAATACCACGATTTCAAGACGCCCCAGGAGACAAAATATGAGAAACGTGCTCTCTCGACTCTCGACGATAACATGAAAGGCTTCCTGCCCATATATATGAATACACCCGACGGCTCGCGCGTAGTCGTTACCGAGGCCGATGTCGAGGATTATTCCAACCTGTTCCTCACGGCCGACTCTTGCTTCACCCTTCTCGGCGAGTTCCCCCGTGTGGTGAAGCAGACAAAGCTCATAGGCGACCGCACCGAGCAGTTTGTTGAGCTCGCACCCTATATCGCCAAGATCAGCGGCAAGCGCTCACTGCCCTGGCGCGTGGTGATGCTGGCCGACAGCGATGCCCCCCTGCTTGAGAACGACCTCGCGTGGCAGCTTTCAAGCCGCTCGGCCATCGGTGACGCATCGTGGATCAAACCCGGCAAAGTTTCATGGGACTGGTACTCACGACTCAATGTCTATGGCGTTGACTTCGAGGCCGGCGTGAATACCCCCACCTATAAGCACATCATTGACTTCGCCGCCGAGAAAGGTATCGAGTACATATTGCTCGACGAGGGCTGGAGTCAGGGCACATGGGATCTCACCCACTACAAGCCCGAGGTTAACGTCGAGGAGCTCGTGAAATATGGCGCCGAGAAGGGTGTCGGCATCGTGCTCTGGTCATTGTGGAATCCACTCGTCGATAATATCGAGGAGATATTTGACGTCTATCAGAAGTGGGGCGTCAAGGGTGTCAAGATTGACTTCATGAACCGCAGCGACCAGGATATGGTCAACTTCTACGAGCATGTGGGCAAGGCTGCCGCCGACCGTCACCTGCTCATCGACTTCCACGGTGCCTACAAGCCCTGTGGCGTGCACAGCAAGTATCCCAACGTGATGACCTTTGAGGGCGTCCTGGGCATGGAGCACAACAAGGACTCACGCGACGTCAGCCCCGACCACAACCTGACATTGCCGTTCACCCGCATGATGGCCGGCCCGCTTGATTACACCCCCGGTGCAGTCAACAACAAGACCGCCGAAGATTTTTCGATCAACTTCAACCACCCCATGAGCCTCGGCACACGTGCCCAGCAGGCTGCCCTGTTTGTTATCTACGAGAGTCCGCTGCAGATGGTGGCCGACTCGCCCAGCAACTTCCGTCTCGCTCCCGAGTATGCCGATTTCATCGCCGCCATTCCTACCGTGTGGGACGAGACCATCGGTATTGACGCACAGATTGCCGAGTATCTGCTCATGGCGCGCCGCAGCGGTGACGACTGGTACATCGGAGCACTCACCGACTGGACGCCCCGCGACATGGAGCTGAAACTTGACTTCCTGCCCGAGGGCTGCGAGTATCAGATGACCATCTTTGCCGACGGCCGCAATGCCCATAAAGAAGGCACCGACTACAAGATCACGAAGATCGATGTCCGCAAGGGCGACATCATTCCGTTCCACATGGCTCCCGGCGGCGGTTATGCTGCTATCATTAAGCGCGTGAGGTAACTTATTCAAAAATCAACTTATCGATAATGAAAACTATAAAATTATCAACGTTTATTGCATTTTTAGGTCTCGCCCAGACACTTTCGGCCGGTCAGCTTTCAGGTCGCGTGTTGTCTGAGGGCAAGCCGCTGGCCGGTGTGCCCGTGACCGACGGCACGTCGATAGTGACCACCGATGCCAAGGGCCGCTATGCCTTTGAGGCAGCGCCCGATGCCAGGTATGTCTACGTCACTCTTCCCGACGGTTATCAGGTTCCGATGTCGGGAGGTGTTCCCGTTCTATATGCCGATATAACACCCGACAAGAAAGGAAATTTCAAGCACGACTTCAACTTGACGCCGAGCGGCAAGGATATGACAAAACACATACTGTTTGTCATGGCCGACCCCCAGGTCTACTTCGACCCCAACATGGCTGAGGTCGAGAAAGCCGCCCTCGAGATGAAGCAGACAATGGCTACCGACTATGCCGGTCAGGAAGCTGTCGGCATCATGGTGGGCGACATCGTCGGCCAGATAAGCCAGGGCGAGCATTTCTTCCCCTGGATGATAAAGGAGATAGCCAAGTGTGACTTCCCCTACTTCTACTGCGTCGGCAACCACGACATCGAGATGGATGTCGCCACCAACGAGGAGAGCCGCAAGTCGTTCAACCACTATTTCGGCCCCACCTACTACTCGTTCAACCGTGGCAAGATTCACTATGTCGTTCTCGACGACGTGTTCTGGATGGGTCGCTACTATGCCGGCTATCTGCCCAAGCAGCAGCTCGACTGGTTAAAGAAAGACCTCGCTCTCGTGCCCGAGGGCTCGACCGTCATCGTGTCGATGCACATTCCCTGCTACTCGCGCGAGGCGCGTCACCAGCAGTGGGGCAAGGAGTCCTACCACAAGGTTGTCAGCAACCGTCAGGCACTGTTCAACATCCTCAAGCCCTACAACGCCCACATCATGACGGGCCACGAGCACTATAACGAGAACTACATCTTCAGCGACAAGCTCTACGAGCACTGCCACGCCCCGTTGTCGACCCTCTTCTGGTGCGCGCCGTGGGCCATGGACGGCACCCCCGGCGGTTATGCCGTCTACGAGATCGACGGTGACAACATCAACTGGTACTACAAGAGCGTTGGCCGCGACAAGGACTACCAGATCGAGCTCTATCCTCGCGGCCGTTCGCGCGAGCATCCCGAAGCCGTTGTCGCCAACATCTGGAACGTCGACTCGTCGTGGAAGGTAGAGTGGCTCGAGGATGGCGTCCTCAAGGGCAACATGACACGCTACACAGGCTACGACCCCAACATCTGGCAGGATGTCAGCGAGCATGGCAAGGACTATGCCTTCCCCTATGTGGGTTCTGACATCACCGAGCACATGTTCTATGCCGTGCCCGAGAGCGAGACATCGGTCATCACCGTCAGGGCCACCGACCACAACGGCAATGTTTATACCCGGACTATAAATCAATCAGACTATATCACAAATGAAAATTAATTTGCTTCTTGCCGCATCGTTGACTGCAATGATCGCATCGTGCGGCACCGACAACACTCAGATTACGTCGCCCGACGGCTCGATCGTTTTCAAGCTGTCAAACACCGACGCCGGGCTCACCTACACCGTCAGCGACTCTGACGAGGTGGTTGTCGATTCATCACGCCTGGGCTTCGTGCTTGCCGGCGACGAGATGCTCGACAAGTTTGACATCAAGGGCACATCGACCTCGAGCCATGACGAGACATGGGAAACGACCTGGGGCGAGAGCCGTTTTGTGCGCGACAACTACCGTCAGCTCACGGTCGAGATGAAACAGCGCGGCGGCGACCTGTTAGTCAACCTCGAGGTGAGGGTGTTTGACGACGGCTTCGGCTACCGTTATGTGTTCCCCGAGCAGCAGCGCGACTCGCTCGTCATCATGCAGGAACTTACCGAGTTTGTGCTCCCTGCCGACGCCCAGGTATGGGCAATGTCGGCCGAGAACGCCTATCTCGAGGGTTACTTCAACAAGAGCTCGGTCGCCGAGATTGACACCGTGCGCACACCGCTCACAGTCGAGCTCCCCGGCAAGTACCTCGCCATCCACGAGGCTGCGCTCACCGACTTCCCCAAGATGAACCTCATGCGCACCGACGGCTCGAAGCTACAGGCCCAGCTCGTGCCCTGGAGCAACGGCGTCGCCGCCTATGTCACCACACCGTTTGCCACCCCCTGGCGCTTCATGATTATCGGTGACGAGCCCGGCGACCTGATTACATCCTATCTGATGCTCAACCTCAACGAGCCTTGTGCCATCGACGACCCGTCGTTCTGCAAGCCTATGAAGTATATCGGCGTGTGGTGGGAGATGCACCTGTTCAAGACCTACTGGTATCAGTGTGCGCGCCACGGTGCCAACACCGCCAACGTCAAGCGCTATATCGACTTCGCTGCCGAGCACGGCATCCCCGGCGTCCTTGTCGAGGGCTGGAACAAAGGCTGGGAAGGTCACTGGCCCGCCAACGACCACTTCAGCTTCACCGACCCCTACGATGACTACGACATCGAGGAGCTCAGCCGCTATGCCGCTGAGAAAGGCGTTCAGCTCATCATGCACCACGAGACGGCCGCCTTTACCAAGAACTACGAGAATCAGCTCGACACGGCCTATCAGTACATGAACGACCACAACATCCACAACGTCAAGACCGGCTATGTCAATCTGCTCATGGACGGCAAGGAAGACCACAGCAGCCAGTATGGCGTCCGCCACTACCGCAAGGTCATCGAGACTGCCGCCAAATACAATTCAAACATCGACAACCACGAGCCCGTGATGCCCACCGGCCTGCAGCGCACGTATCCCAACCTCATGACCCAGGAGGGTGTGCGCGGTCAGGAGCACAGCGCGTGGGACACCGACGGCGGCAACCCCCCTTACCACACCATCGTGATGCCGTTCACCCGCGGTCTCGCCGGCCCGATGGACTTCACGTTCGGCACCTTCAACTATGACAACCCCAACAGCCCCCATGCACGCGTGCAGACCACGCTCGCCAAGGAGCTTGCCCTCTATGTCATCATCTACAGCCCCATGCAGATGGCGTCTGACCTGCCCGAGAACTATGCCGCCCACCTCGACGCGTTCCAGTTCATCAAGGACGTGCCCGTTGACTGGGACGAGACCGTCGTGCCTGCCGCTGTCATCGGTGACTATGTTGCCATAGCACGTAAAGACCGCAACTCGACCGACTGGTATCTCGGCGTCGCTACCGATGAGGAGGCACGCGACCTCGACATCGCCCTCGACTTCCTTGACGGCGACTCGGAGTACACCGCTCAGATATATGCCGACGCTCCCGATGCCGACTGGCAGACCAACCCCACAGCCTATGTTATCACCGAGCACACCGTCACTGCCGAGGACGTCCTCCCCGTGCATCTCGCTGCCGGTGGCGGCACAGCCGTGCGTTTCATTAAAAACAACCGCGCCGAGTGATTATGAAGCTGTCGGTTAAATCACTTACACTGTCGCTCCTTGTTGCAGCCGCCTCACAGCTGGTGGGCTGCACGGGGAGCGACCCTGATGTTAAGGCCGCCCGTGAGCTGGCCGGCCGTGTCGTTCCGGGCGTTGCCTCGCGTTTCGAGTTTGTCAAGAGCGAGTCGGCCGACTCGATTGACGCCTTCACGCTCAGCAGCAACGGCAGTACAATCGTCATCGAGGCCAACAATGCCGGTTCGATGGCTATGGGTCTTAACTACTACCTGAAGAATTACTGCCACACCGAGGTGTCGTGGTATGCCGCCGACGAGGTGGTGCTGCCCGACGAGCTGCCTGCCGTCCCCGAGAGCGTGACCGTGACGGCCCGTGTGCCTGAGCGTTTCTTCCTCAACTACTGCACGTCGGGCTACTCGATGCCGTGGTGGAGCTGGGCCGACTGGGAGCGCTTCATCGACTGGATGGCTCTCAACGGTGTCAATCTGCCGCTCGCCACCACCGGCCAGGAGGCTATATGGTATAATGTGTGGAGCAAGATGGGTATGACCGACGAGGAGATACGCAGCTACTTCACCGGCCCGGCCCATCTGCCCTGGCACCGCATGTGCAATCTCGACGGCTGGCAGAGTCCGCTGCCTCAGTCGTGGCTCGACGACCAGAAAGAGCTTCAGAGCCGTATCGTGGCACGTGAGCGCGAGCTGTCGATGCGCCCCGTGCTCCCCGGTTTCGCCGGTCATGTCCCTGCCGCCCTCAAGGAGCTGTACCCCGACGCCAAGACCACGACAGTGAGCGAGTGGGGTGGATTCCCGGCCGACTACCGCTGCACCTATCTTAGCCCCGAGGACTCGCTCTTTGCAGTTATTCAGCGCGAGTATCTCACCGAGCAGACCAAGCTCTACGGCACCGCCCACATCTATGGCATCGACCCGTTCAACGAGGTCGACCCGCCCACATGGAACCCCGACTCGCTCGCCATGATATCGGAGCGCATCTACCGTTCGGTGGCCGATGTCGACCCCGACGCCGTGTGGTTGCAGATGGCATGGATACTCTATGCCGACCCCGAGCATTGGACTCCCGAGACGGCCAAGGCCTACATACAGGGCGTTCCGCAGGGTCGTATGATGCTGCTCGACTACTATTGTGAGTCGGTCGAGGAGTGGAAGCTCTTTGACAGCTTCTACGGCCAGCCCTACATCTGGTGCTATCTCGGCAACTTCGGCGGCAACTCGTTCCTCGCCAGCCCCATGCGCGACGTCAACAACCGCATCGACGATGTGCTTGCCAACGGCGGTTCCAATCTCGTGGGCATCGGCTCGACACTCGAGGGCCTGGATCTGAACCCCTACATGTACGAGTTTATTCTCGACAAGGCGTGGAAGCAGCCCATGTCGGCCGACAGCGCCATGATGGCTATCGTCGACCGCCGCGTCGGCTATGTCGACCCCGTTGCCCGCGAGGCGTGGACGCTGCTGCTCGACAGCATCTTCACCGAGCCCGCCCTGTGCGGCCAGGGCCCCCTCGTCAACGCCCGTCCGTCGCTCACCGGCTTCAGCTGGTGGACTACCAAGCCCAACGTCGGCTATGCCAACGCCCGTCTCGTTCAGGCATGGGGCAATATGCTCGCTGTCGAGACCCCCGGCCGTTATGAGCACGCGTTTGACTGTGTCAACCTCGGCCGTCAGGCTCTCAGCAACTACTTCATGGCCCTGCGTGACGACTTCACCGCGGCCTACGAGGCCGGTGACACCGCCGTGCTCGTGTCTAAAGGCAATGAAATGAAAGAGCTGCTCGCCGACCTGACCCTGCTGCTCGACTCCAACCACGGCACCCGCATGTCAAAGTGGATTGCCGACGCCCGAGCCAAAGGCACAACCGCCGCCGAGAAAGACTACTACGAGCGCAATGCACGCACGCTCATCAGCATCTGGGGCCCTGCCAAGGATCTCAACGACTATGCCAACCGCCAGTGGGCCGAGCTCAATGCCACCTACTACTCACCGCGCTGGAACATGTTCATCGAGCGGGTGAGTGATGCAACCCGTCAGGGCAAGCCGTTCGATGCCGACGAGTTCTACACCGCCTCGCGTGAGTTTGAGAACGGCTGGATTGAGCCGCGCCCCCTCGAGTACGAGACCGGCACGCCGGCCGACGACATCACCGAGTCGCGCCGACTCTACACCAAGTATGCCGACCGCATTGTCAGCCATCCCGCCTGCGGTGCCGCCACCGACTGCATCTCCCTCCATCACTGGTGATACCGTCCAACTATTCGAGAAAACAAGAATTATCTGAGTAAAAAATCATGCAAATCAAAAGTCTCACTTTCGATTTGCATGATTTCTCTTTTTTCTATACTTTTGTGGTGATAACTTTAGACTTTACTTTATGCCTTATATAGATCGTCATATTTCAGGCTCCATTCTCACCGCCGTTAAATACTATCCTGCCATTATTGTGACCGGGCCGAGACAAAGTGGCAAGACGACACTCGCACGCCACCTGTTTCCCGATTATACTTTCGTAAACATTGAGGATATCGGTACACGCAACCGAGCCCTTGATGATCTCAATGGGTTTCTTGACGGGTTAGGCCCGCGCGCCATTATCGATGAAATACAAAACATCCCTGAGTTGCTATCATCAATTCAGGCACGGGTGGATAACGACAAATCTCTACGGTACATCCTTACCGGCAGCAATAATTTTTCGCTTCTTCACAACTCGATGCAATCACTTGCCGGCAGGGCTGCATTATTCACAGTTTTGCCATTCTCGTTCAAGGAGATAAATAAATCCGATCTTGACGTATCAACCTCTGAGTTAATGTGGCGAGGGTTCTATCCGGGAACAATCTCTGACTTAATTCCGCCCGATATCTTTTACCACAACTATTATGGTACGTACATAGAGCGGGATATTCGGGCGCTCGGACAGGTTCAGCACCTTGACAAGTTCCAATTATTTATGCGTCTATGTGCTGCCAGAGTTGGATGTGAAATCAATCTTGCGTCACTTTCTATTGAAGCCGGAGTATCTGCTCCGACTATCTCGGCATGGATCTCGCTGTTGAAAGCCTCATATATTGTTTATTCGCTACCTCCTTATTACGTCAACATTTCCAAGCGGCTCACCAAGACGCCCAAATTGTATTTCTATGATTCGGGGTTGCTGTGTTATCTTTTAGGTATTGAGCAGGCTTCTCAGCTTGATACCCATCCCATGCGTGGCGCAATTTTTGAAAATATTGCCGTTACCGAAATGATTAAAAACCGTTATAACATAGCCAAGGAGCCAAACTTGTATTTCTATCGTGAAAACTCAGGTCGCGAAGTTGACATCGTTGAGGAAACTCCCGATGGGCTGAATATATATGAGGTGAAATCAGGTGCAACTTTCCAAACTGACTTCACTAAAAACCTCAAATATCTACAAGAACTTCTTCCTGCTGTCCGAACCGCGACAGTCATATATAACGGTGAGACACAGGGCAAAAACCTGCTGAACATCCGTGAAATTTAATAATCGGCTAACGATATGGCAACGACTATTAAC
>CAMWLW010000101.1 GCA_947175245.1 uncultured Bacteroidales bacterium
CAACCGCCGCGCCGATGAGAAGACCATCAGCTATGTCGAGAGCCACGACCAGGCGCTCGTGGGCGACAAGACGGTCATCTTCCGCCTTATCGACGACAAGATGTACTGGCACATGATGGTGGGCGACGACGACATGACCGTGGCACGCGGCATGGCCCTGCACAAGATGATACGCCTCGTCACGCTCGCCACCATCAACGGCGGCTACCTCAACTTCATGGGCAACGAGTGGGGTCACCCCGAGTGGATCGACTTCCCGCGCGAGGGCAACGGCTGGAGCTACAAGTATGCGCGCCGCCAGTGGAGCCTCGTCGACCGCGAAGACCTGCAATACAAATTCCTCAACGCGTTCGACAACGCGATGGTCGACCTCGTGAGCGGCGTCAACAACTTCCAGAACCTCGGCATCGAGAAGCTGTGGGAGAAGGACGACGACCAGGTACTGGCCTTCCGCCGCGGCAATCTGGTGTTCGTGTTCAACTTCAACCCGTTCAAGTCGTTCAACGGCTACGGCATCCTCGCCCCCGCCGGCTCATACACCGTCGAGCTGTCGACCGACAGTCCGGCCTACGGCGGCTTCGGCAACATCGACGAGAGCGTGCGTCACCTCACGCTCCACGACGAGCTCTATGCCCCCACCGGCAAAGAGTGGCTCAAGCTCTACCTGCCCGCCCGCTCGGCCCAGGTGCTCAGGCTCCACCGCTCACGCCGCCCCGCCGCCGGCCGTAAGAAATAACCCCCAAAACACTGATTCAACGTGTGGATAACCCTTGCATTCCTGTCGGCCGCGCTGCTGGGATTCTATGATACGTTCAAGAAACACTCGCTGCGCGATAACGCGGTGATACCGATCCTGTTCCTGAACACGCTGTTCTGCGCCCTGATATTCACCCCCGTGATAGTGATGTCGGCTACCGGGCATATAGCCGACGGCTCGATGTGGCACGTTCCGGCTCCCGAGTGGCACACCCACCGCTACATCATCATCAAGTCGCTCATAGTGCTCAGCTCGTGGGTGCTCGGCTACTATGCCATGAAACAGCTGCCGCTGACTATCGTCGGCTCCATCAACGCGACGCGGCCGGTGATGACGCTCGTGGGTGCGTCGCTCATATTCGGCGAAGACCTCAACGCGTGGCAGTCGGCCGGCGTACTGATTGCCGTCGTGTCGTTAAGGTTCATGAGCCGCAGCGGACGCCGCGAGGGCATCTCGTTTGCCCACAACAGGTGGATATACTGCCTTGTAGGCGCGGCGTTGCTCGGCGCCGCCAGCGCCCTGTATGACAAGTACCTGATGGGGCCCGTCGACACGGGCGGCCTGGGGCTCAACAAGATGGCCGTGCAGGGATGGTACAACGTCTACCAGTGTGTGCTCATGGGCATAGTCCTTGCAGTGATATGGTGGCCCAAGCGCAGGGCGTCGACCCGATTCGAGTGGCGATGGTCGATAGTGTTCATCAGCCTCTTTCTCACCGCGGCCGACTTCGTCTACTTCTATGCCCTCACCGACCCCGACGCCAAGATTGCGGTCGTGTCGATGGTGCGCCGCGGCAGCGTCGTGGTGTCGTTCATGTGTGGCGCGCTGATGTTCAGGGAGAAGAACCTGCGCTCAAAGACCGTCGACCTCGCCCTGGTGCTCGCCGGCCTCGCTTGCCTGTGGATAGGCTCGCACTGACAAAACAGTTTGGGCATTTAAACGTTATACATTATATAATAACTACTCTAACCAAAATATCTATGAACAAGACATTATTTATTGGCAGCGCGCTCGCCATAGCCGCACTGACATCATGTAGCACAACACGCACCGTAGCAGCCGACGAGCTGTCGGGCGAGTGGAACGTAACCGAAATCGAGGGCCGCACGATTACCGTCGACGCCGACAGCGAGACCCCCTACATGGCATTTGACGTTGTGAACGGCCGTATGTTCGGTCTCGTTGGCTGCAACCGCATCATGGGCGGCGTACATGCCGGCGAAAAAGGCGAGATTGACTTCTCGGGCATACTCGGTACCCGCATGATGTGTCCCAACATGGCACTCGAGGACTCGCTGCTCACAGCCATCAACCAGGTCAAGACCTTCGGCATCAACAAGGAGAATCAGCTCGTGCTGATGGACGGACAGCAACGAGAGATGGTGACGCTCGACAAGCGCGCCGATCAGATGTCGCCCGCGTCGCTCGTAGGCAGCTGGAAGGTTGACATCCTCGGTGACATGGATCTGAGTTACAACGTCGAGGGCGAGTACACCATCGAGTTTATGCCCGACGGCACCTTCAGCATGACCACCGGCTGCAATAACGTCGGCGGCAACTATGCCGGCCGCTATGTCGACGTGGCTTTCACTCAGTTGCGCAGCACGCGCATGATGTGTCCCGACATGCAGGTTGAACAAGCCGCCTCACAGGTGCTGCCCACCATCATCAGCTTCAGCCCGCTGGCCGACGACGGCTCGATGGGATTCTATGATGCCGACAACAACATCGTGATGGCAATATCGCGCGCGGAGTGAAAAAAAATCGCGGCAGTGACTTTAAAACGTTTGTGAATATCAAAAACAATTCGTACTTTTGTACCCGATTTCGCAATCTCTGGCAGGACAAGCGGCCTGTTATCATTGCGAGTAATGTTAACATTTTAAATAATCACAAAAATGGATTTAATTAAAGTTGCTGAAGAGGCTTTTGCTACCGGCAAACAGCATCCCGATTTTGCTCCCGGCGACACCATCACAGTTGCATACCGCATCAAAGAGGGTAACAAGGAGCGTATCCAGCAGTACCGCGGTGTGGTAATACGCATCTCGGGCGAGGGTAACAAGAAACGTTTCACCGTTCGCAAGATCAGCGATAACATCGGTGTTGAGCGTATCTTCCCCATCGAGTCACCCTTCATTGACTCTATCACAGTCAACAAGTATGGTAAAGTGCGCCGCGCCAAACTCTATTACCTGCGCAATCTTACCGGCAAGAAGGCTCGCATCAAAGAGCGTCGCGTCGTTAAGTAAACCACTGCCCGCTACTTATAACAAGCTCTGCCTCATGGCCACAACGCCATGTAGCAGGGCTTTGTTATTACCCTGAAGCTACACGGCAAAATTATATGGCACGAAATAAAAAATTGTTACATTTTTAGCTCGAATTATTATAATCTTTTAGTATCTTTGCATTGATTAAACCGATGATTATACCATACATCGTTTACAATTCTATTTACCTGACTTTTTCACCTACAAAAATCAATAACCGTATATGGCTCGACAACAATTAGATGCTCTTGATGTAAAAATACTGGGCTACCTTATCGAAAACGCCCGCCGTCCGTTCCTGGAGATTGCACGCGAATGTAAAGTATCGGGTGCAGCCGTACACCAGCGCATAGCCCGCCTGCAGGCGCTCGGCGTCATCAAAGGCTCGGAACTGCTCATCAACCCCTCGTCGCTCGGCTTCGACACATGCTCATACGTGGGGTTCTTCCTCAAGGATCCCACACGCCTCAATGAAGTGATCGAGAAGCTCAAGGAGATACCCGAGGTGGTGGAGTGTCACTTCACCACAGGCCGCTACGACCTCTTCATCAAGCTCTATGCACGCAACAACGACGACCTGCTCAACATCATCCAGAACAAGCTGCTGAGCCTCGGACTGGCGCGCACCGAGTCACTCATCTCATTCAAGGAGATATTCAACCGTCCGCTACCCGTCGGCCCCGGCGAAGCTAAATGAACCGCGAGCTGACATACAACGGCGGCAAGATGCACTACACCGTCACCGGTGAGGGCGACCGCACAGTAATATTGATGCACGGCTGGGGCTGCAACACAACCACAGTCGAGAGCATACGTCAGGTAGCCGCCGCGTGCGGCTACCGTGTCATTACGGTCGACTTTCCCGGACACGGCGAGTCGGCCGACCCGCCCTCGCGCCCCGACGGTACCCCCTGGGGTGTCGAAGAGTACACCGCCCTCATCGAGCAGCTTGCCCGCCAAGAGGATGCACGTCACATCACCCTGATAGGCCACTCGTTCGGCGGCCGCGTCGCCATACTCATGGCCTCGCGCAACGATATTGACAACATGGTGCTGGTCGATGCCGCCGGGGTGAGACCGCGCCGTCCGCTGAGCTACTACTACCGCGTCTACTCGTTCAAGCTCGCCAAGTGGGCAGCGCTCACCTTCATGGGCCGCAAGCGCGGACAGGCCGCCGTCGACCGTATGCGTGCCCGCCGCGGCAGCGCCGACTACAACCAGGCATCGCCCATGATGCGCAGCGTGCTCTCGAAAGTCGTCAACGAAGACCTCACCGCCGTCATGCCGCTCATCAAGGCCCCCACCCTGCTCATGTGGGGCGAACAGGACACCGCCACCCCGCTTCGTGACGCCGAGGTGATGAAATCGCTCATACCCGACGCCGGGCTGGTAACCTTCCCGGGCTGCGGACACTACAGCTTCCTCGACAATAGACGCGCATTCAGCTCGGTACTAACCAATTTCCTCACTGCCAATCTAAAAAAACACTAAAAACTTATTAAGTGGAACCCGAGAAACTACACCTCACCGTAGCCCTGATACTGGAACTCCTGACACTCGTCTATGCCGTGCCCGTTCTGCGCCGCGACCTTATGATGCTACAGCAGAACTCCTACCGCAACGAGCGCTACACTCGCTGGTTCAACACCAGCGGCGAGTCAACCCGCCCCGTGCGCATACTGGGCTGCATCGCCCTGTTCCTCATTCTGGTACACCATCTGCCGTTCGGACTGACAGGTCTCGTGGCAGCCGTCATCATTGCCGGCTGCATGATATCGCTGCTCAAGGCCCGTTACAAGAAACCCCTGGTGATGACCCGCCGCGCGTGGCGCATACTCATCACGGGCCTCGTTATTGTCTATGGCCTCACGGCCGGCGGCTGGTTCCTCACCCACAATCCCGTCACAACATGTGCCATAGCGCTCACTCTCACCATCGCCTCGCCGATAGTGACACTGACGGCCAACTGGCTGTTGCGCCCGGTCGAGAAAGCCATCAACCGCCGATACTATAACGAGGCGCGCGACATGCTCGCCTCGATGCCAGACCTGCGCATCATCGGTATCACCGGCAGCTATGGCAAGACAAGCACCAAGCACTACCTGCATCACATCCTGTCAGAACACTTTGACACGCTCATGACCCCCGGCTCGTTCAACACCACGATGGGCGTCATACGCACCGTGCGCGAGCACCTCAAGCCCTACAACGAGGTGTTCATCGTCGAGATGGGCGCCAAACAGCCCGGCGACATACGCGAGATATGTGACCTCGTACACCCCACCGTCGGTATTGTCACCGCCGTCGGCGAACAGCACCTCGAGTCGTTCAAAACCATCGACAACGTGCAGCGTACCAAGTTTGAACTCATCGACTCACTGCCGGCCGACGGTCTCGCCGTGCTCAACGACGACTTTGAATATGTCGCCAACCGCCCTGTCAGCAACGTCAAGTCACTGCGCTATGCCGTGACCAACACCGCCGGCGCGCTCTACACCGCCGGCGACATCACCTATGCTCCCGACGGCACTCGCTTCACTGTCAACGGCCCCGACGGACTGTCGCTGACCCTGCACACACGCCTCGTGGGCGAGTGCAATATCTCCAACCTCATGGCCGCCGTCATCACAGCCCTCTACCTAGGCGTGCCCCACGACAAGATACGCTATGCCGTGTCCAAAATCGAACAGGTGGAACACCGCCTCAACATCAAGCGCACACCCGGCGGCATCACCATCATCGACGACGCGTTCAACTCCAACCCCGACGGCTCGCGCATGGCTGTCGACGTGCTCTCGCGCATGACCGGCGGACAGCGCATAATCATAACCCCCGGCATGATCGAGCTCGGTGACCGTCAGGAATTTCACAACCGCGCCCTCGGCCGCCACATAGCCGGCGGCGTCGACCACGCCATCATCGTGGGCCGCTACAACCGCGACGCGCTGTTACGCGGCATAGCCGAAGCCGACAACCCTACACTGCGCGGTGCTAACGTCCACGCCGTCGACTCGTTCGCCGAGGCCCAGCGTGTGCTCGCCGGTATCGCACGCAGCGGTGACACCGTCCTGTATGAAAACGACCTGCCCGACACTTTCAAATAATCCACAACACAAAATATACACTGCAATGAAAACACGAATAGGTGTAATATTCGGCGGCCGCTCGACCGAGCACGAGATCTCGGTAATCTCGGCCTCACAGGCCATGCACGCCATCAACCGCGACCGCTTTGACGTCACCCCGATATACATCACCAAAGACGGCAAATGGTACACCGGCGACGCACTGCTCGACGTGGCCAATTACCGCAACATCCCAGCCCTGCTCGCACGCTGCAAACAGGTGTACATGCGTCCCGAGACCGGCAACTTCAACCTCTACCTGGCCAAGAAACCTTTCTGGGGCTCGGACATAGCCACCACGCTCGATGTCATCATACCCGTGCTCCACGGCTCGAACGGCGAGGACGGCACACTCGAGGGTCTGCTCGAGACCATCGGCATACCGTTTGCCGGCTGCAACACGCTGTCATCGGCCAACGGCATGGACAAGATAACAATGAAAATGATACTCAAGGATGCCGGCATACCGGTTGTCGACTACGTGTGGTTCACCGACAAACAGTGGTTCCGCGAGCGCGACGCCCTCGTTGAGCGCATCGAGTCGACCATAGGCTACCCCGTCATCGTCAAGCCCGCCAACCTCGGCTCGAGCGTAGGCATAGGCCGCGCCGACAACCGCGAGCAGCTGCTCGACCGCGTCAGCGACGCCGAGCGCTACTCGACACGCATCATCGTCGAGGATCTCGTTGAAAATCTTCAGGAAATCAACTGCTCGGTGCTTGGCGACTGTGACGAGTACACCATGTCAGTGCTCGAAGAGCCTATCAAGACCGGCGACTTCCTCACCTATGAAGACAAATACATGGGCGGCACCAAGGGAGCCAAGGGCATGCAGGCATCACAGAAACGCATACCCGCCGAACTGCCCGCCGACGAGACCGAGCGCATCAAATTCCTGGCCGGCGAGACATTCCGCGTGCTGTCGTGCCACGGCGTGAGCCGCGTCGACGTCATCATCGACCGCGACACGCGCAACATCTATGTCAACGAGATCAACACCATCCCCGGCTCGCTGTCGTTCTACCTGTGGGAAGCCACAGGCCTCACGTTCGAGAAACTCATGGAGCGCCTCGTGGCCCTCGCCATCAAGCGCCGCCGCGAGATGGCCCAAAAGACCCAGACCTACGACCGCAACATCTTCTCGCTCGGAGGTGGCGGCGTCAAGGGTGCCAAAGGCTGTAAAGGCTCAAAGATTTAAAAAAGAATAAATTCCGCCACCCTCGGGGTGGCGGAACTTGTATGTTCAGGGATAATTATTAACTTTGCGATGTGTAATTGCTTCACGCGACTACAACACTTCAAGGCTTAGTGATAAATAACATTTTCAAATATCATCTTACTTTATAACTTAATAATCATGAGTAAACCTTACGTAGTAGGTATCGATATAGGCGGTACAAACACAGTGTTCGGCATCGTTGACGCACGCGGCAGCGTGCTCGCAAGTTCTTCAATCAAGACCCGCAAGCACAGCAACATCAACGATTACATCGACGAACTCCACACCGAGCTCACCAAGCTCATGGAGACCACCGACACCACCGACAAGATTCACGGCATCGGTATCGGCGCACCCAACGCCAACTTCTTCACTGGCATGATCGAGGACGGTGTCAACCTGCCCTGGCCCACCCCCATACCCCTGGCCAAGATGGTGAGAGAGAAATTCGGCATACCCGTAGCCATCACCAACGACGCCAACGCCGCCGCCATCGGCGAGATGACCTATGGCGCCGCACGCGGCCTCAAGGACTTCATTATGATTACCCTCGGCACAGGCGTAGGCTCAGGCATCGTAATCAACGGCCAGTTAGTGTACGGTCACGACGGCTTTGCCGGCGAGCTCGGCCACGTAATCTCGAAGCGCAACAACGGCCGTCTTTGCGGTTGCGGCCGCACAGGCTGTCTCGAGACCTACTGCTCGGCAACCGGCGTAGCCCGCACTGCCCGCGAGTTCCTCGAGATACGCAAAGAGCCTTCACTGCTGCGCAACATCCCCGTCGACGAGATCACATCTAAAGACGTGTATGATGCAGCAATGGCCGGCGACCAGATAGCCAAAGAAATCTTCGAATACACCGGCGAGATACTCGGCGAGGCACTTGCCGACTTCACCGTGTTCTCGGCTCCCGAGGCATTCATCCTGTTCGGCGGTCTGGCCAAGAGCGGCGACCTGCTCATGAAGCCCCTGCGCAACTCGATGGAGAAAAACATGCTCAGCATCTGGAAAAACAAGGTCAAGGTACTCCCCAGCGAGCTCAAAGAGGCCGACGCCGCCGTTCTCGGCGCCTCAGCCCTCGGCTGGGAAGCCAAGTAACCCACCCTATCCCATACCCCTTAACGAGGAGGTTGTGTCACTTCACATCGTGACGCAGCCTCCTCTTTTTCCATATTCCCGATATGAGTTATAAATTCACATATATATCTTTGCGATTTTCAAAAATTACAGTAATTTTGTAATGCAAAACCAATCGGTAACCCGACACCGACCGGTAGGGAAGATTACATCACCCCGGCAATTCGGCCGCCCAAGCGGCTGAAAGTGATGGAACGGCTCTTCTTCCCATGATGCCGTCAGGCAGCTAAACACAATATATCAATTGCATCCCGTTTGCAATATTTTGACATGCGGCAACGATGATGTCGAGAGAGTGTCAGCACACTCCTCAGACGTAATCTGCGCCAGTGTAAAAATATGCAATTGATATGAACCGTGATGCAGACGAGGTCATCGAAAACGAGCCTATATTCATAGAGAAAATAATAGATGAACAAACTCCGCCGTCAATGGCGGAGCGTAGCATGCCTCGGCCGCAAGACATATTGCGACCGACCCGACGTTTATGCCCGTTTCTTGCCTGCCGACCTAACAGACAAACAACCTTTAAGGCCTAATATGCAAAAAGTAGGCTGAAATGAATGTAAGATCGCTCTAATATGCAA
>CAMWLW010000102.1 GCA_947175245.1 uncultured Bacteroidales bacterium
ATCCCTATGTATTAGCCTAATAAAACAAATATAAATCTATATCTGTTTATATTTATTCAATACAGGTCAATTTAGGGCTACAACCTTTGACTATAAAGTGTACCTTTGTCTCAGAATCAAAAAATGATATATAGATATCATTACACGGATTAAAGTCCGATTGCATGATTTAAGAGAAAACTTTTTTGTTTTAGGGTTAGAAATAACTTATAGCTTAATCAATGGATTTAGATAATAATCGTGTTTTATGTTAGGTTTGTTATTCTTGGATAAAACCAAGTTTAAAAACAAGTGGCTGCTTTGTGAAAAGCAGCCACTTGTTTTTTATGCACGAAAGTTATGTAATGGCTATCTGAAAGTGAGCGACGACAAGCGGGCATTGAGCAGTCGACCGGCAGCCTCAGACAATTCGGCGGCAGACAGCGACTGAATGTCGGCCAGAAGTTCCCGGGCCGTACGGAAGTGCTCGCCTCGCAATACACAGCGCCCGAGCGCCAACGCAGTGTTCTCGACAGCCGCCCTTGACAAAGTCAGCTGACCTATAAACTGACGCTTGGATTTAATCAAAGATGTTTTACTCAACTCCTGACGTGCCATTAGTGCAATATCATCATATATCAGCTTTCGGCACAAATCAACATGCTCGCCGTCACATCCATAGTACACCGACCACAATAGCATGTCAGTGAAACGTGTAAACGCCGATTCGACCGTATAGACAAGACCCCGTTTCTCGCGTAGCGACACATTGAAACGTGAGTTCATACCCGGACCGCCGAGAATATTGTTGCATAACGCCATCGCGTCATTCTCACGCTGTGACAGCATCGGCAACCTGCATCCTATGATTGTATGCGCCTGATGTGATTTTATTGAACGAGAGATGCCGAATGGTGCGACATCAGGCGGAACAATACGTTCAAGCGAACTCCCTGACCGACTTACACCTGCCATATATCTGCCGGCAAGATCAGACACTCGCTTATAGGGTGCCGGCCCTGAATAAAATAACACCATACGGTCAACATAATACGCGCTGGCCACCCATCGGCGACAGTCGTCACCGGTAAGTTTCATAACCGAACGCTTCGTGCCCAAGATATTATGCCCGAGGCTCGAACCGGCAAATATCAGATCTTCAAAATCGTCATACACAGCCGCGTCGGGAGCATCGAGATAGCTGCTTATCTCGTCGGCCACAACCTCGCGCTCTTTTACAAGCTCAGATTCGGGAAACGAAGCGTTGCACACGAGGTCGGCCAGCAACTCCATTGCACGCGCGGTATTACCCGCCGGAGCTACCGTATAAACAAATGTCTCTTCTTTGGTAGTGTAGGCATTGAGTTCACCACCGACGCTCTCCATGCGGTTTATCACATGGTGTGAACGTCGACGCGCGGTACCTTTGAATATCGTATGCTCCACAAAATGTGCAAGGCCGAACTCTCCCGGGATCTCATCACGGCTGCCGGCCATGATGGCGATACCCATACATTCTACCTGACCGGGAAGCTGCCTGTAGGCAATGCGCAACCCGTTACCGAGCGCATCGACAATCGCTTCGGGGTCTAAGGCTCTTGCCATTTGCCGTCCTGTTTAAGCAACTCAATCAGCCGGCCAAGAGCATCAGCCCGATCTATGTTGCGCTCAACACACACTTTATTTTTATATAGACTTACTTTATGTGCGGCTGCGCCCACATATCCATAGTCGGCATCAGCCATCTCGCCTGGGCCGTTGACTATGCAGCCCATAACAGCTATTTTCAAACCCTTGAGATGAGACACAGCAGCTTTCACCTCTTTGACTGTTGACTGTAAATCAAACAGCGTGCGGCCACATCCGGGGCACGATATAAACTCGGTCTTGGTAAAACGACAGCGCGCTGCCTGCAGTATATCAAGTTCAAGTCGTGACAATTCGTCATGTGTGAGCGCATCAGACTCTATGCAGATGCCGTCGACCATATTGTCAAGGAGCAGTGTGCCGGCATCACTCGCGGCAAACAGCTTGACCTCGTCGGGTGTACGACCGTTGTAGCGCAGGCGGGCAATCACAGGTCTGTTATTTCCGGCCTCATGGGCCTTAACAATCGCCTCGTATATAGCTCCGAGCTGATTGACGGCTGACGACTCGACAATAAACTCATTCCCGGTCAAAGTGTATCCATCGGCTGTGACCGCAATTACCGGCATCGATTTGTCGACACGGCAATCGGTCATACCCCGGTACTGCTCAGGGACAAATCCGGCGTGTTCAACATGCTCTACCAGTGACTTTGCAACCGGTATCTCACACTCGGGCTCCTCGCTCAGCGACACTCTGATTGTGTCACCTATGCCATCGGCAAGCAATGTCCCGATACCGACAGCCGATTTGATACGGCCGTCATCACCGTCACCGGCCTCGGTCACACCGAGATGCAAGGGGAAGTGCATATCCTCGGCATCCATCGCCTTGACAAGCAGCCTGACGGTCTCGACCATCACAACCGTGTTGGATGCCTTGATAGAAATAACAATGTCCTTGAAATCGTGCCGCAGTGCAATACGCAGATACTCCATAGCGCTCTCGACCATTCCGGCCGGAGTGTCGCCATAGCGACTCATTATACGGTCACTGAGCGACCCGTGATTTACACCTATGCGCACTACCGTGCCATTCTCGCGACACAAATCGAGGAACGGAACCAGCGTGCGCGCTATGCGCTCCTGCTCGGCGGCATACTCCCCGTCAGTGTATTCGAGATGCTTGAACGTGCGACCGGGATCAACAAAATTACCGGGGTTGATTCTGACTTTATCAACATGAAGAGCAGCTTCAAAAGCAGCCTTTGGATTGAAATGTATATCGGCTACCAACGGCGTGTCAATACCTCGCTTTGCGGCCTCTGATTTTATATTGGCTAAATTGGCAGCTTCACGTACACCCTGAGCCGTAAGACGCACTATCTCACCGCCGGCTGCAACAATGCGCTCAATCTGATCCACCGACCCCTCGGTATCCATCGTCGATGTCGATGTCATTGACTGCACACGAACAGGGCTGTCGCCGCCAATGACTACGCCACCAACCGACACGGGCCAGGTGTGGCGTCTCACATAGTGTGACATATCTGTGACTTAATTTGTCTTGAACTGATACTTTATCTCGGCGAGCTCGGCATTAGCCTTGACTATTTTCTCGCGCAACGATGCCCTGTAGGCATCCTGGCGGGCAGCGATTGAGGCATCGGTGAGCGCGAGCATACGCACTGCAAGCACAGCTGCATTCATGCCGCCGTTGATTGTGACAGTTGCGACAGGAATACCTGGAGGCATCTGGACGATTGACAGCAACGCGTCCTTGCCCTCTAGGGTAGCACTCAGAGGAACACCAATCACGGGCAACTGGGTCATAGCCGCGATAACGCCGGGCAGCGCAGCAGCCATACCGGCAGCCGCTATAATAACTTTCACACCGCGCGATGCAGCATTGGTCGCAAATTCCTCAACCTCATGTGGTGTGCGGTGGGCCGACAAGGCGAGCATTTCAAACGGGATCTCCATCGACTCGAGAAAGTCGGCAGCCTTCTTCATCACGGGCAGATCGCTTGTACTGCCCATTATTATACTAACCAACGGTTTCATATATACTATATAATAATGTGTAATTTTAGAATGATTGCATGTCGACAAGACGCTTATAGTAGCCGTTAAGTGCCATCAGCTCATCATGAGTACCTCGTTCTACAATACGGCCTTCGTGCATCACACAAATCATGTCGGCATTCTTGATTGTCGACAGGCGGTGAGCTATCACAAGCGTCGTGCGGTCTTTCATCAGGCGGTCAAGAGCCTCCTGTACCAGTTTCTCACTCTCTGAGTCAAGAGCCGAAGTGGCCTCGTCGAGAATGAGCACGGGCGGATTCTTCAAAATAGCACGCGCTATCGACACGCGCTGGCGCTGACCGCCCGACAGGCGGCAACCACGGTCGCCGATGTTGGTATCATACCCCTCGGCGCTCTCGACGATAAAATCGTGAGCGTTGGCTATGCGGGCGGCATGCTCTACCTGCTCGCGTGTGGCATCGGCTACGCCAAATGTGATGTTATTATAGAATGTATCGTTGAACAGGATAGCTTCCTGGTTGACGTTGCCCATGAACGAGCGCAAGTCATATACCTTCATATCCCTGACATCCACACCGTCAATGGTGATTTTACCACTGTCTACGTCATAGAAACGCGGCAGCAGGTCGGCCATCGTAGACTTACCCGAGCCCGACTGTCCTACCAGCGCCACAGTGGCACCGGCCGGAATCTCAAGATCGATGTCGCTGAGCACATTGTGCTCGCCATCATAGCTGAAATTAACACCCTTGTAGACAATCTTACCCTTGAGGTCATCAATTTTCTCAGGCACTGCCGGGTCCTTGATGGGATTATCAGCATTAAGTATCTTGTCGACGCGCTCCATCGATGCCAGACCGCGCTGTATGGCATAAAGTGCTTTTGAAAATTCCTTGGCCGGATTGATGATGTTGTAGAAAATCACCATGTAATAGATGAAGAGCGAAGCCGTCATGCTCGACATGCCGGTGAGAATCAGCGTGCCGCCAAACCAAAGCACAATGGCGATTGCTGTAGTGCCGAGAAATTCGCTCATGGGGTGAGCGAGTGCCTGACGTCGCGCCACACCTTTTGATATCATATAGAAGCGCTCGTTCTCGGCAGCGAAGCGTGCCTTGACCTTGCCCTCGGCATTGAAAGCCTTGATGATGCGCAGGCCGCCGAGCGTCTCCTCGATGTTGCTCATGATCGCGCCCCACTGGTTCTGCCCCTCGAGCGAGTCACGCTTCAGTTTTTTGCCTATGCGCCCCATCACAGTACCGGCAATCGGCAACAGGATGAATACAAACAGCGTGAGCTGCCAGCTGATGGCAATCATCATACCGAGGCACACGATAATCATTACAGGGTTCTTGAAGAACATGTCGAGCGACGACATGATTGAATTCTCGATCTCGGCGACGTCGCCGCTCATGCGGGCTATAACGTCGCCTTTGCGCTCTGAGGTAAAGAATCCGATAGGCAGCGCTACGATCTTGGAATACATCATATTGCGTATGTCACGCACTATGCCCATACGCATAGGTATAATGACATACGACGCCATATAGGTAACGCCCACTTTAAGGAATGTCATCACCACAAGCAGGGCGGCAAGCAACGCCAACGTCCACGAAGCGCCAAAGTAGGCTATCGACTCCTGAGTGTAATAATAGAAGTTGTTGATCAACACATCCTTGAGATCGCCGTCGGCAAGCGTCATGTAGGTGTAGACGCCTGTCTTGATCTCGAACAGCATCTCAAGAATCGGTATGATGACTGCAAACGAAAACAGCGTCAGAATCGCCGCGAGAATGTTGAAAATGATATTGAGCACCAGATACCTCTTATAGGGAGGCATGAAGCGCTTTATAACTTTCCAGATTTCGTTCATTTATATGATAGTGACGTAGTTAGTGTTTCAGGCACGGGCATCATTTTACGAGCTCCATGCCGCGTCTCAGGGCAGCCTCGTTGGCCGGGATGAGATGATGATGGCGTTCGGGCAGAGCTTTCTTCAGACCGCGCAACACGGCATCAATTCCGACCATACCGCGCAACTGCAACAGGGCTCCGAGCAGTATCATGTTGTAACCCTTTGGATTACCCATTTCAATTGTAGCAGTCATGGCATCGACCTCGACAACGGTAATATCGGTGCGCGTGGGGCGATGATGAATGCCCGAGGGGTCATAAATGAGCAGACCACCGGGCTTCACGTGTGACTCAAATTTGTCAAGACTCTGCTGGTTGAGTATGACAGCGATATCGTAGGTATCGAGCACAGGCGAACTGATTGATGTGTCGCTCAAAATCACGGTCACATTGGCCGTACCGCCACGCTGCTCGGGGCCGTAAGAGGGCATCCATGTCACCTCTTTGTCATCCATAAGAGCGGCGTATGCCAGTATCTTGCCCATCGAGAGCACACCCTGCCCGCCAAATCCTGCTATTATAATTTCCTGTGTCATTGTTTACTCATTTTAAGTTTACTCGAGTGGCTTGAGATCACCGAGAGGATAAGCCTTGAACATATTCTCCTCCATCCACTCATTGGCCTTGGCAGGTGACATTTTCCAACCCGAGTTACATGTGCTCACAACCTCGATAACGGCAGTGCCGCGACCATCGAGCGCAGCCTGGAAGGCCTTTTTGATGGCGGCTTTACACTTGCGCACCGATGCGGCAGTGTGTACCGACTGGCGGGTCACATAGCACGTGCCGGGCAACTGTGCCAGCAATGGTGTGATATTCAACGGATAACCATTAAGGTCAACGCGACGTCCGTAGGGCGTGGTAGCCGTCTTCATACCCTCGAGAGTAGTGGGAGCCATCTGACCGCCGGTCATACCGTATATACCATTATTGATAAATATCATTGCGATATTCTCACCACGGTTGGCAGCGTGAATAGTCTCGGCTGTACCTATGGCTGCAAGATCACCGTCACCCTGATAGGTAAACACCATGCGCGACGGGTCGAGACGTTTAACCGCAGTGGCTACAGCAGGTGCACGGCCATGAGCGGCCTCAACCCAGTCAACATCTATATAATGGTAGGCAAACACGGCACAACCCACGGGCGCGATACCGATGGTCTTGTCCTCGAGACCAAGTTCTTCAATAACCTCGCTGACCAGTTTGTGCACCACACCGTGGCTGCAACCGGGGCAGTAGTGCATATTGCGGTCGTCCATGAGACGCGGACGACTGTAGACCTTGGTACCCTGTTTTATTATTTCGTCTTGATTCATGATCGATAATTCTTTACAGACCGAACTTTTGTTTAAAGGCATTAAGCACCTCAAGCGGATTGGGAACGATACCGCCCATGCGGCCGAAGTGATGCACGGGCAACGAATGGCTCACCGCCAGACGTACATCTTCAATCATCTGGCCTGCATTCAACTCAACCACGAGGATACCTTTTACATGACTGGCAATCTCAGCAATCTCGTCATAGGGGAAGGGCCACAACGTGATAGGACGCACAAGACCTATTTTTATACCCTGTTTGCGTGCCTCCTCAATAGACTTCAGGCAGATACGTGCCACCGAGCCGAAAGCGACAATCAGATAATCGCAGTCGTCGGTATAATATGTCTTGTATCTCACCTCATTGCGTTTAATCTCGTCATACGTGCGCTGGAAACGCTCGTTGTTTTTCTCCATGATAGCCGAGTCGAGCTCGAGCGATGTGGCGACATTGCGGTGACCGCGGCCTTTCTTTCCGGTCACGGCCCAGGGGCACTGCTTTGCAACTTCCTCGGGTGTGCGGCGCGGACGGGCCGGAGGCAGTACAACCTTTTCCATCATCTGCCCGACGATACCGTCAGCCAAAATCATAGCGGGAGTGCGGTATTTGAATGCGAGGTCAAAACCGAGACCTACAAAGTCGGCCATCTCCTGTACCGTAGCCGGAGCCAGCACGATGAGATGATAGTCACCGTGTCCGCCACCCTTGGTAGCCTGAAAATAGTCGCTCTGAGACGGGTGAATGGTACCGAGACCCGGGCCGCCGCGCATCACATTGACAATTAGAGCCGGCAGCTCGGCAGCCGCTATGTAAGAGATACCCTCCTGCATGAGACTTATGCCGGGGCTCGACGACGATGTCATGACGGCCGCACCTGTCGACGCGCCGCCATAGACCATATTGATTGATGAAACCTCACTCTCGGCCTGAAGCACTACCATGCCGGTGGTTTCCCACGGCATCTCGGCCTCAAGAGTCTCGAGAACCTCTGACTGAGGGGTTATAGGATAACCGAAGTAACCATCGACACCATACCTTATGGCAGCATGGGCGATAGCCTCGTTTCCTTTCATGAGTCTTACCTCTTCGTTCATCTGATTATGTGTAGTTGTTGTTTGGGTAAGTGATAAATAACTTGGATAGTACCGACGATGTTACTTTTGTGTAAGTCTATAAACCTCGATACAGGCATCGGGACAAACTGTAGCGCACGCGGCACATCCTATACAGGCTTCGGGATTCACCATCATCGCATAATGATAACCCCGGTCGTTGACATCCTTGGCTGCAAGTGAAAGAACGTCACACGGGCAAGCAACCACACACAGGTCACAGCCTTTACAACGCTCGCGGTCTACGACCACAGTACCTATTACTTTTGCCATTATTTAAGCTATTCCTCTATTTTATAATAAATTAGTTATGCAATACCTCTGCTCGCGCGCATACGCGATGTGCATTGTGGTACAAATATACATAATTTGAACCACAATACGCACAATTTAACACTATGTAACCTATCGCACACAGTTACATATTATGTGCAAAAATCAGACTTGCTTGAGCGCACACGCAAGCTGGTCGGGACACGATGTCGATTTGACACCACATCTTATACCCTCGAGGCGGCTGACAACCTCAGCCACAGGCAACCCCTCAACGAGAGCCCCTATGCCTTTAAGGTTACCGTTGCATCCGCCCACGAATGTCACATTATGAACCCGACCGTCACCGTCGATCTCAAACTCTATAGCACGGGAACATGTCCCGCTGGTTGTATAATTATACTTCATTTTTCTAAGAACAGAATGTAGTAAAACAAAATTGCAAGCCAACGTCATCTTCCGACAGCCGACTTGCAATTAAGTGCTCGAAGCGGGACTCGAACCCGCACAGCCGCTATGGCCAAGGGATTTTAAGTCCCTCGTGTCTACCATTCCACCATTCGAGCGGCCATACCGCGCCTGGTGAGAGGCGTTAGCGGTCGCAAAGTTACAATAAATAATTTGGAATTTAAAACATCAGTTTCAAAAATAAAAAAAACTTTTCAATTTAGCGCATTCCGGCACATCGATTTTTGTAAAATAGTGCGCCGCAGGCACCGAATTTTATGCAAAATAGTGCGTTTTGATTTTTTTTCATATCTTTGTATACAAAATCAGACCTTATGGATAAAAGAATTTTGGAAACTATACTTGC
>CAMWLW010000103.1 GCA_947175245.1 uncultured Bacteroidales bacterium
ATGACTCCCCCCAATTTACATCAACTATGGGTGGATGGGGCGATGGTATCATACACGATTCCGACTCATTTGCCTGTACTCGTGGAATTGGAGATTGGAATGGGACTATCGAGCGTCCATTAATAAGAGAGTCCTATGGATTTACCGAATCAAAACCAACTGAGAAACGTTCTATTTGGAATAAACTCTTTGGTAAAAAAGAAAAAACTGAACTGGTCAATGCAAGTGCTTATGCCCCGAGAGAAATTATACGCCATAAACATTTTATTATCCGTATATTCATCCATAGATTAGAAGAAATTGGTGTTATTGATCAGATAGTCAGCGATATAGATAAAATGGCTGTCAAAATGGCCAACAAGCCGTTAGATATCCCTATTAAGAAAGGAGATAAGATTACGATTCACCTTGCTATGACTGGTGGAATAGCAATAGATGAGCCAATTCAAGAGTTTACTTGGATGGGGCACTATATAGAGTGTGACTTTGGTTGTGAACTAACAAATAGAAATTTGACCTCTACGCTGGGTAAGACAATCGTAGCAATAAACAATGTACCATGTGGAGATTTGAAATTCACCATAGATGTTGTATCAGTAGAAACGTCTAAAGTATATGCTCCTGTTGAGAGGCGTCGTTATTCTAAAATTTTTATTTCATACGCTCATGCCGACTATTCACAAGTAAGAGGTATCGCAGAGGGATGCAAGATGAACGGTTCTGATTATTTCTTCGACCGTCACACGTTGCAAGCCGGCGACATATTTAAAGACAAAATACTTCATTACATTGACAATGCCGATCTATTCGTACTATGTTGGACAAAAAATGCAGCAAAATCGGAGTGGGTTCAAATAGAACGAAAACATGCTCTGGAGTTAATAGAAAAAGGTAATCATCAACTCACAATATATCCGTTGAGTATGCCTCCTGAGGCACCGCTTCCGGCTGATATGTCAGACAAATATAATTTCGCAACACTTTAAAAACTATGATTACTGACGCTAAAAATTGTTTAATATGTAAATGTTAGGGTGGAGTGATAGTTTTGGAGGGTGGGTTGGCTCTTTAATTTTAAAACGCTATGACGATGAATAAAGAATATGTTCCGAAGCCGGTGGAGACTTCTGATGTGAAGCTGCCGGATGAGCTGCTGCCTCTGATTGAGGAGATGGCTCGCAATGTACACGAAGTGTGGGCGCAAGGTCGTATGGCCGATGGCTGGACATACGGCCCGGTGCGCGACGATGCCGATAAGAAGCATCCGTGCCTCGTTCCTTATGAAGAGCTCCCTGAGAGTGAGAAGGAATATGACAGGGCTACGTCTCAGGAGACTTTGAAGCTGATTTTGAAGTCGGGCTTTAGTATTTCAAAAAAATAAGCTATACTCTAAAAGAGGTCACATCACTAAGTCTAATCACGGGTAGTGGGGGGTTAGAGGAGGCCGCAGACGCCTTCGTAGAGCCAGGACATGAATTGGGCTTCCTCGATGGTTTCGCCCCAGCCGACGGGTGACATGCCTTTCCAACGCTCGTTGATGAAGTCGGCGAGGTCGGCGAGTGTGTCTTTGGCACAGGCTCCGCTGGAGTCGAGCAGGCCGGCAGCGCGGCAGGCGCATAGCTGTCCCTGACAGGTGCCCATGCCCATGCGGGTGCGGCGGCGCAGGTTGAGAAGGTTCTGGACGTGCAGCTCGCTGATGGCGTAGTTGACTTCGGCTACCGAGACTTGCTCACATTCACACACGAGCGACTCGGCGGCAGGGTCTTTGCGGTCGATCTTGCTGCTCATGGTGCCGTGACGGCCCTCGGCGGCTTTCTGATCGGTGCTGAGCTCGATGACGTGGCTCTTGGTGCGGCGCCAGCCTTTGAGTCGGCGCTGTTTGCGTACCTCGGAGGGCTCGGAGCCGGGCAGAGGGTCGCGGTCGGTGGTGCACCGGGCGTCGACGCCGAGTTTCTGACAGGCGAGGTCGGTGGCCCACTCGGCCATGAGTCGGTAGGTCATGAGCTTGCCGCCGGTGATGGTGATGAAGCCTTCGACGCCGTCGCGCCTGGCGTGGTCGAGGCATACGATGCCGCGGCTGATGGAGCGGCCCGAGGGGTCGTCGTCGCTGGCGACGAGGGGACGTACGCCGGCATAGGCGCGGAGGATGCGTGTGCGTGCGAGTTCGGGGGCGAGTTTGGCTCCCTCGCTCATGAGTATGTCGACCTCGGCGGGTGTGACTTCCATGTTGTCGACCTGGTCGAAGGGGACGCGGTCGCTGGTGGTGCCGATGAGGCAGATGGTGTCGCCGGGGACGAGGATGTCGGCGTTGGCGGGTTTGCGGCACCGGTTGATGACCATGTTGTTGATGCGGTGGCCGAAGATGAGCAGGGCGCCCTTGGCGGGGAACATGTTGACGGTGACGCCTGCCATCGAGGCGATGTTGTGTCCCCAGATGCCGCCGGCGTTGATGACGAGCTGTGAGTGGGCCGAGGATGTGGCGCCCGTGCGTGAGTCGCGCATGTTGACGCCGACGACGCGGCCTGTGGCGTCGGTGATGAGTGATGTGACCTCGTGGTAGGTGAGCACTTTGGCGCCGTGACGGGTGGCGTCGATGATGTTGGCGGTGGTGAGGCGGAAGGGGTCGATGGCGCCGTCGGGCACCTTGACGGCGCCGATGAGGGTGGGATTGACCGAGGGTTCGAGGCGGCGCGCGAGGTCAGGGTCGATGACCTCGGCCTTGATGCCGGCGCGGTTGCAGCTGTCGACAAAGAGCGCCTGGTAGGCGAGGTCGTCGTCGGGCAGGGTGATGAACAGGCCGCCTGTCTCCTCGACACAGTGGCGGGCGATGCGTCGGAGTATCATGTTCTCCTTGATACACTCGGTGGCGCTTTCGCCGTCGGTGACGGCATATCGGGCGCCGCTGTGGAGCAGGCCGTGGTTGCGGCCTGTGGCGCCGGCGGTGAAGTCGAAGCGCTCGACGAGCAGCACGCTGAGGCCGCGCAGGGCACAGTCGCGCGCGGTGCCGGCGCCTGTGGCGCCGCCGCCTATTATGATGACATCAAACTGATTGGTTTTTTCCATAATTCTTACTGCATGTTGGCCTGACGTGTCGCCTCGAAGTCGATAGCGTCGGCAAGGATTGAAATGGGGTTGACAACACGATAGGGGGTAGACATCTCGATCTGCCACTTGCAGGTCTCGCAGTCGGTGACAACAAAGTCGGGGTTCTCGCGGGCGATGGAGTCGAAGAGTGTCTTGCCGATGGCCTGTGAGTATTTGTAGTTCTCTTTTTTGAAGCCGTAGGTGCCGGCGATGCCACAGCAGTTGTTGTCGAGCACGGTGACCATTGCGCCGGGTATCATCTTGAGCAGCTCGATCGAGTAGACACCCCAGCCGAGCTTGGCCATGTGGCAGGGTGTGTGGTAGGCCAGATGGTAGGGGAAGCCGTTCTCCTTGAACACGAGCCTGACTTGGCCGCTCTCGATGAGGCGGTAGAGGTAGCGCGTGGCGGTCATGATGTTGTCGCGCACGTCGGCGTTGTCGAGACCGAGCAGGTGGGGGTACTCGTCGCGCATGGTGAGGATGCAGGTCGACGAGGTGGCGACGACGTCGTTGCCGCGGCTGACGGCGGTGCGTATCTCGCGCAGGTTGGTGCGTGCGGCGTCGGTGGCCTGCTTGATGAGGCGGTTGGCTATGCGGGCGACGCCACAGCATTTCTCGCCGGGCATGAGGTCGACGCCTATGCCGCAGGCGTTGAAGAGCTTGACGAAGTCTTTGCCCAGGCGGGGGAAGTTGTAGTTGACATAGCAGCCGTGGAAGTAGGTGACGCGGCGTGTGTAGCGCTCCTGGTGGGCGGCGGCGTGGCGGCGGAACCAGGTGGTGAACTTGCGGGGTGTGTATGACGGGAATGTGCGGTGGCGGTCGATGCCGAGGGTGAGATCCATCGCCATCTTGACGGGTGTGAGCCGCAGGATGCCGTTGACGGTGGGTGACAGGCGGGTGGCGATGCCGCCCATGAGGTCGGTGTGGGCGAGCATGCGGTCGCGCAGGCCGGCGCTGCCGTGGCTGTACTTCATGCGTGCCTGCTGGATGATGTCGCCGATGCGTACGCCCGAGGGGCATGACACCTCACAGCGCTTGCAGTTGAGGCAGTATTTGAGGGCCTCGTTGTAGAAGTCGCCGCGTTTGAGTCGGTAACGCTCGCCGTCGGGGCCGGCCTGTTTGGGGCCGGGGTAGAGCGGATTGACGGCTGTGACGGGGCAGTAGACGGTGCACACGGTGCACTTGACGCACTGCTCGAAGTTGTTGGGGCTTATGTTGGATAGGGGTGTATCGGTCGTCATAGTATCATAATCTTGGGGTTGTGACATCAAGGGCGGTGAGCAGCGCCACGCCGGCGCCGCACCCTTGTTTTATGGGGTTGCAGCCACCTGTCACCGAGCCGACGCACTGCAGGTTGGTGATGGTGTTGCCGCCAATC
Organism: uncultured Bacteroidales bacterium; assembly: GCA_947175245.1. Taxonomy (GTDB): domain Bacteria; phylum Bacteroidota; class Bacteroidia; order Bacteroidales; family Muribaculaceae; genus JAAVFS01. Next base: position 4,463 of record CAMWLW010000103.1, read on the forward strand.
GAGGGGTGCCAGCTGTCGTCGGTGCGGACGCCGAATTCCATGAATGGTTGGGCCTGGCCGATGTTCTTGCTGAACCAGTCGGCGCGGTCGGCGGGGTAGTCGACGTCGAGACCGAACACCGGCTCGATGACCGATGAGGGGGTGGCTACCAGGCCGTGGCTGAAGAATGAGCCTGTGGCCATGATGAAGCGTGATGCCGTGAGTGGCTCGGGGCCGTGGTTGTTGGTGAACACGGCCTCGACGCGGCCATTGTCGAGGCGGGCGCCGGTGACGGTGTCGCCGGCCATGAGGGTGCCGCCGAGGTTGGTGAAGTAGCGGTTGAGCATCATCTGGGCACGCACGCCGGGCACTGATGTGGGCATGGTGGAGATGAAGTAGAGGGGCTTGTTGACCAGTCGGCGCAGGAGTGACACCATGAGGTCGTCGGCGAGGCCGAGGACGGCTGGCATCAGGATGGCGTCGGCTCCGCGACCGACGCTCTTGATGCGTCCGGCGAGGTTGCACACGGCACTGTAGTCGAGCACGCGGGCTATGTTGGCGGCGCGCATCTCGGTGGCACTGCGACGCAGGTTGTCGAGTTCCTTGATTGAGGTCGAGGAGATGGTGCACTCGACGCCGTGGTCGCGCAGGCCGCGGGCCAGGAAGGTGGGGTAGAAGTCCTGGAAATCGGCGATGTTGACTATCGCTACCGAGCGCCACGGCAGACGGTCGGGGCTGTCGAAGGTGGCGAAGTCGTCGAGCGTGAGCCACGCGGGCTTGATCTTGCCGAGGGGTGTGAGGCGGTAGCGGTTGATGTAGTGGTTGCCGGTGGTGGCGATGCCGGCGCGAGACAGCAAGGGCTGAACGAGCGGCAGCAGGCTGAGCATGCGTTCACGGCCTATGCGGCGGTAGGGGTGTGTGTCGGGCAGGCGATCCATAGCCTCGACGGGGTTGGTGACGGGCTTGCCGTCGACAGCTCCGAGCAGCTCGAACGTGCCCGAGGAGAAGTGGAGCGCGCTTTGTCCGGCCGAGATGATGGCCGTGCGCTCGCCGCGTTCGGCCGAGGCTATCGCGGCTGTGAGGCCTGTGAGGCCGCCACCTATTATAATGGTATCAAAATTCATCTAAGTATATATAAGTATCTCTCTAAAAGTGTGTCTTTACTGTGCCCGGCGTGCCTCGATGATGAGGCGGCCGAAGGTGGCGACGTTGTCGGCGGTGATGGTGGGGCGCGGGTCGGCGTTCATGGCGGTGTCGAGGGTGGTCTCGCCCGAGAGCACGAGCACGTCGAGGGCGCCGGCATTGCGCGCGGTGGCGACGTCGGTGTAGATGCGGTCGCCACACATGGCTACCTCGTCGGGGCGCAGGCCGCGGCGTGCCATGATGCAGCGCAGCATGTCGGGGTTGGGCTTGCCGATGACGATGTCGGGTCGGCGGCCGGTGGCGTGCTCGATGCAGGTGGTCATCGAGCCGCAGTCGACGAGTATCACCTCCTTGTCGGTGGGGCAGACGCGGTCGGGGTTGGTGGCGATGTAGGGCAGGCCCTGTGACGCCCACCAGGCGGCGCGGCACAGGCGGTCGTAGGTGAGGGTGGTGTCGAAGGCCACGACGAGCAGGTCGGGGCGGTCGGCGGGGTCGTCGGCCGTCATCTCGAAGCCGGCCTCTTCAAACTCCCTGACCATGCTCGGGGTGCCGAGCACAAAGAGGCGCCGGGCGTCGGGGAAGTTGAGCCTGATATAGTCGATGGTGGCGACGGCGGTGGTGTATATCTCGTCGGGGGTGGCGTCAATGCCGAGTTTATGGAGCTTGGCGACGTAGTCGGCCACCGAGCGGGTGGGGTTGTTGGTAAGGAACGAGTAGGTGATGCCGGCGCGTCGCAGGTCGGCCAGGAAGCCGACGGTCCAGTCAAAGAGGCGTGAGCCAAGGTATATGGTGCCGTCCATGTCGAGCGCAACGTGTTTGATTGACGCGCAGGCGGCGCGCAGTTTGTCGTCGGACAGGGTGCTGTTGTACATAGAGCTATGGGTTGGGATTAGTCGTTATAGTTGATTTTGGATGCGCGCTCGTAGCCGTCGCGGGGGGCTTTCCACATGGTCATGAGGATAATCATGCCGATGACGGCGACGACGATGATGGTCTTGAAGACCATGCCCCAGCCATACCAGTCGGCTACATAGCCGACGAGGAGGCCTGAGAGTCCGGCGCCGACGTAACCGAGGATGCCGGCGAGGCCGTTGGCGCGTGCCGAGGCTTCTTTGGTGGCCTGGTTGCCGAGCTCGATGCCGATGAGTGCCTGGGGGCCGTAGATGCAGAAGCCGGCGCCGACGAGAACGAGGACGGTGACGGTGAGGCTGGCGCTCTCGGGCAGTAACATAAAGAGTGTCATGAACACGGCGGCGCCGAGCATGCAGAAGACGCACATGCGGTGGCCTTTGCCGGCGAAGAAGCGGTCGGTGGCCCATCCGGCGAAAATCGTACCGATGATGCCTGCAATCTCAAAGGCAGCGACGCTCCAGCCGGCGCTCTCGATCGACAGGCCGCGGCTCTCGCTGAGGAATTTTGGGCCCCAGTCGAGGATGCCCATGCGGACGACGTAGACGAAGAGGTTGGCGATGCAGAAGGTCCAGACCCAGCGGTTCTGCCACACCATCACTTTCTCGAAGCGTTTGCGGGCGGCTGCCGAGCGTGTTTCCTTGTAGTTGCCGAGGCCTGTGTCGGGGAGGTCGGGGAGGCCTACCTCGCGGGGCTCGTCGCGCAGGCCGGCAAAGAGTACGGCGGCGCCGGCCACGGCGATGCAGGCCGGGAGCCAGAAACACCATTTCCAGGCACCATAGTGTGAGGCGTAGGCGAGCACCTGGGTCGAGAGGTCGGCGTCACTGACGCCGCCGGCCGAGAGGTTGGCGGCGAGGAGTGAGCGGACGGCCTCGTTGTCGGAGAGGTTGGTGCCCATCGTGCCCATGATGTAGCCGCACACGACGACGGCGAGGGCTGCACCGATGGAGTGGGAGCAGTTCCATATCGACATCTTGGTGGCGAGCTCGCTGGGGTGAATCCAGTGGGGCAGGATGCGGGCGCACGGGGGGTAGCCCATGCCCTGGAAGAACTGGTTGACGATGATGGTGATACCCATTATGAGGATGAGGAACTCGACCATGCGCGGTCCGCCGGGTTGTCCGGTAATCCACGCGCTGAGGTCGGCTCCGAAGCCGAAGGCGAAGTTGGCGGCCGCACACAGCAGCAGGCCGACGGCCATGACGACGCGGCCCTTGACGCGGTCGACGAGGTAGCCGTTGACAAAGCGCGAGAAGCCGTAGACGAGTGAGCCGGCAAAGATTATCCAGCCGAAGCTTTTGTTGCTGATACCGTACTCGGCTGTGAGGCCGGGCATGGCGATTGAGAAGTTCTTGCGCACGAAGTAGAAGATGCTGTAGCCTATCATCGAGAAGAGGATGACGCGCATCTGCCATGACATGAAGCGTCCACGCAGGGCACCCAGGGCGCTGTAGGGATCTTGTTTAGCCATAATGTGGTTTCTTGTATGATATATTTCTAACGAGTACAAATATACACAAAAAAATCACATAAGCCAAATTAAACCGGAACTATTGGGTGTCAATGGGGTGGTCAGCGCTTGAGGTGGCTGTTGTATCGGCTCTCGCGTACTTGCTGTTCATGTCGGCGCTCGACATGAACGATGAGGTCGTTACATACATGGCATACCATGTGGACGACGTTGTAGGTGTAGTGTGAGTAGAGTTTCTTGATTTGGAACGCGTCTTCAGTAAGTTTTTTAATTGCTTCGTCGATAACGGGGTCGGGCTTGGGCGGTGTGGGGAGCGTGGTAGGTGGAATATATGCGGGCCTGACGTTGGCTTGTGCCTCGGCTTTGCGGGCTTTGGCTTTGAGTCGCTCTCGGCGCAGGTGTGAGTTGTGGACGCGGCGCTTGAGTCGCTTGACGAAGTCGACGAGCACGTCGGGGGCGTTGTCGGGCAGGCGGTAGCGTATGATTGTGTCTTCGTCGCCGGCGGCGAGTTGGTTGCAGATGGTGATGACGTGTTGCTGTAGGTCGGGGTTGAGTGTGAGCAGTTGGGCAAAGAACTGAGGGGGTAGTGTGATGTTTTTCATAATCAAATATTCGGCTTGGGCCGAGGTTTAGGGGGTTTATGTTTTCGGATGCAAAGATAATATGTGGAGGGGCCGAAACCATGCAAAATTCCCACACTCGGGGTGAAAAAATGCACGATGCACGATGCACGATGCACAATTGGGCTTGGTAGAGGCGGGCGCAAGCGCCCGGTGCCGGGACGGAGGGGCACGGGGGATGATGCACAATTCACAATGCACGATGCACAATTGGGCTTGGTCGAGGCGGGCGCAAGCGCCCGGTGCGGGCAGACGGAGGGGCAGGGGGGATGATGCACAATTCACAATGCACGATGCACAATTGGGCTTGGTAGAGGCGGGCGCAAGCGCCCGGTGCCGGG
>CAMWLW010000104.1 GCA_947175245.1 uncultured Bacteroidales bacterium
CTGCGTCAGCCGAACAACTCCCGGCCTTCCCAGCGCTCGATAGCCTCGCGCCACTCGGGATTGATGGGCTCAGACGTCGCCGTCTTGATGTTATATCCCGCCATGATAGTCGTAGCCTGGCACTTGACCTCGCCCGTGACAGTGTCGATTATGCGCTGGTCGAGGGTCAGGCTGTGTTTTGAAATGTGGGTCACAGCCGTGAACACGCTGATATGGCAGGTAATGAACGTCGGCGCATAGAAGTTGACATTGATGTTGACCACAGCCAGACTTATATCGTGCATGTCGAGCTTGCGACCCATCACATCGTTGAAGTAATTGATTTTGCCGAGATCCATGAAGTTGAGGTAGACGCCATTGTTGAGATGGCCCAGCATGTCGATGTCGTTGAAACGTATCTGCAGCGGCACTTCATGGAAGTAAGGAGCCGGTTGTGCAGGTACGCGGGGATTTTCTGAAGGCTTGATTTCGATAGGTTGTCTCATATCAGTGAATATTAATATCGGTAATAACGTCGGCACCGACAGCCTGGTTTAGCAATTCGACAAGGCGTGAGCGGTGAAACTGCAGCTCGTTTTTGAGCGGAGCCGACGAGAGATAGACATGCAGCACACCGTCGGCGACATATCGGCGCGTGGTGTAGCGGTTAATGCCCGGGCCTACAATCTCGGGCCACAGGTAGCACAGGCGTTGGGCACGGGCCACGTCGCGCACGCTGTCATCATCGAGCACTTTGTCGATTAGTTCCTTTATTGATTGAGGGTCGGTGCGTTTCATTGTTGGGTGAATGTGCCGTGGTCAACGTTCCACATGCGGTATTGGGTGGCAGTGAGCCGCATTATCGAGTCGAGGTGGTCGCGGTTGGTGTCGGTTATGAAAATCTGGCCGAAGCGGCTGCTGTCGCGCACGATCGACACGATACGCTCCACACGTGTGGCATCGAGTTTGTCAAATATGTCGTCGAGTAGCAACAGCGGCGTCAGGTTGGCGGCGCGGTGCAGGAACTCAAACTGGGCGAGTCTCATCGCTATGGTGAACGATTTGCACTGACCCTGGCTGGCGGCACGGCGCACCGGCAGGTCGTTGAGCTCCAGGTCTATGTCATCGCGGTGGGGCCCCACACTGGTGTGGCCTACCGCCTCGTCGTGGCGACGCGCGTTGTCGAGCAGTGACTCGTAAGTCACGCCGTCAGTGAGATGTGTGCGGTATTTGATCGACGGTATCTCGTCGTCACCGGCTATGAGGCTGTACAGTTCGATGAATATGGGCGTTAGCTCTTCGATCCAGCGCTGCCGGCGCGACACTATGTAGTGGGCCGAGACACTCATGGCGGTCTCGACGGCGAGGTAGAGATTGTGGTCGACCACGCGGTCGTGGAGCATCTTGTTACGCTGCTGCAGCGATCGGCCGAAGCGTATGAGGTGGTCGAGATACACCGGGTCGCTCTGCGAGATGACCATATCCATGAAGCGGCGGCGCTCCTCGCCCGTGCCGGTGATGAGGTCGGCGTCGGCCGGCGAGATAAGCACTGCCGGGAACAGACCTATGTGGTCGCTCAGTCGCTGATACTCTTTGCCGCCGAGTTTCAGCGACTTACGCTTGCCGCTTATCAGTCCGGCAGTCAGTTCCTCGTGAGTCCCGTTGCGGTCATACTCGCCGCGCAGCATCATGTAGTCCGTTCCACGCCTGGGCAGCTTGCTGTCCTGCAGGCCGCTGAAGCTGCGCGCGAAGCTCAGGTAGTAGATGGCGTCGAGCAGATTGCTCTTGCCCATGCCGTTGTTGCCCAGCAGACAGTTGATTGACGGCGAGAAATCGAGCGAAGCCTCGGCTATATTCTTGAAGTTGTTGACTGTGATGTGTTTAAGTCTCATAGGCTCATAAACTTATTGATGCACTCGGGGAGTTCATCGGGATGGTGGGTGACGTATATGAGTGACATGGGGTAGGGCGAGTCAGGTCGGTCAGCCCGTGCCGCGAAATGGTTAATAAGAGCGCGCATGGCACGCTTGCGCCCGTAGTCAAGCCCGTGCATCGGCTCGTCGAGAATTAGCAGGCGCGGCTGTTTTATCATGGCGCGGGCGAGAAGCACCATCTGCCGCTCGCCGGCCGACAGCGTGTTGTATGGCCGTTCGGCTATCGGTTCGAGGTGCAGCAGCTGTACCCACATCGACGCCTGTGCCTGCTCGTCGGGGCGCAGCTTCACATAGCTGCCTACCGTGTCGATCAGTCCCTGACCTATCACGGTGGCGGCATCGCCCGTGCCCGAGAAGTACAGGCGCATTTCGGGCGATACATAGCCTATGCGGCGTTTGATATCCCAGATGCTGTGGCCCCACCCGCGGTGATTGTCAAATAGGGTTATGTTTGAACGGTAGCGGGCCGGATTGTCGGCGTTTATCATGCTCAGCAGCGTTGATTTGCCGCTGCCGTTGGGGCCGTTCAGAGCCCAGCGCTCGTTATCGCGTATAGTCCAGTCAAGGCTTTCACGTATTACGCGTCGGCCATAGCTGATTGTACACTTGTCGAACGATGCTATTACGTCGACCGGCTCGTTGTCAAGCCTTAGCGGCCGGGGTATCAGCCGGGTGTCGATGGCATAATCGAACAGGTACATCAGCGAGTCACGCAGCTCCTTTACAGGCATTGTGACTTCTATTACAGGTTTTATTGTCATGCCCGAGACGGGGATGACGGCTGTGGTGAATGTCGGCACGTCGGCCGGGTCACACACCTGGAGCATGATGCTGACTCCGCTCTCGGCCAGTCGTTGCAGCGCGTTGTCAAGCACGCGACGCGAGTCGACGTCGAGCCCTATGTAGGGATTGTCGAGTATTAGCAGGTCGGGGCGCGAGGTCAGTGCCGTGGATATTAGTAGTTTGCGCAGCTCGCCGCTCGATAGGTAATTGATGCGCTTCTCCATCACGTGGTGCAGGTCAAGCAGCTCGCAGTTTGATTTCACACTCTCGAGGTCAAACGCCGTGCCCAGGGCCTCGGCCACGGTAGGCACCTCGTCGTTCATGGTCGCCTCATAGCGCTGCTGGTAATAGCCTGTAGCCGTGATGCCGCGCAGTGAGTGAACGTCGGCAAACTCCACTTTGCGCACTACCGGCCGGTCAATCCCCTCGAACGTGATGCGGTTGGTGCGGAAGTTGCGCCCGCGCTCAATTATGTCGGCTAGCATCGACTTGCCGCTGCCGTTGGGGCCTATCACGACCGTGACGCCGCGGGGCACGACGACATGCCCGGGGTTGGCTAACTCCTGGGTCGAGTAGTATAGTGTGTCGCTGTCGAGGCGCAGTAGCGGTTTCATGGTTTTGACCAATAAGTGCTTAATGAACTGAGAAGGGCAACGCCCACGACAATCAGCGCTACAATCGCCAGGTCGCCGGCCTCGAGTCTTACAGGGTATGCCTCGACCGCCAGCGCCGACATGTCGCCGGCCTGCAGTTTGATAACGTGACCGTACTGCTGTATGAGTGTTAGTATCGACCCGAGTATCAGGCCGATAGCTCCGCCGGCGACCGTTATGAGGCGCGCCTGCCAGCCGAATATGCTCCTGATCAGGCCCTCGGTGGCGCCCATCGCCTTGAGCACGGCCATGTTCCCCTGCTTCTCGACGCGCAGTATGTAGATTGCCGATATGATATTGAATGATGTGATTATCAGTATGAAAGCTAACATCAGCAACGTCACCCATTTCTCGACGGCTATCATATTGAATGCCTGTTGCTGCTGACGGTAGCGGTCAAGCACGCGGTAATCCTCGCCTGCACGCAGCTGTATTTCGCGTGCGACAGCATCGGTGTCAGCGCCTTGGGTGAATACCTGTATCGCCGTGGCCTCGCCGTTGTTGTAGTCAAGCAACCTGCGTGTCACCTCCAGCGGCACGATCACCATGTCAGTGTCATACTCGGCCTGTTCCACGCGGTAAACTCCGGCCACAAGCAGCGTGTCACCGCGAAATGCGTTCATCGGGTTGGCCGTGTTTATTCTACCTGTCCTGCGCGGTACATACACACACAGCCGGCTGTTCAGTCCGCCCCTCAGCCCGGTCTCTACAGCCACACCCACGCTGAGTACGCAAGTCGGGCATCCGTCAAAGGCCGATTTCTCATCGTCGATGTAGCCCATGAGCGCACTACCGTCAAGCATTATGCCTTCAAGACACGTGGCGTCCGAGCCCTCGACCGTCATGCCCTGCAACATTACCGGCATCTGGCCGTCGTTAGTCACCGCCAGCGCCTGTTCCTTGATAATGGGTGCCGTGACGCTCACCCCGGCGATGCTGCCGAGAGTGCTTGCCAGCGAATCGGCATTGTTTATCACCTTGCCGCGCGCAGGCACCACGAGCAGGTCGGGATCCATCAGCGACAGCTTGCCTGCCGCCAGGTCACTGAAACCATTGAACACCGACAGCACTATGACCATGGCCATTGTCGCTATAGCGACACCGACCACCGATACCAGTGAGAGGATGTTGACAGCGTTGTGGGTCTTTTTAGAGACCAGATACCTCAACGCCACGCGCAGTGCAAGCATGTGATAACTGATTTAGATTTATATAGCAGCGCCTCGTCCCGGAGGCTCCTTGAAGTTAGGACTGCAACAGGTGGTCGATATTCTCGAGGTAGTCGAGCGAGTCGTCGAGGAAGAACGATAGTTCGGGAGTCTTGCGCAGCTGATGACGCACGATCTGAGCCAGCTCGTAACGCACCGTCTTGGCGCTGCGGTTTATCTCGGCGAGGATTTCGGCGCCCTTATTCGACGGGAACACCGACAGGTACACACGTGCGATGCTCAGGTCGGGCGACACCCTCACGGCGCTTACCGACACCAGCACGCCCTGAGTCTTGGCAGTTTGACGGCGAAATATCTCACTCAATTCCTTTTGTAACAGTCTCGCTATTTTAGCTTGTCTTGTAGATTCCATAATAATAAAGCATTAGATGATTAAACCATGTTGCCGGCACTGCACTCAGTGCCGCCATGTCAATCATTATAACATCGGCCGCGTGCCTGAGGTTTGCTCCACCCGCCCGAGTCACACAAAATTACTCAAAAAAAACAACATCCACAAATTCATAGTGTGGGGGTGGGGCGGTGGCAGAGGGCGCGGATGCTTGCCACGAGGTCTTTGACGCCGAAGTATATGGCGAGCACGCCATATATAAGGAAGGTGACGTCGAGTATCTGCATGTTGCCGAGCGTGCCGATAAGCAGTATCATGTACAGGAGGCCGATGAGAGAGCACAGCGCGGCAAATACAATCGACATGATGTTGACCCACTTGGAGATGGCCGGCGCCTGGGGACGCAACTGCTCGGCGGTGTATGCGGCACGTGCCTCACGGTAGGCTATGTACTCGGGCGACAGCGGCGCGTATGGTGATTGGTCGAACGACGGCAGTCCGTTCTCGTTGATGTCGCGCATGCGGTTGAAGTTGCGCGACGAGGCTACCATCGAGATCACCCCCAAGAAACCGAACACTCCCAACACCAGAAAATCGCGGGCTCCGATGAGCAGTAGTCCGAACACAGTCAGGATGCAGTACAGCGCCCACACGGTCTCGCCGATGACACGGTTGCGCAGTATCCGTGTCAGCTTACGAGGCTCGTTGGAGTAGAATATCTCAAAGATGTACCATTTGTTCAGATTGGCCTGATAGGCGATATCCTGTGCAAACAGTTTACTGTTGAGGCGGCTTATAAGATAGACCAGGATCAGCGCGACCACAAAACTGTTGTTGACGAGTGCCGGCACGCCGGTCAGACCTATCAGGTAATATACGATAAACCAAAGGAAAAAATAGAAACTTGTCTTCATAATGGTACAAAGGTAGGAATTATGACTTAAAATGACTAAATTTGTCGTGTATTTTCATTAATTCTAATTTGTGACAAATTATGTACAAAAAAATTCTCTTACTGCTTACCGTCGTGTGTATTCTGGCTGCATGTAACCGCACCTCGCCCGACAAGACCGTAACTATTGACCGCGCAACCATGACCGACAAGGTCAAGGGCGCATGGGCCGGCAAGATGATCGGCGTGATGTATGGCCGCCCCATGGAGTTTGCCTGCAACGACCGCATGTACACCGACTCTATAAAGTGGGAGCCCGAAAATGTGGTGGCTTCGCTCAACGAGGACGACATCTATGGCCAGATGTGTTTCATGTCGACCATCGAGCGCCTTGGCCTCGATGCACCGATCGATTCGCTCGCCCACGACTTCGCATACGCCGGTTTCGGACTGTGCCATGCCAACCTCCAGGGACGCAAGAACTACCTTGACGGTCTGCGCGGTGATGAGATTTCAACCCCTGCCAACAACATACACTGTGATGACATCGACTTCCAGATCGAGTGTGACTTCATAGGCTTCATCAATCCCTGCATGCCGCTGTCGGCCGACTCGCTGTGTGAGCGTGTCGGTGCCGTGATGTCGGCCGGCGACGGCCTGTATGCCGGTATGTATGTGAGCGCTCTCCACACGCTTGCCTACAACTGCAGCGACATTGACTCGATTGTTGTCAAGGCGCTCGATGCCATACCTGCCGATAGCGAGTATGCCGCCGTGATTCGCGATGTTATCGATTGTCACCGTGCCAATCCCGACGACTGGACGGCTGCATGGACCATGCTCAACGAGCGTTACGCTCCCTACGACGTCTGCTCGCCCTATCTGCCTTTCAATATCGATGCCAAGCTCAACGGCGCCTATATCGTCACCGGCCTGCTCTATGGCGGCGGCGACTGGACGCGCACCATGAACATCACCGTGGGCTGTGGCCAGGACACTGACTGCAACACCGCCAATGCCGCCGCCGTCCTCGGCATCATCGACGGCTACGATGCCATTCCCGAGCACTTCAAGTCGGGCATCCCGGCCATTGCCGACGAGGTATTCAGCCACACCGACTACTCGTTCAACAAGGCTGTCGAGGTGACTCTCGACCTCATGGCTCAGAGCATTGAGCGCAACGGCGGCCATGTCACCGACTCGCAGTTTGTAATCAAGTCTCAGCAGCCCCAGGCTCCCGCCTATGTGGCCGGTCACGGCACGCTCAAACTGGCCGAGGCGCTTCCTGTCGCCGAGCCCGGACGCCTGGCCTTCACCGGCAACTGGGTTGACTGGGCATACGGCGAGGGCGACGACGACCCCTACAAGGTGTCGACCACTCCCGGCGACAGGCTCGATGTGGAGTTTGACGGCACAGGCATCGCCATCCTCGGCAGCTGGCACACCGACAGCGGCCGCGCCCGCGCCACCATTGACGGCACCGAGGTCAAGGACGTCGATACCTATTATATCACCAACGTGGGCAAGTGGCAGGGTAACCGCGCCTACCTCTATTTCGTGACCGGGCTGCCCGCCGGACACCACACACTACGATTTGAAAATCTGCCCGAACGCAATCCCGCATCGACAGGCAACAAACTGTACGTCGAGCGCGTCCTCGTCTATGAATAATCGGCTGTTATAAACATGCTCTTATCAGCACAATATAAATCTTATTATAAACGCATCATCCAGCTTGGCCTGCCTATATTGGTGGGCCAGCTCGGCATGATAGCCGTCGGGTTTGCCGACAATATCATGGTGGGTCAGCACTCGACGCCCGAGCTGGCGGCCGCCTCGTTTGTCAACAACCTGTTCAATGTCGCCATTTTGATGTGCATAGGCTTCACCTACGGCCTCACACCGCTGATAGGTGCGCTCGCCGCTCATGACAACCGCCGCGACATCGGGCGCACGCTGCTCACGGGGCTGAAGGTCAACATGGTGTTTGCCGTCGGTGTGACGCTGCTCATGGCTGTGGTCTACGGGTGTTTGGGATTTATCGTCAAGGAGCAGTCGCTGTTGCCGCTCATACGGCCCTATTTCCTGATTTACCTTGCCGGAATGATTCCCGTGGCGCTGTTCAATGTGTTCGCCCAGTGGAGCTATGGCATCGGCAACACGGTGATGCCCACCATCATCGTGCTCGTGTCAAACGTGGTCAATATCATCGGCAACTACATGCTCATCGGCGGTCATTGGGGCTGTCCCGAGATGGGTCTGACGGGAGCCGGACTGTCGACGCTGGTGGCCCGCGTGCTGTGTGCGGTGTTCATCATTGCCGTGTTCGTCGGCCGTCGGCAGTATGCCGGTTATCGTGACGGCTTCAGCGGTAAGGTGCAGCCTGTGACATCGGCCGGGCGCGTCACGGTGACATCATTCCCGATAGCGTTGCAGATGGCGATGGAGACCGGAGCATTCTCGGGCGCGGCAATCATTGCCGGCCTGCTGCCCGATGCCACCCTGTCGCTCGCGGCGTTTCAGATACTCGTGATTGTGGGCACGCTCGGCTTCTGCATTTACTACAGCATGGGCATGGGTGTGACGGTGCTGGTATCAAATGCGGCGGGCATGAACGATGTCGCCGCCATGCGCCGCATAGGCTGGGCCGGTTACCATGTGATATTGGCGATAGCCGCGTGCAGCTGCATGATTTTTCTTTTCTTCGGGCGCTCGTTGATTGAGCTGTTCAGCGACAACAATGTCGAACTCACGGCATTGGCGGCGGCGCAGATCGTTCCCCTGCTGCTGTATCAGCTTGGTGATGCGACGCAGATTAACTTCGTGGGCGCGTTGCGAGGCACCTCGCGCGTCATGCCAGTGTTGTGGATTGCATTTGTGAGCTACATTGTGGTCGGATTGCCATCGACATGGCTGCTTGCACTTCCGCTTGGACTCGGTCTCAAGGGTATTTACCTGAGTTTCTCGCTGTCACTGTTCCTGGCCGGCGCGTTGTTCTTGTATTACTTCCTCAAATACACACGAATCAATTCACA
>CAMWLW010000105.1 GCA_947175245.1 uncultured Bacteroidales bacterium
ACCCATCACTTTGGCGCACTTGTCGAATGCCTCGCCGGCGGCGTCGTCGATGGTCTGGCCGAGAATCTCCATGTCGCGGTAGCTCCTGACGAGAATAATCTGTGAGTTGCCGCCCGAGATGAGCAGGCACAGGAACGGGAACTCGGGCACCTTGTCGTCGGGCTGCTGGCGGACGAAGTGACTGAGGACGTGGCCGTGCAGGTGGTTGACGTCGACGATGGGCACGCGCAGGCCGAGCGAGAGGCCCTTGGCAAACGAGGTGCCCACGAGCAGCGAGCCTAACAGTCCGGGACCTCGGGTGAAGGCGATGGCCGAGAGCTCGCTCTTGTCGACACCGGCGCGCTTGAGGGCGGCGTCGATTACGGGCACGATATTCTGCTGGTGGGCGCGCGAGGCAAGCTCGGGCACGACGCCGCCATACTCCTCGTGCACTTTCTGTGAGGCGATGACGTTGCTGCGCAGCAGGCCGTCGGTGATGATGGCGGCGCTGGTGTCGTCACATGATGATTCAATTCCTAATATAGTGATACTCATAATGGTAGTGGTTGTGTTGTTTACTGTTGGCGGTTTATGTAGGTCGACGGGTCGAGCTGAGAGCCGTTGAACCACATGTCGAGGGTGACGGGCGGGCGCGAGTTGTCGCGCACGTCGGACGACAGGCCGATGCGGCTGCCTGTGTTGATCTTGCTGCCCGGCTCTACCATCACCGACCCGAGGCCGGTGTAGCGTGTGATGAAGTCGTGGGGGTGCTGTATGATGACGGTGTAACCCTCGCCCGGCACGTAGTGTGATTCGATCACCGTGCCGCGGTAGACGGCCGAGACGGGTGTCGACGGCGGCAGCTGGTAGGTGGTGTGGCCCGAGGCATCGGTGGAGCGGGCTATCTGGGTGTTGACGGGCGGATAGAATGTCATGCCGTCGGCTGCCACGGGCGAGAGCACCGAGACGTTGAAGCGTTCGCGCTGCTCATAGCGGCGCACGAAGTCGCGCTCGGCGTTCGAGGCCATCAGGAGCGAGTCGACCGGCAGAGCCTGACGGTTGATCGAGTCGTTGTAGACGCGCTGTATGCTGTCGGGGTCGACCTCCTCGTTGAGGATGGCGACCATGTTGTCGAGATACATGTTGTTGACGGCGGCTATATGGGCCAGGGAGTCGACGCGTGCCGACATGTCGGTCATCTCGAAGCGCTGTGAGCGTTTGAGGTAGCCGGGAAGCAGGGTGCGCAGCGGGGTGAGACTTATCAGCGCCGCTCCGATGAATGTGATTACCAGGAACATGATGATGGCCAGTATCATCATGCGGACGCGCGAGCCGCGTACGCTCCATAGGGTCGACATGCGGCTGTCATCGACAAGCTGCAGGCGGTAGCGCGCCGGCACGCGTATGCCGCGTTGCGAGAAGTGAACCAGGGTCTTGCCGACCTTGATGGTGAACTTCTTGATTTCGCGCAGGCTGTTATTCATCACTTCCATACTGCTCAAGATAGGCCTTGCAGGCGGTTTCGAGCTCGGCATACCACTCGGCGCCGAAGCGTTCGGTTAACGGTTCTTTGAGGAATTGGTAAGCGCGTATGCCCAGTCGGCGGCCATTGGTGAACGCGCTGCGGCATATCTTCCAGTGGTGGAAGTTGACGGCAGTGAACGACGGGTAGCGCGTGATGCGCACGGGGTAGAGGTAGCACGAGATTGGTTTGCGCCAGTTGACGCGTCCCTCGCGGTAGGCCTTGTCGATGGCACAGATGCACACGCCGCCGGGAGCGTAGCATGAGAAGGCACAGTCGCGGTCGTTGACGATGGTGGTGACGCGGTCGCCCTCGCTGTCGATGTAGCTCACGCCGTTGGCCTCGACCTCGCGGCGGGCGGCAGGCGACATGTCGTCCCAGATGGCCGGCAGAACCTCGCGCAGGCGCTCGTCCTCGCTGTCGGTGATGGGTGCGCCGGCGTCGCCCTCGATGCAGCACTCGCCCTTGCACTGCTCGATGTCGCAGCAGAAGAACTGCTCGGCCAGGTCGAGGCTCACGAGTGTATCCTGTATTTGTAGCATAATAGTCTCGCTTGTTTCGGTTTTCATAAAGAGTAGACAGTGAAGTAGCCTACCAGACGGTCATATCGTTGGCCGGGAAGGCGATGATATATGGCAATGTCGTACTTGTTGACGGTGTTGTAGAAGTCGCCCTCGATGGCCGATGTGGCCGACGGCACGGCGGTACCTCGTGATGGCGCCGATGACGGCACAGCCAGGTACATGTAGTTGTATGACCCCTGTTTGAGCAACCTGGTGATGGTATAGGCGCCGAGCTCGCTGTCGTAGGTGAGCCGCGAGCCTGAGTCCATGCGCCGGTCGGTGAGGTCACCGTCGATGTAGATGTCGGTGCCCGGCAGCGGGTCGCTAAGTAGCGTGAAGTGGGTCACGAGATAGTCGGCCTCGCTGTCGGGGCGTGTCGAGTTGTACTCTCTGACCACATAGCCGCCGTTCTGGGTGCGGTCGTAGGTGTAGGGCACCGCGGCGCGTGACTCGTCGGCCTGGAGATAGGCGTGATAGTAGGGGCCGTGATAGGCGACGCCCTCGACGTGCATCGACGGCGAGTGGGTCGATATGTTCTCGAAGCGGCGATACTCGTTGCCTGCGGCAAATATGAGCTTGGGCAGATGCTCGTAGACAAGGCGCGAGCCCTGCATGCGCAGGGGGTGCAGCAGCGTGCGCCGTGTGTCGGGGCGGTTGTTCTGGGTCACGACAACCTTGAAGTCGTTGAACGGGTCGTGGACGGTGAGGTTTGTGGCGTCGAGCTCAATCGACAGCTGCTGGTGGGCGTCGTTGTAGTCGATGTCGGTGACCGACGACACGCACGATGAGAGTGTCACCGACTGTTCGGTAATCATGAAGCGTGCCTGGAGCAGGGTGACGTCGGGCTCGCCCTCGTCGTAGACGCGCAGCAGGTAATTGCCCGACACGAGCGGGCGCATCGACTCGCCGGGGATGGTGATGCGGTAGTGGACGTAGTGTACCGTCGTGGCGCGCGAGAACTCGTAGTCGTCGACAGTGCCCTCGTTGAAGCCGTCGAGAAACTCGCTGTCGACGAGCTGTGACGGCTGCCAGTCGGCGTTGCAGTGGATGAGGCTGTAGCGCATGTAGCGCACGTCGTCGGCCAGCTCGTCAAACTCGATGGTGATGTGACGGTCGTCGTCGAGGCGTATGACGGCGTCGGTGAGCTCGTTGTCGTCGGCATACACCTGCAGGGTGGCAAATCCCGGTGCCAGGATGCCCGTGGCGGTGTCGGCGGCCCGACACACTGTCAGCGCGGCCGCGATGACGGCGATGGTGTATGTGAGCAGCCGTCTTACCATTGTATGGGCGTTTTGCCTTGCGAGACAAGGTATTGGTTGGCGCGCGAGAAGTGGTGGTTGCCGAAGAAGCCGCGGTAGGCCGACAGTGGCGACGGGTGGGCCGACTCGAGCACGAGGTGGCGCGAGCGGTCGATAAATGAGCCCTTGCGCGCGGCGTACGACCCCCACAACAGGAACACGATGCCCTCTCGGCGCGTGGCGAGCGCGCGTATGACGGCGTCGGTGAACTGTTCCCAGCCGTGGTCGCGGTGTGAGGCCGCCTGGTGGGCCCTGACGGTGAGTATCGAGTTGAGCAGCAGCACTCCCTGGCGTGCCCAGCGTGTCAGGTCGCCGTCGGCCGGTTGGGGTGCGCCGGTGTCGTCTGACACCTCTTTGAAGATGTTGACGAGCGACGGCGGCCACTGTATGCCGGGGGCTACCGAGAAGCACATGCCGTTGGCCTGACCGATGTCGTGGTAGGGATCCTGACCCAGTATCACGACCTTGACGTCATTGAACGGCGTGGTGTCGAGTGCGGCAAAAATGCGCCTTGCCGGCGGGAAAACCGTGTGTGCGGCATACTCGCTCCTGACCCAGCGCGTGAGGTTGATGAAGTACTCTTTTTCCCACTCATCGGCCAGCTGCTCTTTCCACGATTGTTCTATTCTGACGTCCATCTCTTAAATGATAAAAATTTTTCACTGCGAAGTTACAAAATTTCTCTTAATTTGTTTACCTTTGACCTCTAATTCTAAATTCATATCTCAGACAAGATGAAAGCCCTAAAGCGAATTTTCGTGATAACGGTCGCAGTGCTGTCGCTGGCAACCTCGCCCACAGCCTCGGCTATCGGTAACAACGGTGAGAAAACGGTCGGTGTCACAGCCGGTTACAACACACGCAACGAGAGCGCCGTGGGCGGAGTCTTTCTGCAATATCGCCTCAGACGCCTGGTGCGTATAGCGCCCGATGTGAGCTATGTGTTCAAGCATCACAACACCGACGGTCTGGCTATCAACCTCAATGTACACATGCCGCTGTCGGTTATTCCGTCGGGCCGTGTCAACCTGTATCCGCTGGCCGGCTTCAACTACACGTCGTGGAGCTTTCACCCCACCGGTAACAAACCGGCGATAATCGAGGGCGACGACGTGACCGAGCGTGTCAGCAAGTTCGGCCTTAACGTGGGCGCGGGTCTCGATGTGTATGCCACCGAGACGCTGAAGCTGTTTGTCGAGGGCAAGTATGTAGGCGTGCGTCACTACTCGTCGGGCGTCATCACCGTCGGCATCGGCTACAGGTTCTGAGATGATGCACGATTCACAATTCACGATGCACAATTGATTGATGTATTGTTCGCAATAAATCTGTGCATTACGCGTTATATTTCATAAGTAACTGTTGAAAATTAATTTATACTATATGAGAGGCGGAAAGCGAGGAGAAATCCAAATAAAATGAAGGAGTTTAGCGAGCTAAACGACTGATGTGAATTTGGATTTATACCGCTTTACGGCCGCAGATAGTGTAAAAGATGAGTTTTCTCAGTTACGTCGTCCATAATATCGTTTAATTTTCAACAGTTACTTATTCTTAATTAATACCTGAATAATGAAAGCACCCAATCTAATTGTTACTATATTATTGTCATTCGTGATGACTTTCACGGCATGGGCTAAAGAGCCTGAAAGGGGATACCGCGGCTTTGTCGATGCAAATGTAGACCTGATGTTCGATCAGGATATTTACGGCGATAACTCTGCGACTGTCTATTATGGTATTTCCACCTCTCACGGTTACCAGTTCAATCGTCATTTATTTTTAGGTGCCGGCTTCATGTTTGAACGTGACTCTCCTAACCGCCATAATTGGTTGGGTTACTTCCCCATCTTCGTTCAGGCACGGACTGATTGGAAGATAGGGCGTCTGCCCTTATACGGCGATTTGCGTGCCGGTGGTGTTATCTTGGGTGAATACAGGATTTTCATTTCACCCACTGTGGGCTATCGGCTTAATTTGGGCAAGAAAAGCAATCTTAACTTCGGCGTCGGCATGAATTTAAGAGGCTGCAGCTGGACCGATGAGAAAACTTTCCATCCCCAGCTTGCCGTCAGGGTCGGCATCGATTTCTGACGATGTTAGGCGATGCACAATTCACGATGCACAATCGTGATACCGTGTTGTAGTGGTGGTCGTAATTTGTTGCGTTTCTGCTGACTATTAGTCGATTACAGTAGGGACGCGATTCATCGCGTCCGCCGCGGACGCGCCGACAATTTGCATAAAAAAAACGAGCGCGGCCGTTGGGGCTGCGCTCGTTGACTGTTGGGTTATTATGGCCACAAAATTTTGCTCAAAGCTCGTATTGCGGATTTTATATCATTCAAATGGTATGGGCCATGTTGATTATCCTTTTCAATCTTGTTGTAGCACTCCTTTTCAAAAAGTTCAAAAAGTTTATCGGCACGTTCTTCTGGTGGCAATTGTGAAGCTATTTTGTACCATGAGTCTAAATCAAACTCGTCAGTATCCCACCATTTGTTGATTCGGGCCAAATGGTTTTTATTTGTACCGTTAGACTCGCCAAATTCGTTCTTAATTCTATCTTTAAATAACATAATATATTGATTAGTTTATTAATAATCTACATCGTCAAAATCGACTTCCTGTATATCTGTAAAGAAATTGTTCCAGTTAGAGTCTATATATGCTTCGCGGCATCCTCTTGGAATGACTAATATCATTGTATAACTTCCATCAAAAGTTAATACGCTACCAGAAGAATTTTGTAATAATATTGGTGGATTGATTGCTTTACAATAAACTTTTTTAATTGAATAAAAAAAGGCTGCATTACCTATAGACTCAACACTTTTACCTAATACGATAATTTTAGAGTTGCATCCATGAAACGCTCTTTCGCCTATACTTGTAACTTTGTTTGGGATTATAATATTTTTCAAATTACTACAACCATAAAATGCATGATAACCAATTGAAGTTAGTGTTTCAGGGAAAACAACATATTCAAATTTTGCATTACTAAAGCAACTACTAGGCACTACAGTAGCTGATGATGGTAATATAATGTTTTTAATATTACTATACTTTATTTCTGACGAACTAATCAGTTCAGTTGTTACATCTGACAAATCAAGAGTTAGAAGTGTTGTGATGGTATAAATTGTCTTGTAATCACTACTATTAAGCGGGCCAGCTACTTTAAGGTGCACGAGGTTCTTTTTGTCGTCAGCGGTCAAGAGAGAGGATAGTTCGCCTGCCTTAGTTGTGGTGACTGACTTGTAGGCATAGGCCGGACCGCTTTGATATATCATGGCTGTCTGGACTACTTCGTTGTCGTTATCAAGCACTTCAATAGTCGCATATCGCGGTTCGCCGGTACTGTTTTCGGTGACTGACATGTGCACATAGTCGGTGCGCAGAGCTGCACGTGATTGGGGCGCCATAGACAACCAGTCTTTTGCCTCGTCGGGAATACTGATTGTATAGTTGTCAAGGTTTGTTGTCAGCTCGACGGTGAAATCCTGACTATCCATCGATACAACCTGTGTATTGTTGGTGACATACAACTGACCTTTGACGAAGTTAAACGAGTTCATCAATGTGCGGTCATTACCATTGTTTACAAGTACGGTCATGTCATGAATCTCGCTGTTCTCGAGAGCAAGAGGGGCTGTAAACTCGATTGAGCCGGTAGCGTAGTCTTTCTTCTTGAGTCGCGGTGCGAGGCCGTTGTCTGAGTAGACTTTGATTTGGGTTTTCTCGTCAGCGCCGATTATTTTGTAGCCTATTGAATACTTTTTGCCGGGCTGAATTGCGATGGTGCTGTTGTAGTCAAATGAGATTGAGAAGGGTTTGTTTTTGGGGATGGCGATTTCTTCGCCGCTGCCGGCGAGGGTCACGTAGACGTAGTTGTCGTCTTCGCGCACCGATGAGAATACCGAGTCACCGTCTTTGCCATCCTTGCCATCGGCACCATCCTTACCGTCAGAACCGTTCTGACCGTTTTGGCCGTCTTTACCGTCGGCGCCGTCTTTGCCGTTTTCGCCTGTAGCACGGCCGAGTTTAGTCCATGTCGAGCCGTTGTCGTAGGTGATGAACCAGTAGCCGTCCTCGATTTTAAACTGAGGGGTGATACCATCTTTGCCATCCTTTCCGTCGGCGCCATTCTGACCATCTTTACCGTCAGAACCGTTTTGGCCGTTTTCTCCGTCCTTACCGTCTGAGCCGTTGGCTCCGTCGCGGCCGGTCACGGGCACTTTGTTGCCGTTATCGTCTTTGAGCCATTCACCGTCAATTGTCCAGTAATAGCGTCCGTCGTTGTCCTGTTTAATCGAAATGGAGGGGGTGTAACCATCTTTGCCATCTTTACCGTCGGCGCCGTTCTGACCATTCTGACCGTCTTTGCCGTCAGCGCCATTGGCTCCGTCCTTACCGTCTTTACCATTATAGATAATGATTGAGCCACCTTTAGCGAACGTGATGGTGTAGCCCACCTGCTTACCATTCTCGACAATAGGAGAGTAAGAGACAATGTAGTCGCCCGATTGAATAGCCTCGACTATGGTCTGCAGCGAAGCGATGTTGGTGTTCATCTGCTCGCAGTCCTGTTTCAGTGTCTCGAACGCATGCCATGTGGGCAGTTTGATCTGAGTGCCGTCGGCGAGAGTAAATATTACATAGTCGGCATTGGCTGTTTCGACATTAGTAAACATCGAGTCGCCGCTCATGCCGTCTTTGCCGTCCTGGCCATCGGCACCATCCTTACCGTCAGAACCGTTCTGACCGTTTTGACCGTCTTTGCCGTCAGCGCCGTCTTTGCCGTTTTCGCCTGTAGCACGGCCGAGTTTAGTCCATGTCGAGCCGTTGTCGTAGGTGATGAACCAGTAGCCGTCCTCGATTTTAAACTGAGGGGTGATTCCGTCTTTACCATCTTTGCCATCAGCACCATTCTGGCCGTTCTGACCATCCTTGCCGTTTTCTCCGTCCTTACCGTCTGAACCGTTGGCGCCATTCTGACCATCCTGACCATCCTGACCGTCGCGGCCGGGTGTACCCTCAGCCTGGATTTTCTTGCCGTTGTCGTCTAACAGCCACTCGCCGTCGAGCGTCCAGTAGTAGTGACCGTCGGTGTCCTGCTTGACCGATACCGAGGGGGTGTAACCGTCTTTACCATCCTTACCGTCGGCACCGTTCTGACCGTCTTTTCCGTCAGCGCCGTTGGCTCCATCCTTACCGTCTTTACCATTATATATAATGATTGAGCCGCCTTTGGCGAACGTGATGGTGTAGCCTG
>CAMWLW010000106.1 GCA_947175245.1 uncultured Bacteroidales bacterium
CCCCTACGTTGTAACAGTTATTTACCTATTAATAGAGTGTCTCGTCGGCATACTCAAGATATGCAACCGGGTCTTCATATCTCATGATACCCTTCTTGGTCGACTCCCACAGGCTGCGGTTATTGACGTGTGAAAGTTCAAATGTCATGTAGCCGTTAGTGTACTTGAGGCACAGGTAAGTGGCATCAAGATTCTTGGTCTCGTCGAGGGCATAGGCTGCGATAGAGCCGTAGCACTTGCACTCGCCCATGATATATTTGTCCCAAGACTTTACAAAGTTCTCGACAGTCCACTCGGTCGAGGGGTCTTCAGAGATCCACACCTTCTCAGAATAAGCACCGGTAACAAAAACATCAAGGAGGTCGGCAAAGCCGGTCTTGTTATAAGTGCTTGTGTACTGGCCGCCTGACGGTTTATAGTTTTTGCTGGCCCAGTTCTGACCGATCGAGTAGCGAGAGCTCCACTGAGCCGAAGCCCAGAGGTGGATTTCACAATCGGGATTGACAGCCTTAACGGTCTGACGTATCTCGGCAAGCATATCGTGAACCTGTGCTGAACGATATTCAACCCACTTGGAGAACTTGGGGCCGATACCACCGGTAAGGGTAACAATCTCGGTTTTTTCAGGAATTGATTCACCCCAGTAAGCAGCATAAGCGGCGAGGTCGTTGTCGCCCATACCATACCAACCGTTATCATTGTTGCAATAGCGCAGGTAGTCAAGGCTCAGACCCTTGATTTTGGGATATTTTCTAACTATTTCCTCAGCAATCTGACACACGAGAGTACGCACCTCGGGGTGACAGGGCGAGAGCATGACGATGGGCTGCTCGGGAGCATCACAGATATTGACGGTAGCATTAGCATCGCCATTGACGCTACGCACCTGGCACTTGTTGTACCACTGATCCATGTGGTCAAAAACAAATCCCTGCTTTACCTGTCCGTCGGCACTCTGGTGACCGAAACCTGTAGCCACGATCGAAGCCACGACATCAATTTCCAATTCCTCACACTTCTCGAGGAAGTAGCCGAGATAATCGTCATAGTCACGGGTAACGGTGGTAGTACCGATGGCGTTACAAGGCGGCAGAATATCACTCTTGTAGAGAGCATATCCGTTACCGGGCTTGACATCGAGGTATATCATGTTCATGCCGTTGTCCTTGATCTTCTTCAGCTCGGCGTCAATACCGGCTTTGGTAGCGAGTTTGGTAAAGTTGGCATGAGCGTCAATCCACATTGCCTTAGGCTTTACGGTCGCCGGCTCGGGTACGATATCGGGCGTGGGAGGAAGCGGTGCCTTATTAAACGCTTCCAGGTTTTTGTCATCGTCGTTGCAAGCCGACGCCGCCAGGGTGACAAGGCTTGCCATGATAACTCTTATTGTTTTATTAATATTCATAATCTTTGGTGATTAAATGATTGACAATTACTCAAAGCATGAGAGACGTTTCACATTAATACCGAAACGGTCGGTATAGAATGCCAGGTATCCTTCATTGGTCTCAGGATTCCAGTACCAGTCACATGAACCGCCGAAGCTCCATGCACAGTTGGTAGAGAAGGCCCATGTACAGTCGGGAACACGTGTATTGAGGTCATCCACATCAGCGACATCATTGTGCCACCACCATGCAGTACCGTTCATGATCGCAGCATAGTGTTTGCCGTTGATAACCATTGCCGAAACATAAGGACGGCGGGCACCGCCGCGGGCCAGTGAAGCACCTGTTCCCACCCACCATGCCTGCCAGTTGTTCTGCAAGACGTTGGGCATGGTCACCTTGGTGGTTCCGCTGTAGGTGTTTGCAAAGACTCTGATGGTATTGTTGGTGTTTGAGGTACCCTCTACATCACCTACAAGATAGCTTGAGTTGATGTCAGTGCGCAGGGGCGAGATCATCTGGAACTGGTTGCAGTCATTGCTCGCAATACCGGTTGAGATTGTCTGGATATCTTCAACCTGACCATCCTCAACGTGTATCATGAAGTGGTTGCCCGAGGCGCCACGCTGATCGTTGGCGGTGATATTGGCCTGTCCGAAGATATCGCCGGTTATCTGAATATAGTTACCGCCATCTGTTAACGGGCACAGCTTCTCGTTAAGGTGAGCATACAGCGTGGGGGCGTCCTTGTATGACTTCCAGTAATACAGGTCGGTACCTGTACCGTTGGCAACTACAGCCACACATACACCGTTGATATCAGATGTCATGGCGATGATGTCGGCCATCGGGAGCGAACCTACATTGAGATTACCAATGTAGCTCAGGTCGTTCTTCTTAAACACTCTGAACGCGAGGTTTTCATCGGGAATGTTCATCGCGGGGTCGTCAAACTTAGGAGCAGAATACTGACGGGCCATCAGGACGATATGGTCATGGCCTACAAAAGCCACATAGCCGTTGAGGTCGCCATACTGGCGTGAATCGCTGAAACCGTAGTTACCCTGCTCACCGGGATATCCGAGCTCGGGGAACTTCTTTACAGCCTCGTCATTGCCGGTATTGAAACCACCGGTACCGCCAGCCTGCATGTTGGTGTCGAGGATGTAAGTAACTGTATATGTAACTGTCTTTTTACCATCCTCTGACGTGACCGTGTACTTCACGCCGCCATCGACAGCAAAGTTCTGGGGGATAGAAGGATCGGGCGTAACGGTCGCACCCATTGACACGTAAAATTTAGCTACGACACCGTCAAGCTCACTTGCCGGGTCAAGCCACGGTGCAATCTGAATGTAGATGGTGTTGTCCTCCATATAGGATGACCACTCTTTACCTGAGTTGCCTTTTACCGTGAGACAGCTTTTTTCACCGTTAAAGATATAAGCCTCGTTACTGTCGCGTTCAAACATGCCATCATCATCACATGACACGCAGCCTAAGCCCAACATGGCGACAGCGCAAGGTATCATTATATATTTGTATAATTTCATAACTCAATGTTTTATAAATTATTACTGTGCATACACACCCATGATGCGGTATTTACGCACCTCGCCTGTGCCTGCCTGTACAGCGATTACCAGACCGTCGGGGTTCTCGGCATCAACAAGTATATTGTGACGGCCATAGGTGAGCGACGGATAGATAACTGCATCGTAGGGCAGTCCGGTTACACGCAGGTAGACCGAGGTCAGGTCAAATTCAGTGCGGCTCTCAAGGGGTACTATAAATTCAATGACGCCTGAGCCACCGGCTGCCTGCTCGGGAGTGAAATCGCCCTCGAGAAGATTGCCCTCACTGTCATATTCAAGAATGGTGCCGTTGATCTTGGCTGCACCCGAATAGCGGTCGGCACAGCATTGCATGGCCGTTATTAAATTGTCGGAATGAACATATATCGGATCGGTGTCACTACAGCTTGTCAATCCCATTGACAGGAAAGCAACGACAAGAACCAAAAGGTTATACTTTAAATATTTCATAATTAATCAAGTATTTATAGATTTACCAGCCGGGGTTGTTGGTACACAACTTATTGTTGGTACGCTCGGCCAACGGGATTGAGAAATAGTCGTAGTTCTGGTTATAAACTCGGGTTTTGCCAGCGTCAACCTCGATCTTCTCATAAGTGAAGTTTCCGGCAGAACCTTTTACAAGAACTCCGTGCATTGCCTTGCCGTGCAGCGTTGTACGGGCAAGACCCCAACGACGCAGATCCCAGAAACGGAAGCCCTCGGCAGCAAGCTCTTTAGCACGCTCCTCACGAATGATCTTCATGGCATTCTCGAGATTATTGAAATCGGCGGGAGTCTTTTCGGGAAGACCTACACGTGTGCGGATTTTGTTGATGCAGTCACATATTTTTGACTGGTTGGCTATCAGGTCAAGATTAGCATAAGCCTCGGCCTGGTTGAGAAGCACCTCGGCATAACGGCAAACAAGGTCGGGAGTGATACTCTTGTTGTCACCTTCAAGGAACTTGACATTGTCCTCCTGGAGGAACTTGCGCAGGAAATAGCCGGTACAGGTCTTACCGTCGGTCGAACCTACAACGGCAAACTCCTTGAAACCGTCGGCACCATCCTCAAATGTTTCGATAGTGCGGTCACGCCACTGAGCGCCATTGTAGAGTATAGTTGCCTGGAAACGGGGCTCACGGTCGGTGAACGGGTCGGCATGACCCTGACTCCATGTGTTCCAGTCAAAGGGTGTGCCGTCTTTCCACTCATACAGGTCGGCAAGCTCGGCGGTGGGCTGATGCTCACCGTATGCACCTCCATTATTCAGGGCCCTGTCGCCACGGGGGCTTACGTAGTTGTCCCACAGATGATAGAGATTGGCATTGCCGGCAAGATAATAGATTGCAAACAGCACCTCGGGCGAGTTACCCATGTTGGCCGATACAATATTCTCAAATTTGGGATCCAGAGCAACCTGGGTGTACTCACCACACTTCTCGGCTGCCTTGGCTGCCACATCATATTTCTTGGCATACAAAGCCACGCGAGAGATAAGAGCATAAGCAAAGGGCTGGGTAGCTCTCTCTTTAGGCCACTGGGCGCTGACTTTCTCGGGGAGATTCTCGGCAGCAAACTGCAGCTCGTTGAGAATGTAGTCGTAGGTCTCGGCCTCAGATGCACGTGCCATGTCAATATCCTGAGGATAAGCGCCGTCGCTGAGTCCGCCGTTAGAACCTGATGTCTCGGTGCGGAGCACTACGCCGCCATATACACGGGCAAGCATAAAGTAGCTGTAAGCGCGGCAAAGTCTTATCTCGGCCTCACGTTTGAGACACTCATCGGCGCCAAACTTCGAGCCATACTCACGAAGACGCGAGAGGCAGACGTTGGCTGTGCGGATACGTACATACTGGTCAGACCAGCACTCGAAAGGACCGGCGCCATTGCTGCCGCTGGTAAGACCGTTGAGCAGGAAATTATTGTAAGGGTGTCCATAGTCGCCCCATGAAGATGACTTGATGAGGTCAGAGTATGTATCCCAGAATTTCTTACGACTGTTTTTCAACTGGCTGTCGTCAGTGAATATCTTGTAGGACGCGGTGATAAATCCATCGGCGGCGTCAAGCGTGCTCCAGATGGCCGCATCTGATAACTTTGTGGTATCGTTTACATCGAGCGTATCTTCACACGAAGTGAACACACCACCCAAGGCAACCACAGCCATTATTTTATATAATAGATGCTTTTTCATAATTCCATTTATTAGAAAGTTACATTAAGGCCAAATGAGTATGTGGCCTGCTGAGGGTAATAACCGCTTGAAACCGAAGGGCTCTCGGGGTCGGTATATTTGAACTCGGTAAGAGTCCACACGTTTGAACCGGCCAAATATACATTCACACTTGAGAAGGGAGTGCGGGTAAGCACCTTTGAAGGTACATTGTAACCGATCTGAATGTTTTTGAGACGGAGGTAGCTACCGTCAACGAGCCACCAGTCTGATGCCCAACCGTTAGACCAGCTGCCCTCGGTCGAGAGGCGAGGATAGCGTGCGCCGGTATTCTCGGGTGTCCATGCGTCCTCCACAAGGTACTTAGGTATGTTACCGCTCGAGAACGACTCGGTCATGGCAGTCGATGCCATCGTGCCGTTGTCATAAACACCGTTAAGGGTGTAATCTACGTGTGTAGCACCCTGCCACAGGGTTGTGAGGTAGAAGTCGCGGTAGTTCAGGTCGATATTGAACGAGAAGGTGATTTCGGGAACCTGTCCGTAACCGATGCGTACGAAGTCATGCTCCTGTGAGATGATACCGTCACCGTTGACGTCCATGTACATGATATCGCCAAGACGGGTCTTGCCGTCAGATGACGGGCTCTCGGGATAGTTAAGAATCTGCTCCTCGGTCTGGAACAGGCCGAGTGCCTTGAAACCATAGCGGGCACCTACAGGCTGGCCGATGGGTGACTGGTAGTAAGGCTGGTTGTCGGTGACCTTCTTCTTGAGCACACGGCTGTGGTTATAGGCAAACGAACCTCTCAAATGGTAGCTGAAGTCGCGGGTAACGGCGTTGGTGTGGTTCAACGCGATTTCTACACCACGGTTATCAACCGCACCCGAGTTCTCCCATGAGGGATAGAAGCCTGCAAGTGAGGGAGGGAATACACCGCTCACAGCTTCAAGAATGTCGGTGGTCTTTTTGTAGAAGGCATCGATTTCACCGGTGAGTTTGTTATGCAGAACTGCAAAATCAAGACCGATGTTATAGGTCTTTTTGTGAGCCCATGTGAAATTGGTGAACGCATAGGGGTTGGTAGTGTAATACTGGCTGATGGCATTACCGTTCAACACGTAGCTGTTGTTAGCCTTTGAATAGTAGAGGTTGTACATGAACGCTGTCATGTTGTCATCACCGCTCTCACCATAGCTGGCACGGAGTTTAACCATGTCGAGCCAAGATACATCTTTAAGGAATGATTCGCGCGATGCTACCCAACCGAGTGATACTGACGGGAAGTTTGACCAGCGGTTCTGGGGTGCGAAGATATATGAACCGTCACGACGCATGGCAAACTCGAAGAGGTATTTGTCGTCATAGGCATAATTGATACGGCCTACATACGAAGCCATGCCTTTGTGCTGGAAGTGACCCTGAGGCTCATTTACGCCTTCTTTACGCTCAGGGGCGAGAGTGATGTCGACGGGATAATTGCTTATGTAGTCCTTACCCCAGGCGGCCAGCATGTCCTCATACGATTTCTGCTTCTCATAAAGGAACAGGAAGTTAACCGAGTGCTTGCCGAAATCGCGCATATAAGAGATTGAGGGACGCAGCATCCAACGCCAGGTGTTGTTTGAGATACGGGCAAAATTCTTTTTAGACTCGTCGCCGTAGCCGTAGGCATTTGTTACAGCTCCTTCAAAAGTCTCACGGTCGATAGCATACACGCTGTAACCGGTGGTCAGTTCGCGCGACTCGCTGTGATTGTAGTCGTATGCAAAATAGGCGGCTACTTTCAAGCCTTTGAGGGGCTCCCACAAGTCAGAGAGATCATACTCGAGTTTGTATGACGAGTTGAAAATCCATTTGTCAAGACGATAATAGCCCTGCTTTTCAAGTGCTGCAACAGGATTACAGTTGCCGGCACCGTTTTTCCATGCCAACGGGTAGCCGTTCCACTCTTTCTTGATGGTGGGAGAAATGTCAAATAGCTGACGAATCGGGTTGAACTCACTCTGACGATAGAATACATTGCTGCCCGAAGCGTCCTGCTGGGTCTTGGTTCCTGAAACCTGTGTAGTGAATGTCAGGTTCTTGGCTACCTGGGCCTCGAGGTTGGTACGTGCGTTGAAACGCTCATACTCGGTCGACTTGATGGTACCCTTCTGTGACATGTAACCAAGCGAGGTGAAGTATTTGATTTTTTCAGTCGAGCCGCTTGCCGAAACGTTATGTTGCTGAGTGAAACCGGTGCGGAAGATTTCATCGGCCCAATCGGTTTGGCCCCAGGGGCTGTCGGGGTCATTAGACAATACCTTGTTCTGAATATCGGCTGTGAAGATGGGGGCGAGGCCGTCCATCTCGCGTGCTTTATTCTTATAGTACATTGCCTCCTTCGCATTAAGAAGTTCAGGGAAAGCCGTGTTGCGGACAGCCGACAACGACATATTGTAACTGATAGTGCTCTTGCCCTGACCCGACTTGGTGGTGATAAGGATAACACCGTTTGAGCCCTTGATACCATAGATTGACGACGAGGCATCTTTCAGCACCGAAATCTGCTCGATATCGTTAGGGTTAACGAGGTTCATGTCGCGCTCAACACCGTCGACGAGTACCAGAGGCCCCTGGTGAGAGAAGCTGCTGGCACCACGCACATAGAGTGCGGCACCGTCGGCACCGGGCTGGCCCGACTGCGTAATAGAGGCCATACCGGGGACTTTACCGGCGAGCATGTTCGATACATTCTGCATCGGGGCTTTCATGAGCTCTTTTGAACCGACGGCTGATACCGAACCGGTCATAGAGACCTTCTTCTGAACGCCGTAACCCACGACTACGACCTCATCGAGCATCGTGTCATCGGGATTCATTTTAACCGTCACCTGGCTGCGGCCTTTAACGGCCACCGTCTGGGGAGCGTAACCGATATAGCTGATGAGCAGATCTACATCGGGTGAGGGAACTGTGAGTGTGAACTCACCATCAAGATTGGTAGCCATAGCGATGGACGGATGTTGCTTGACAGCAACTGTAGCGCCCACCAGCGGGTCACCATTCTCGTCAATTACTGTTCCCGACACTTGCAGACTTTGGGCTGAAGCCACTAATGCAAAGCAGAAACAGAGCGTAAAGGCAAGTAGCCTCAACGACTGAGAAAATAGTTTCTTCATGTGATAATTGGTTGGTAAATATTAAAGTAATAATCTCTCTCACTTGGAT
>CAMWLW010000107.1 GCA_947175245.1 uncultured Bacteroidales bacterium
AAATCGAGGACGGCTACTGGTTCATCACCTACGACAACGGCTCGACATGGACTAAGCTCGGACGTGCCACAGGAGAAAACGGCAGGGACGGTCAGAACGGCGCTGATGGTAAAGACGGTCAAAATGGTCAGAACGGAGCTGACGGCAAGGATGGTGCCGATGGCAATGACGGCAAAGACGGTGACTCGGTATTCTCATCGGTGCGCGAAGACGACAACTACGTCTACGTGACCCTCGCCGGCAGCGGCGAAGAAATCGCCATCCCTAAGAACAAACCCTTCTCAATCACCTTCGACAGCGAAGAGTTCACAGTACAACCCGGCCAAACCTACTCACTGAAATATACAATCAAGGGAGGCGATGCCAAGACCCAAATCAATTTCTACGAGAAAAACGGTCTGAAAGCTGAACTGACCAAGACAAGCAACACGACAGGCCTGCTTGAGGTGACAACCCCCTCGTCAATGACCCCAAAGTCAGTACACGAACTGATTGTAATGGTTAATGACGGTTATGACCGCACGTTGATGCAGACACTTACCTTCGTAAAAGGCGTTGGCCGCGTAACCAACTATACTACGATTGCCAACAGCGGCGATACACAGGCAAGTATAACTCTCACTACAAATCTCAATGGCTATACTATTGAAATTCCCGACGAGGCTAAATCATGGCTCTCACTCGCGCCCCAATCGCGTGCCACAATGCGTGATGACGAGATTAACTTCACTATCAATACCAACGATGACACCGAAGACCGCTCGGCGGTAGTCAAAGTCCTTGATCTAGGTGGAGTAGAAGTCGAAAATATCTATGTTCTTCAGCACGGGGTGAGTGTAAGAACTATTAATGTAGATATTGATGGTCATTTGAGCACTGCAATTAGCAGTAGCGACAAATCAAAAATTGCATATTTATTTGTTTCAGGTACATTAACCTCAAACGACTATACCTACATCAGTCAGATGGAGGGATTAAAATACCTTGACTTGTCAGAAATATCAAATACAACATTGCCGTCAGGTAGCGTTACTGGTCCAACCGTAATGAACCAACCATCTCCTGGCTTTAGCGGTAATTTTGAAACCATAATTTTCCCAAAGACAATTAAAGCAATCCCCACTTGCTGTTTTTATAATTGTAGGAAACTAAAAGGAGACCTAATAATACCGGACAATATAACAAGTATTGGAGATGGAGCTTTTTACAATTGTACCGGTTTAAGTGGTAATTTAGTTATTGGGGAAAGTGTTACTAATATAGGTGTTAATGCCTTCTCAATCGATGGTAAAGATAACTTTTCTACAGAAACAATACGGTTTTCCAAAATATACTGTAAAGCCGTGATTCCTCCCACAATTTATGTAAAAAGTGATCGTGGTGCAGGAAGTGGCCGTACGTATTTTGTATCTTCGTTTGGTGACTATACTATTTCGGGTTCATTTGCAAAATCTGTTTCAGTACCAAAAGGATGTAGACAATCATATTTGAATACTAATTGGAATATTATCCCAACTATTGAGGAAGTCGACTTTGATAAACTCGGATACTAAAGAGTCTTTTCCAATAAAAACTAACGAGCGTAGCCAATTGGGCCGCGCTCGTTTTGTTTTTTGTGCCAACTGTCGACGGACGCGATAAATCGGCGTCCATACGTAAGTCGCTGATTTTCAGTGATGCGTCCGCCGTGATATTGCCGGGGACGATTAAGACAGGATTGCTTACTCGTTTGCTAACAGCTCTCGGACGACCACGGCATTGTTGTGCTCGCGGTCGTGAGATGAGTAAAGAAGCGTCACGGTATGTTTACTTTCAATAATCTGTTTGAAAGAGTCAAAGGCCGGGTTAGACTTTAACTCGGCCTTGTATTTTTCAACAAATTGCGGCCACAAATCATCGGGGTCGGTATGGAACTGTTCGCGCAGTTGAGACGATGGTGCTATATCTTTGTCCCAAAGGTCATAATGGAACGTTTCGTGAGAAAGTCCCCGAGGCCAGAGTCGGTCGATATATACCCTGAAGCCATCGGTATCTTCTTCGGGGTCATAAGCCCGTTTAATTTGAATTACCGGTTTCATAACTAATGGAGTTTTAAGATTAAACGTCTGAGCAGACCATTAGTTTCGCAGAGCAGATTGTTTAACCATCGGTCGGTGTCTGCAACTGCACAAATGTACTGTGTAATATCGTGTATTATGATAATAACATCGTCGCTCCGCGACTCGTGGGGAGAGGATATACCCTATCCCCAGGTTCGCGCTATCGCGCATCACCTGGGGTTTCGGATGATTAGCGTACCTCCGGCACGCAAAACACCCTGTATGCTGTGGACGAGATAAATCACCACCCCTACGTAAGTTGCTGATTTGCAGTAGTGACGCGATTCATCGCGTCAGCAGGGAATACGCGTTTGGGCTTGTTTGCGGTGGACGAGATAAATCGGCGTTCCTACATAAGTTGTTGACATACAGTAGGAACGCGATTAATTGCGGCCGCCTGTGAGCCAACCTGTGAATTTAGGCGAGATTAGTCGGCACAATCGATAGGCTGATACTGAAACAACGAGAGTAACTATTATGCACAAAAAGTAGCACACCAACCACCGGGTATTTGTTTCTAAAGTTATATACCTGCCGATAGCGGGCTTTATGACTGAAAGTAATATGTAATGAAATCCATAAATGAAGAACGATGATGCCACTAACGTGGAGGGAATATAAATCTTAAAATGGCGATTTAATATAGCTGAGGCTGTCGACAGCATAACAACGCCGATGACTATTGAAACTGCATGAAAATGTATGCCGGCTATATTGTCTACGTTATCTAATTCAAAACCGGCAGATATGGCATAGAGAGCGGCTGACACGGCGCATATCCAATTGATTGAAGATGTCTTTTCAATAGCCGATATAGGGTCGATATGATGAATCGAAAGCCAACACCCGGCCACAAAGAATGTGACGGCAGTGAGTGAAAAACCTGTACTATAGGGTGTCCATATCCCGGTTAAAAACATTCCGATCAAAGATAATGTAATTATTGCTCCGACAACCTTTATTTTTAACAACCTGTAAAGCACCGGCGTAAACAGCATCATCACCAGGAGGTCGCGTACAAACCATAGCGGGATGTCGATTGGTGCCGACGGCGGCTCATAGAAAGTTGCATTTTCCACATCTAAGGGTCTGAATTTCCAGAATGCTTCAAAACATTCTTTGAGTGTTATCGGGTCGGCTGTCAGACGGGGAAACATAAAGTTCAGCGGCCCATAGCATTTAAATATGACAAACAGTAATGTAATAAGATTCCATAGAAGGTAAGGCACTAAGAGCGTGTTGATACGTTTGCGCCATTGATTAGTATAGAATCCGAATCTCGAGCCGTCTTTTCTATAGAAGAACAAATAACCTGAGATGAGGAAGAACATCGGGACGATGATACGGCACAGCACTTCAGAAAAGAAAGTTATAATTCCTTCAGAAGGTTGTATTGGTGTTAAATGGCCGCCCTGAGATGGATCAATAAGAGTAATATTGCAATGAATGATTACAATACCGACCATCATTGGAAATCTGAGCAACGATATAACCTTTTCAAAGGGAGCCTTTACTTCCATAGGGAAATATAATATTCACATTTATATCTGGAGGTGGAGGGGCAGGCAGTGGAGCATGTAGTCGCGGGCCTCGGTGTAGGGGAGGATGGTGCGGTCGTCGCCGGGTATCAGGGTGACGGGCTGCTCGTTGAGCAGCGTGAGCATGTAGTAGCGGCCCTTGGTTGAGCGTGTGATGACGAGTTGCAGGTTTGAGGCCATAGGTACAACATGGAAGTCACGCCAGTGTTGGGCGACGGTGTCGAAGTAGTTGGTCATGTAGTAGCAACCGGGGAGGTGGAGCTGTGAAAGCAGCGGCATCAGCGTCTCGGCGTGGCCGAAGCGCAGGCATACGGTGGCGACTCCGCGGCCCTTTACAGCCTCGTCGGCCGTGGTGATGAGGTCGAGCAGCAGTTTTGATGTGATTTCGCTCGGTACGGTCGATAGAGTGCTTGACGTGCGCTGCAGGTACTGGCCCAGGTTGAAGCATGACCAGATGGCGTTGTATTCCTCGATGGTGAAGTAGGGTGAGATGTCGACGTGGTGACCCATCGCAGCCATGCCGGCGAGAATCTTGTACTCGTCGAGCACGAGCCGGTCGGCATCGTCTTCGAGCGGATAGGCTGTGCCCAGAACGCGCGCGAGTGCGGCAATCGGGGCTGTCTCTTTCAGGTAGGAAGCATATACGCTGTGCCAGGCGCCGTTCTTGCGCCAGTCGATATACTCTTGGTCGAGGTCGAAGGGGCGCATAAGTGGCGAGTTCTGGCGTCCGGCCGATGTCACTATCTCGACATGGTTGTTGAGGCGGTCGAGCTGGTGGGTGAACTCGTACATGCTCATGACACAGCGGGGCGCGTAGCTCGAGATGGCATTGACGACGCCGTCGTTGAACAGCAGGTGAAAGTTGAGGAACATGCGCGAGGCGATGCCGCGTTGCTCGGCCATGCCGAGCGAATCGAGTGCGCCCCAGCGGTTGTGGGATGTCTCCATGACGTAGTCGATGAGTCCGCGCAGTTTGCGACCAAGCGGCGTGATAGTGCCGAGCGAGTCAGCGCGCCCGAGGGCCAGGGCCATGTTGTAGGCCGAGTTGGGCGATGATGGAAAGCGTGCGCCGTGGCGGCCGACGTGGTTGATGAATACGGGAGTGAGCGAGTCGGGCAGCTCGATACGGTTTTCGGGGACGGGGTAGGGCATGAGGCTGCCGTTGCATTGGTCGTAGTCGTAGGCGGTGGCCATAGGGTCGGCGGCTGTCGATGTCAGTGCCGTGAGCAGTGAGGCGGCTATCAGCAGGTGGCGTATTCGTATCATTTACAGTGTGAGTATTTTTGTTGTCAGACTTGTTATAAAAATATACCTTTGCAAAAATAAACAAAATAACAGTACCGAATGTCATGACCGACTACCAAAAAATCGTCGGGATAGCTGAAAATGATCCCGAACAGGCAATTTTGATGCTTAACGCGTTTATCGAGGCCGGTGAGGCCGATGACCGAACATATTATATTATGGGACGACTTTACTGGCGGTTGGGCAATCACGCCGAGGCGGTAAACTGTTATCGTCGCGCGCTTGAACTGAACCCCGAGAGCGATGCCCGTCACGCGCTCGAGATCGCCAACAGCGTCTTTGACTTCTTCAACCCCGACCTCCTCAACCCGTGATTTAAATGGGAAAGGCCCGGACGATGTGCCCGGGCCTGTATTAGGTTGAAAAAATTATCAGAAGTTGTAGCCGAGACCTATCGTCACGCGGCTCTCATGAAATTTTGAGTATGAGTCTTTCAACATGTTCGACAAGCCTACACCGCCCGTGATTCCAAAATAGACATGTTGGTAAGTGATACCGGCACCAAAGCTCCATAGGAAGTTAGTGCGGTTCATGTCGCCATCCTTGCCATACTGGCTTTCTGACATGTCGATGTTGTAGCCCTTGATATGTTCCTTAGATGTGATACCCATCTCCAGCTCGGGGCCTGTGAATATTGACAATTTGAAGTCTTTTGTGAAGTCAAAGTGATAACCGAACATAACGGGAATACGTATGCCGAATTTGTTTATAGAGGCGCTGTTAAGAATTATATCATCCTGAATAATTTCCAGCCATTCTTTCTTTAGCGAATATGAGTCGTAGAACAATTTAACTCCGGGCTCAATGTAGAAATTAGCGACAACCGGGATGTTGTAGATTCCCCCGAACTCAACACCACCGCCATTTTTAAAGGCACTCAAACCGATGTTGTCGGCGGTTACTTTGCCCGGACAGGTAATATCGGCGCCAAGGCGCAGCCCGAAGTAACCTTTGTTTTCGGGATTGTTAACTACAGGATTTTGAGCCGACATCGACATGCCTGCGAGTGCGGCTACAACCAAAGAAATGAAAAATTTTTTCATAATAGTTTTGTTCTCCCAGGCTCGTAGGAGAGTTTAGGGTATAGAAAACGTGAGCCAACTATGCCACGTCTGTATTTGGAGGCCCTGAGAAAACCTTAGTGTATAGATGTAGTGATAGCAGCCCACGCTATACGCGTGAGAATCCACTATGCATCTCTTATACACTATTTGAAAGTTTCTCAGGTTTCCAAATACAAGATACGCATAACGTTTCTTTTTTACTAAAATGTCATTGAAACGGCGCGAGCCATTTCGATTGCAAATTTAATATTTATAATTGAAACTGCCGTCACATCAATAATATAAATTTAGTGGCGGCAAGTAAAGATACGTGACGGATTAGCTGATGCGGCTGAGGTCGACGGTTTTGTTGAAGAGGATGGTTAGCTCGTTGCTTATCGCGGCGTGGGCCGAGGCTGTGAGCCCGGGGTCGGCGTCGAGCAGGTCGTCGGCGGCTGTACGTGCTAATTGTACGATAGGACCGTCGGTGGCAAGGTTGGCTATCGAGAGGTTGAAGGCGATACCGCTCTGCATGGTGCCCTCGAGGTCTCCGGGGCCGCGCATCTTGAGGTCGGCCTCGGCGATGACAAAGCCGTCGTTGGTCTGAGTCATGAGCTCAAGGCGCTGACGGGTCTCGCGCGACATTTTGGGCTGTGACATGAGGACACAGTACGAGCGGTCGGCTCCACGACCCACGCGGCCACGCAGCTGGTGAAGCTGTGACAGACCGAAGCGCTCGGCGTTCTCGATGACCATGACCGTGGCGTTGGGCACGTTGACACCGACCTCGATGACGGTGGTGGCGACGAGGATGTCGGCCTTGTGTGAGGCGAACAGTTCCATCTGGTAGTCTTTCTCGGCAGGCTTCATGCGCCCGTGGACGTAGGCCACTTTATAGCTCGGGAATGTATCGACAATCGACCGGTAGCCCTCCTCGAGACACTTGAGGTCGAGCTTCTCGTTTTCCTGAATAAGCGGATAGACTATGTAGACCTGCCGGCCGAGCTTGAGCTGCCGGCCGATGGCTTTGTAGACTTCAAAACGGGCGGTATCGAATTTGAGCAGCGTTGTGACAGGCTTGCGACCCGGGGGCAGCTCGTCGATTACCGACACGTCGAGGTCGCCGTAGACTGTCATGGCGAGTGTGCGCGGAATGGGGGTGGCCGTCATGACGAGAACATGGGGCGGGATGGTGTTCTTTTTCCACAGCCGCGAGCGCTGCATGACGCCGAAGCGGTGTTGCTCGTCGATGACCACGAAGCCGAGGTTCTTGAACACGACATTGTCCTCGATGACGGCGTGAGTGCCGACGAGGATGTGGAGTGTGCCGTCCTCGAGCTCGCGGTGTATGACGTCGCGTTCCTTCTTGCGTGTGGAGCCTGTCAGCAGCTTGACATTCACACCGATGCCGGCGGCGAGCTGTGAGATTGTCTCGAAGTGCTGGTTGGCGAGAATCTCGGTAGGCGCCATGATACATGCCTGCGAGCCGTTGTCGAGGGCTATGAGCATGCACAGCAGGGCTACGAGAGTCTTGCCGCTGCCTACGTCGCCTTGCAGCAGGCGGTTCATCTGCCGTCCCGAGCCCATGTCGGCACGTATCTCCTTGATGACACGCTTCTGAGCGCCGGTGAGTTCAAACGGCAGGCACTCGTTGTAAAACTGGTTGAAAAATCTGCCGATGCGTGGAAATCTGAAGCCTATCAGGCGGTTGTCGCGGCGTGAACTGTAGCGCTGGATGTTGAGCTGAAGATAGAAAAGCTCGTCAAACTTCAGGCGGTAACGGGCCTGGTTCAGTTCCTCGGGTGTCGAGGGGTTGTGAATGGTGGTGATGGCGCGGTCGAGCGGCATGAGCCGGTAGCGCTCGATGATGTCGCGCGGCAGCGGGTCACTGATGTGCCGTATGCCCTGCAGGGCTGCCTGAACGTAGCCGTGGATGGTGCGTGACGAGATGCCGGCATTGCGCAGTTTCTCGGTGAGCGGATAGACGCCTCTCAGCCCCTGCATGGCCCCGGTAGAACGCAGCGAGTCGATCTCGGGGTGTACCATGCTCCATCGTGAGTTGAACTGTTCGGGTTTGCCGAACAGTATATAGTCGACGCCGGGCAGGTACATTTCCTTGAATATCTTGATACGCTTGAACCACACTACCTCTATTGTGCCCGTGCCGTCAGAGAACAGGCCGACGAGGCGCATCTTGGCACCCTCGCCCAGTGTGTTGAAACTGATGAAGCGGCCGCGCAGCTGAATCTGAGGCATGTCGCCCGACAGGCGGCTGATGGTGTAGATCGACGAGCGGTCGAGGTAGCTGTGGGGAAAGTGGTGC
>CAMWLW010000108.1 GCA_947175245.1 uncultured Bacteroidales bacterium
CTGAAACGCTGTATAAACTCAAGCAACTCCTTGCGTTTTTCCTCGGCCTTCTTATTCTGCTGCTGTTGCTGTCTGAGTGCGAGCTGACTTGACTCGTACCAATAGCTGTAATTACCGGCGAACAACTGCACTTTATTATAGTCAATATCAAGAGTGTGGGTGCATACCGAGTCAAGGAAATGTCGGTCGTGAGAGACCACCAACACAGTGTTCTCGAACTTTGACAGATAATTCTCGAGCCATGTCACCGTGTCGAGGTCAAGGTCGTTGGTAGGCTCGTCGAGCAGCAGGTTATCAGGGTTGCCGAAAAGAGCCTTGGCGAGAAGCACTCTCACCTTCTCACTGCCCGTGAGGTCTTTCATCAGCATGTAGTGGCGGTCTTCCTTGATGCCGAGACCGCTGAGCAGCTCGGCGGCGTCACTCTCGGCATTCCAACCCTCGAGCTCGGCAAATTTCTCTTCAAGTTCAGATGCCCTTATGCCGTCGGCATCACTGAAATCGGCCTTGGCATACAGAGCATCTTTCTCCTGCATGATATCCCAAAGTACCGTATGGCCCTGTAGCACCGTCTGAATGACCGTGCAGTCATCATATTTAAAGTGATCCTGCTCGAGTACACTCATGCGTTCACCGGGCCCCTGGGTAACCGAACCTCGTGTCGGTGTCAATTGATCAGACAAAATACGCATAAGGGTCGACTTACCGGCACCGTTAGCACCGATGATACCGTAACAGTTGCCGGGCGTAAATTTTATATTAACATCCTGAAAAAGTATTCTTTTTCCGAATTGCATTGTTAAGTCATTGACTGCTATCATTATATTGTACCGTTGGAAAATGGTTTAAAATATGTACTGCTTGAAAAACGACTGCAAAGGTACAAAATTTTAACGAAAAACTTGCACAATTCACAAATAGCCTTTACCTTTGCACTCACAAAACCACGACATGGTTCCTTGGCCGAGTGGTTAGGCACCGGTCTGCAAAACCGTTTACAGCAGTTCGAATCTGCTAGGAACCTCAAAAGCTCGCCCACAAACAGGCGGGCTTTTCATTTAAAATTCAGTATTATGGCTTGTTTCTTGCAGATTGAGGAGTTAACCAAAAGCGTAGGCGACCGTATGTTGTTCCGAGATGTCACGTTCGGAATAAACGAAGGTGACAAAATCGGAATAATAGCAAAAAACGGTACCGGCAAGACCACCATGCTGAAATGTATTGCCGGACAGGAGGACTACGATTCAGGCAAAATCACATTCCGCGCCGACATACGTGTCGGCTACCTCGAGCAGACTCCCCCACTCGACTCCTCACTATGCGTAATCGATGCCTGTCTCAACCCCGACATGCCGAGCGCACAGGTTATCAAGAACTACGAAAATGCCATAGCCAACGGCACTGATGCTGAGATACAGGATGCCATAGCAAGAATGGACGCAGCCAATGCCTGGGACTTCGAGGACCGGCTTAAACAGCTGCTTACCCAGCTTAAAATAACCGACCTGCACCAGCCGGTAGCCTCATTGTCGGGAGGTCAGAGAAAACGTGTGTCCCTTGCACGCATAGTGCTGGAGAACCCCGACATCGTTATCCTTGACGAGCCGACCAACCACCTTGACATCGAAACGATAGAATGGCTCGAGGCTTGGCTCAAGCGTAGCCGCACCACACTGCTGATGGTTACACACGACCGATACTTTCTCGACCGCGTGTGCAACCGTATAATCGAGATTGACCGCGAGCAAATCTACACCTACAACGGCAACTATGACTACTACATGAGGAAGCGTGCGGAACGCATCGAGGCTATGGCTGCCGAACTCGCAAAAGTCAAGAACACCCTGCGCAAAGAACAGGACTGGATGAACCGTCAGCCCCAGGCACGCGCCGGTAAGGCCAAATTCCGTATCGATGCATTCTATGACCTGAAAGAAAGGTCACATGTAAATCTCACCGAGAAGAATATAAATCTCGATGTCAAGTCATCGTATATAGGTTCAAAAATTTTCGAGGCAGAACATGTATCAAAGTCGTTCGGCGACAAAGTCATTCTTGATGACTTCACATATACGTTCGCCCGATATGAAAAAGTAGGTATAATCGGTGAAAACGGAGTCGGAAAATCAACGTTCATCAAAATGTTGCAGGGACTGATACAACCCGACAGCGGTAACTGGAATGTCGGTGAGACGGTCAGGTTCGGCTACTATTGTCAGGACGGGTTGCAGCTGAATAAAAACAAACGCGTAATCGACGCTGTCACCGAGCACTGTGAGGAAGTGAACATAAACGGCGGCCAAAGCTACTCGCCTATGCAGTTCCTGCAACGGTTCCTTTTCACTCCGCTCGACCAGCAGAAATACATACACACGCTCAGTGGCGGCGAGCTGGCACGATTGCATCTCGCCACGGTGCTGATGACGTCGCCTAATTTTCTTATTCTCGACGAGCCGACCAACGATCTCGATATCGTCACACTCGGCATCCTCGAGGAATATCTCAGTGAGTTCAAAGGGTGTGCAATCATTGTTTCACACGACCGATTTTTCCTCGACTCTATTGTCGACCACATCTTTGTGTTTGAAGGGAACGGTGTTATTAAAGATTTTCCCGGCAACTATAGCGAGTACCGCGAATATATCAAAAACGTACGCTCCGAAGCCTAGAACGCGTCAAAAACAGTCAAGCCTCAGGTTGAAAAAAACAAGACCGAGCAGAAAGCGCGCATGACATTTAAGGAACGTAAGGAATTTGAAGCACTGACCGCTGAGATTGAACAACTCAATGCCGAGAAATCTCAGCTCGAGCAACTGTTCAACAGCGGCGAGGTGATTGATGACATGGATGCCAAGTCGCGCCGCTATAACGAGCTATCAGAAATACTTGACGAGAAAGAAATGCGCTGGCTCGAATTATCCGAGAAGGAATAATCAGGATTTTCTCAGATCATCCCTGAGGCGACGGTTAAACACGCGACGTTCCCGATCAAAGACAAACCCCCACTTGGCAAAATATTTCAACATGTTCCAGGCGTGAACGCGCAGCATCCTCATGTTGTGTCGTGACTCGGCACGGTGATAGTGGGTGATTACAGCGTCGGGGGTTACAATCGTCTTGTACTGCCGGTGAACACGGCGCGTGATGTCAATATCCTCGGGGTACATAAAGAAGCGCTCGTCGAACAATCCCACATGCCTTAACGCGTCGAGCCTGAAAAACAGGAAACTGCCGCACATATAAGGCACATCAATATCGTGCGTGAAGTTCTGGGCACACAGGTCATATTTTTCACGCCAGCGTTTCAGTATATTGTCTGAAGTAAAGCGGTGTAACAGCAAATCGACAGGTGACGGCAAGGGATGGCAGCTTGTAAGCGGCAGGCCGTCCCTACCTATGACAGCCGGCATAATCAACCCTATCGAAGAATCGATATCGAGTTTTTGCTGAAGCGTATCGACGGCCGAGGGCTCAAACAGGATATCACTGTTGAGCACAATGTGGTATTTCAGTTTAGAGTCTCGAAGTGAACGCCTTATCGATATATTATTGCCGGCACCATAACCGTTGTTTACATTCGGTATATAGTTTACATCGGGGAAATTCAGAGCAAGAAAATCTTTTAACGATTGCTGTGAGGCATTATCAACAACATCGACCCGGGCGATAGTATCACAAGCGGCAAGACACCGCAAACAGTCAGCGAGCTCATCGGTCGACGTTTTATATGTAACTATCGATGCTGCTATCATGACATTTTCTTGGGCCGATTTCAAGAACAAATTTTAAAAAGCCTGTTCAACATGACAACAGTTGTCTTGCCCATGTATGAGCTAAGAATACCCAACTTCAACTTTAATCTGACCGAACGATCATTAAGACATCGGCCGCGGGTTGCCACTATATTCTGCCAAGCCTTAACGGTATAAGATGAGTGCTCGGGGTGGTCGTGAGATATTAAAAATACATTGAACGAAGCGCTGAGCCGACGGCTTGACAACGCCGATGACATCTGATGGCGGCGCGGATGACCGGCAAGATATTCTTCCAACGAATCCAGAGCCTTGAAAACATCGAGGCGAGATTCAGAATAGTTGGATATAAAACTTGAACCGTTGGGTCTATAGAAGTAGAGCGCCGAGGTGGTCACAGCGACTGATCGTGCATTGAGACACACTCGCGGGAACACCTCAAGATCCTCATATCTCATGTCGCGGAACCGAATACCCTGCCATAGGTCGCGGTGGAACAACTTGGCAGAAACCGAATTATCAGACATGCGCTGATACAAGACATCAGTTACAAATCCTATTGCATCAATAGTAATATAACCTTCATTTCTGACACCAAGCATGTCAAAACGACGGGTTATACCACATGCCGCCATATCGGCACCCGACTCAACGCACAGCACATATAGCACCTCAAGGTAATCAGGATCTATAATATCGTCGGCGTCAACAAATGTAATATATTCGCCACGTGCTATGTCAAGGCCATGATTGCGTGCCGATGAGGGGCCGCCGTTATCCTGATGGATGACAACAACACGTTTATCGTGACGGGCATATCGATGTGCTATCTCAAGTGATGAATCGTCAGACCCGTCATCGATGATGATTAGCTCAAGATTGTCATAGTGCTGAAACAGGATACTCTCAATGCAGTCACACAAATAGCGTTCGCAGTTAAATACCGGAACAATTACTGATATGAGAGGTGCCGATGACATTATGCCTGTAGTGATTAGTAATATTTATACGTATAACGCCATCGGTATTCAAAATATTGTTCGGTATAGAGCATAAGAAGGCGGGACGCCTCTGTCAACCAACA
Source organism: uncultured Bacteroidales bacterium (assembly GCA_947175245.1). GTDB lineage: Bacteria > Bacteroidota > Bacteroidia > Bacteroidales > Muribaculaceae > JAAVFS01. Next base: position 4,834 of record CAMWLW010000108.1, read on the forward strand.
GTTGACCGGACGCCCCGCCCCAAAAAAGTGTTGTTATAGATTTATTTATCGTTAGTATTGTTGGTCTGAACATCAGCCCTGACGTTGGAGTCAACAGGAGTATCGACGGTAGGAATATCCTCAGCCTCGGCTACAATCTGGACTTTCTTAGCCATATAACCGGTGCACATCGAGTATCCTACAGCATAGATAGGCATCTCGGCCGTGAGCAGATGGCTGCCGACGGGAAGTTCGGCTGTCGAGATGTTAAGTGCATAGGGCGCTGTGATTGTGGTGCCGATAGGCATGTAATCCCAGAAATAGCGAACGCCACCGAGTGTAGCTTCCTTGTCACCGTGATTAACGAGATTAACGCCGGTAACCTGGAACTCGTCACCCTGCACTACATAGTAGACATCGCCTACCTGTGTGCCTCCCTCAAATGTTGCAATCACCTCAACGTTGGGTAAATCATCGTCATCGCTGCACGATACGAGACTCAACAAAGGTAACGCCAGTAATAAATAAAATAACTTTTTCATGACTGTGTGTTTTTAGTATTAGTTGATATTAGTTTCATTACATTATTAAAACGCCGTCATAATACGTTTTGTTCACATCGACAAACATTAATTGCTAAAAATTAACTCGTCGTTGACCGCATCAATTATAATGGGCTTATCCTTGTCGACGGTCTGAGCCAAAATATCTTTTGACAGGCGGTTAAGAACCATACGGTGGATGACACGCTTAACAGGTCGGGCACCGAACTCGGGGTCATAACCCTCCTCGGCAAGGTAATGTATAGCTGCCGGTGTAACCTCGAGTGTGACGCCATTGGCTGCAAGCATGCGCTGAATACCCTTGACCTGCAGACCGACAATCTCTTCAATCTCGTTCTGATTAAGAGGCGTGAACATGATTATCTCATCGATACGGTTCAGGAACTCGGGACGGATGGTCTGCTTCAGCATGTCAAGCACCTGTGTCTTTGTCGACTCGACAACTTCGGTGCGGTTCTCGGGGGTGAGTTTCTCGAAGTTCTCGCGTATGACATTAGACCCCATGTTGCTGGTCATGATGATAATGGTATTCTTGAAGTTGACCATACGGCCCTTGTTGTCAGTGAGTCGGCCATCATCAAGTACCTGCAGCAGGATGTTGAACACATCGGGGTGTGCTTTCTCGATCTCATCAAACAGGACAACCGAATAAGGTTTACGACGCACTGCCTCAGTGAGCTGACCGCCCTCGTCATAGCCGACGTATCCGGGAGGCGCTCCGACAAGTCGTGATACTGCGTGCTTCTCCTGATACTCACTCATATCGATACGGGTCATCATGTTCTCATCGTCAAAAAGGTACTCGGCAAGCGCCTTAGCCAGCTCGGTCTTACCGACACCGGTAGTGCCCAGGAAGATGAACGAGCCGATAGGACGTCGCGGGTCGTTAAGGCCGGCACGCGAACGTCTCACAGCATCGGCGATAGCCTGGATAGCCTCGTCCTGACCTATGACACGGCCGTGGAGTTCCTCCTCGAGATGGAGTAGCTGCTCCTTCTCGCTCTGAACCATCTTGTTGACAGGTATTCCGGTCCAGCGCGACACAACATCGGCAATGTCCTCGGCATCGATCTCCTCCTTGATTAGAGCCTTTTCGCCCTGCATTATCTTGAGCTGCTCCTGAATCTGCTTATTCTCATTCTCCTTTTCCTGAATACGGCTATAGCGTATCTCGGCAACCTTTGCATAATCACCCTCACGCTCAGCACGCTCGGCGTCGAAGTTGAGTTGCTCAATATCAATCTTATTTTGCTGGATACGGTTAATGAGATCTTTCTCGGCTTTCCACTTGGCTGTGTACTCGTTTTCTTCCTCGCGTAACTGGGCAAGGTCTTTCTCGATTTCCTTGACTTTCTCCTTGTCACCCTCGCGCTTGATAGCCTCGCGCTCAATCTCTTTCTGAGCAATCATACGCGATATCTCGTCGAGAGCCTGGGGCACCGAGTCAATCTCGAGTCGCAGTTTTGATGCGGCCTCATCAACCAGGTCGATAGCCTTATCGGGCAGGAAACGGTCGGTGATGTAACGCTCGCTCAACTGAACGGCCGCGATAATCGCCTCGTCACGGATACGAACCTTATGGTGGTTCTCATAACGCTCTTTCAAGCCACGCAGAATGGCTATGGCACTCATTTCGTCAGGCTCGTTAACCATGACTTTCTGGAAACGACGCTCAAGTGCCTTATCTTTCTCAAAATATTTCTGATACTCGTCGAGTGTCGTGGCACCGATACTACGAAGCTCGCCACGGGCAAGTGCAGGCTTCAGAATATTGGCAGCGTCCATAGCACCCTCACCCTTGCCGGCACCGACGAGTGTATGAATCTCATCGATAAAGAGTATTATCTCGCCGTCACTCTGGGTAACCTCGTTGACAATAGCTTTGAGTCGCTCCTCAAACTCACCTTTGTATTTGGCACCTGCTACAAGAGCACCCATATCGAGTGAGAATATCTGCTTGGATCTCAGATTTTCGGGAACATCACCGCGCACAATGCGCTGTGCAAGACCTTCGGCAATAGCGGTCTTACCTGTACCGGGCTCACCGATGAGCATAGGGTTGTTCTTCGTGCGTCGGCTCAGAATCTGAAGCACACGTCTTATCTCGTCGTCTCGGCCGATAACGGGGTCGAGTTTACCCGTGCGGGCTCGCTCGTTCAGATTGATAGCATACTTGCTGAGAGCGTTATATGTATCTTCGGCGCTCTGATCGTTAGCTTTCTTACCCTTGCGCAGCTCCTCGATGGCAGCACGCATCTCCTTCTCGGTGAGACCCGAGTCTTTCAATATGGTCGATGCCTGACCACCGGCATCAAATATAGCCAGCAGTATGGCTTCGAGCGAGACATACTCATCGCCCATCTTCTTGGCGATATCAACCGACTTCTGGAGCACATCATTCGACTGACGGCTCAGATAGGGCTCGGCGCCGCTTACACGAGGCAACGCCTGTATCTCACGGTCGATATTCTGCTCGACAACAGGCAGATTGGCACCGACTTTCTGGAAAATGAATTTCACAAGCGAGTCTCCCTCAGTGATGACTCCTTTGAGCAAATGAACAGGTTCGATAGCCTGTTGCCCGGCCGAGCGGGTGTATTCAACCGCTTTCTGAATGGCCTCTTGCGATTTGATAGTGAAATTATTGAAGTTCATAGTATGAATATATTTTGTGTGTCAATTTTATTATGTGTCTTTTTATCACTTTTAACAAAATACAATAGCTTTTGTTCTATCGTGTGTTTGATTTTACAGTGTTTTACCTTAACTTTG
>CAMWLW010000109.1 GCA_947175245.1 uncultured Bacteroidales bacterium
ATGCCGTCAGGGCCCGAATAAGTGGAGGGAGTCTCCCGGGATGTCTCGCCCGCCCGGCGGATGTTAACTATAAACACTTAAATAACAAATGTTTGTAATTGTTGAAATTCAAGGACAGCAGTTCAAGGCTGAGGCCGGCAAGTTCTTGTATGTTCATTATCTCGGCGACGAGAAGAAGGAAGGTGATACTGTAGAGTTTGACCGCGTTCTGCTCGTAGACGCCGACGGTGCCGTTAAGGTAGGTGCTCCTACCGTTGAAGGAGCAAAAGTAGTTTGCGAGGTAAAGCGTCCCCTCGTGAAAGGTGATAAAGTGATCGTCTTCAAGAAGAAGCGTCGCAAAGGCTATCGTCGTAAAAACGGCCATCGCCAGTTCTTCACCCAGGTAGTGATTAAAGACGTAGTTGCATAACCCCCTAAAATCTTAAAGAAATGGCACATAAGAAAGGTGTAGGTAGTTCTAAGAACGGACGTGAGTCGGAGAGCAAACGACTCGGTGTTAAGATTTTCGGCGGTCAATTCGCTAAAGCCGGCAATATCATCAAGCGTCAGCGTGGCACTGTTCACCATCCCGGTCTGAATGTAGGCCTGGGCAAGGATCACACCATCTATGCACTTGTTGATGGCACTGTTGTATTCACACAGGGCAAGAACGGCCGTCAGTTCATCAACGTTAAGCCCCTCGAGGCATAAGGCGCTGATAAATCGCACATAACACGCTTAAAGCGGCGGTGAAATCCCTCGGGACTATCACCGCCGCTTCTTTTATTTAGTTTATTCAATTGTTACTCGCGGGTGGGGGTGCGGAGGATGATGATGCCTGTGGCTGTGTAGATGACGAGCTCGGAAATCAAGTAGGTGAGGAAATAGGTGTAACCCAAAAACATATAGGCTAATCCAAGGATATCGGCGGCCCAGATTGTAGCAGCGAAGGCAATCATCGGGAAGATCTTGAGCTTGCTGCCGATAGCCATCAGGGTTAGGCCGGCAGAGATGATAAATCCTAATGACGTGGTTATAATATTCAGGATGTTAAGTATGGTCATTGATTCATGGTAATCGAAATCTATATCCATAAACAAGAATTGCCGGTAGATAATGATGCCGTTGATTAAGAGTAGTGAGAAGAATGTTACCCAGGCGCCGACGCGGCCAAGGGCGTTGATGCCGAAGCGTTTGCCCGCGATGGCGGCCCAACCTACCAAGAAGATGCTTATGAGTTTCATGGAGTAACTGAAGCTCATGCTAAGGATGTGGTTGAGATGGAAGACCTCGTTCTGGAAGATGGCGAACAGGCATGAGAGCGCGGCAACGAGGACGTAGCCGCCGAAGATGACTTTGAGCATCTTGCTGTTGTAGGCGGGGGTGTTGTAAGAGTCCATAGCTGATGAATTAATGGTAAATATTGCTTATTTGGCAAAGATAGCCGAATTATATGGATTTTTAAGGTTTGTGCCTCGTTTTTTTCGTTGATTTATTGTAATTTTACACGCATTTTTCACAAATGATTTTTTTTGAAGATTACTTTATTTGCATGAAAAGATTCTCTATAGTATTCCAATCATTGATCGTGGCGACTCTGGCTGTCTTTGGTGCCGAGCCGTCAAACTATTACCAGTCGTGTGAGGGCAAGTCGGGCAAAACGCTGCTGCAGGCTCTTCACTCGGTAATAGGCAGCCACACGAATGTGGGTTATGACGGTTTGTGGACTGTTTACCAGACGTCGGACGTGCGTGCCAACGGCACGGTGTGGGACATGTACTCGACCAAGGAGTGGGTCGTGGGCAAGGAGCGCTGTGGCAACTATAAGAATGTGGGTGACTGTATAAACAGGGAGCACTCGTTCCCGAAGAGCTGGTTTAACGACGCGTCGCCGATGATGAGTGATGCGTTCCACATCTATCCGACCGACGGCAAGGTGAACGGCCAGCGCAGCAATTTCCCGTATGGCGAGTGCTCGGGCGGCACGACACTGGCGTCGAACGGCAATGTAAAGGCGCTCGGACGTTTCGGCACGTCGACATTCCCGGGGTACAACGGCAAGGTGTTCGAGCCCGACGACCAGTACAAGGGTGACTTTGCGCGGTCATATTTCTATATGGCTGCCTGCTATAATGACAGGATAGCCAACTGGAACTCGGACATGCTGGCGAAGAATAATTACCCGGCTTTCAGCAGCTGGGCGCTCAATCTGCTGCTGAAGTGGCATCGCCAGGACCCGGTGAGCAAGAAGGAGACTGACCGCAATGACGCGGTGTACAAACACCAGAAGAACCGCAACCCGTTCATTGACCACCCCGAGCTGGTGGAGTATATATGGGGCGACAAGCAGGGCCAGGGCTGGGCGCCCGGCGGCGAGGTCGACCCGGTGTTAACGTCGCCAGTCAACGGCGCGACCATCGATGTAGGTGTCACCGGCCTTGGCATAGAGCGCTCGGTTACGGTGCCGGTGAAGGGCACGGGGCTCACGGAGGCTGTAAGTGTCAGCGTGAGCGGCGCCGGGTTCAGTGTAAGCGCCATGACACTGTCGGCCGACATGGTCAACAACGGTCGCGCCGCTGTGTCGGTCAGATATGTGAGCGCTACCGAGGCTAACGGCAGCGGCGTGCTCACACTCACATCAGGTAAGGCTAAGGTGGCTGTCGCTCTCACCGCGCGAGCTGTCAGTGGCTTGCCGGCAACGAGCGCTACCGACATCAGCGAGGACTCGTTTGTGGCCCACTGGTGCAATGTCGACGGTGACGGTGCAATGTACAGTTTCATGCTGTATCTCAACGGCGTGGCCGTCGAGGGTTATCCTGTCAATGTCCCGGCCGAAGACGAAATGTACCTCGTGACCGGGCTCGAGCCGGGAGCACATTACTCATACACGCTGTCATACGATGGCGAGACGTCCAATGTCATAGAGGTGACCACGGCGACGCCGATACCGTCGATTCAGTTCCTGTTTGACGGCGAGCTCGATTTTGTCACTGCGCCCGGTGAGCCCAGCGAAGTGGCCGAGCTGCTGCTTGACATAGAGAACATAGCAGGCGACATCGAGCTGTCGGTTGCCAAACCGTTCGAGCTGTCGGTCGACAAGGCGCAGTGGAGTCAGAAAGTCACTCTCGCCGAGGGTGAGGAGCGTGTTTACATGCGGCTGGGCGCTGCTGCCGAGGGTAGCTATATGACCGATATTGTTGCGCGCGCCGGTGACTATGTCAATGACGATGTCGAGGTGCGTGGCCTTGTCGCTTCTGAGTCCTCGCTGTTTGAGGACTTTGAGTCGGGCAACAAGGCGGCCGCATACACCGACGGCACATATCAGGGCAACACGATGTTGTGGAACATAGTCAATGTGGCTATCGATGAGCGTGACCGGGCGAAGGCATACGACGGCGCCTGGGTGTGCTGTTTCGGCACTAAGGCCGAGGGCTCGATCGCAACGGCGTCGCCACTTGCAGGCGGTATCGGCACGGTGTCGTTCATGGCTAACCTGTGGCCCAAGGATGCCGACGCAAAGATTAATGTCGAATATTCGACCGACGGCAGCAACTGGACTGCGGCCGGCAGTGTCACCGTTACAGGCGACAGCTACAATAAATATACAGTGACCGTGAATAAACCGGGTGCACTTTATCTGAGACTTCACAAGACGGCGGGCCGACGCGTGCTTATCGACAATATCGAGGCTTCGGGATATTCGGGCGTCGGCTCGGTGGCCGAGCTGTATTATCACTCGTGGGACGCTTACTGCCGCGGCGGCGAGCTTGTGATCGAGAACAGCCATGACGGCGATGAGTTCCAGGTGTACGGCATCGACGGCGTGACACGTTTTGACGGCCGCCTCGGCGCAGGCGAGACGTCGATAAAGCTCGACAGGGGGCTGTATATAGTCGTGTCGGGCGACTTTGCCCGCCGGGTACTGGTGAAATAAAAATCTCTACATACACATTAATATATATATAGTAAAATTCTTAGATGAGAAAATGGCGTATTGAGGACAGCGCTGAGCTGTACAACATCAACGGCTGGGGCCGGCAGTATTTTTCGATCAACGACCGCGGTCATGTGGTCGTGACTCCGCGTGAGGGGTATGCGTCGGTCGACCTGAAGGAAGTGATGGACGAACTGCAGGTGCGTGACATCACGGCTCCTGTATTGCTGAGATTTCCCGACATACTCGATAACCGTGTCGAGAAGATCTCGCGCTGTTTCAAACGTGCCGCCGAGCAGTATAACTATACTGCCGAGAATTTTCTGATATATCCTATCAAAGTCAACCAGATGCGTCCCGTGGTCGAGGAGATCGTGACTCACGGCAAGAAGTTCAACATAGGCCTCGAGGCCGGCTCCAAGCCCGAGCTTCACGCTGTGCTCGCCACCAATATAGTCGAGGATGCGCTGATTATATGCAACGGTTACAAGGATGCCAACTACATTGAGCTTGCTTTGCTGGCCCAGAAGATGGGCCGCCGCATATATCTCGTGGTCGAGAAGCTGAACGAGCTGAAACTGATAGCCCAGCTGGCCGACAAAATCGGCATCGAGCCCAATGTGGGCATACGTATCAAGCTGTCATCGTCGGGCTCGGGCAAGTGGGAAGAGAGCGGCGGCGACCAGTCGAAGTTTGGCCTGAACTCGACCGAGCTGCTCGAGGCGATAGACTTCATGGAGAAGCGCGGGCTGAAGAATTGCCTGAAGCTGATACACTTCCACATAGGCAGCCAGGTGACCAAGATACGCCGCATCAAGAACGCGCTCAGGGAGGCGATGCAGTTCTATGTGCAGTTGTCAAAGCTGGGGTTCAATGTCGAGTTTGTCGACATAGGCGGTGGCCTGGGTGTGGACTATGACGGCACGCGCAACTCGTCGAGCGAGAGTTCGATGAACTACTCGATACAGGAATATGCCAACGATGCCGTCTATTCGCTTGTCGATGCCTGTGAGAAAAACAACCTGCCTCAGCCCAATATCATAACCGAGAGCGGCCGCTCGCTCACGGCCCACCACTCGGTGCTCATAACCGAGGTGCTCGAGACGACATCGCTGCCGGCGATGAAAGATACCGAGGAGATTCCGGCCGATGCCCATGAGCTCGTGCGCGAGCTGTACGACATCTGGGACAAGCTCAACGGCACGTCGCTGTTCGAGAGCTGGCACGACGCGTTGCAGATAAGAGAGGAGGCACTCGACCTGTTCAGCCTCGGTATTGTCGATCTCAAGACGCGTGCCCTGGTCGAGAAATTGTTCTGGTCGATAGCACGTGAGGTCGGCGAGATGGCTCAGAATATGAAGCATCCGCCGGAGGAATTGCGCAAAATCGCCAAGCTGTTGCCCGACAAATACTTCTGTAATTTCTCGCTCTTCCAGTCGCTGCCCGACTCGTGGGCCATCGACCAGGTTTTCCCCATCATACCGATATCGCGTCTTGACGAGAAGCCTACCCGCACAGCTTCGTTACAGGACATGACATGTGACAGCGACGGCAAGATAGCGAGCTTTGTGAGCGACCACGGCACGGCATCGTCGCTGCCTGTCCACGCGATAAAGCCCGGTGAGCCGTATTATCTCGGTGTGTTCCTTGTGGGTGCCTACCAGGAAATACTCGGTGACATGCACAACCTGTTCGGCGATACCAACGCGGTGCACATTGATGTGTACAAGGACCGCTATGAGCTTGACCGCATAATTGACGGCGAGACTGTGGCCGAGGTGCTTGATTACGTGCAGTTTAATCCCAAGAAGCTCGTGCGCAATGTCGAGACGTGGGTGACAAGCTCGATGAAGGCCGGCAAGATCACGCCCGAGGAGGGCAGGGAGTTCCTGAGCAACTATCGCTCGGGGCTGTATGGCTATACCTATCTGGAGCGTAACTGATAATCACGGGCCGGACATGCGTTATTTCATGCAGCTTTCCTATCGCGGCGCGCCTTATCACGGCTGGCAGTCACAGCCCAATGCCGTGTCGGTGCAGTCGGTGCTCGAGGATGCGCTGGGGAAGGTGCTGAGACACCCGACGCCCATTGTAGGCGCCGGGCGTACTGATGCCGGGGTTAATGCGTCGATGATGCTCGCGCACTTTGACGCGGCCCCCGATGTTGATAAACAGGCGTTGGTGAGGGGTGTCAACTCGATTGTGGGCAAGGATATCGCGGTCAGTGCGATACATGACGTGCCCGAGGGGGCGCATGCCCGTTTTGATGCGACATCGCGCACGTATCATTATCATGCTGTCACTGAGAAAAATCCGTTTCTATACCCGACGGTGTGGAAGGCACCGGCGACGCTTGACTTTGACCTGATGAACCGGGCTGCCGAGCTGCTCATGCAGGTAGATGATTTCACGTCGTTTGCCAAGCTGCATACCGATGCCAAGACCAATATATGCCGGGTGACTGATGCCCGTTGGGAGCCGTGGGGCCCGGGGCGGTATTGTTTTGTCATCACGGCCGACCGTTTTCTGCGCAATATGGTCCGCGCGGTGGTCGGTACGCTTGTCGATGTGGGGCGCCACAAGATCGATGTCGAGGGGTTCGAGCGTATAATAGCTTGCAAAGACCGCTGTGCGGCGGGCACGTCGATGCCTGCCGAGGCGTTGTTCCTGCACAGGGTGACGTATGATTTCCTGCCTGACCTCGAGCCGGCTCCCGAGCCGTAATGCAATGCACGATGCACGATGCACGATGCACAATTATGATTCACGGGCGCGAGGCCGGGGACGAGTGGGGCAGACGTGGAGAGGTGGCATATTCTCTGTGATTTGGTCAGATGGTGCGGGCGATGCGAGGGAGCGCTCCGGTAGCCGGCAAGGTGAAACATTCGGTCAGTCTCGCCAGTGACTCGGCCGCGCGTTGCGAATAAATCTTGCCGAGCTGACAATGTGCCCAAAGCTCGCTCATGATGTAATCGGCTATGTACTCGTTGAGCGCGCCCGTGACGAGCGTCCAGTTTATGGCCCCGGTATTATCTACCGAAAAGTCGGCCGACAGTGATAACGAGCTGTCGGGTTGACGGTTGAAATCGGTGGGAGAGACTGTGTAGTTACCGACCCAGTGTGACAGATGTATCATGGCGTTGGTGAAGGCGAATGTCATAGCCTGGTTGAGTGCCGGGTCGTCATCGTCGTTTAGGTAGCGCAGGCCGGGGTTGTTCATGTAGGCGTGGAGTGCCGATGTGGCCTTGACACGGGCTCTGATGAGTTCGGGTGAAATTGATACTGTATGTTCCATTGTTGTGTGTGATTTAAATGTTTATGATTGCCTCAGGCGGCCTGTTCATGTACCTTGCCTATGAGATTGTAGTAGAGCGAGCGTGCCGACCACTCGGTCATATAGAATGACGGGGCTGTCTCATTCTCCAATACTTGTATAAGAGCCTGTCCCAATGAACACCCGGGGTGAGTTTTCATGTAGCCGAAAACGAGCGCGGCGATGTCGACCCACATCTGGCGGCGCTGTTTGTTGACATTGGCGGGCAGCCCGCCGTGCTCGATGCGGGTAAGAACTCTATAGGCTGTCTCGAATTTTACATAGAACCTTGGCGCGGGCACGGTGAGCACGTAGCGGATGATTTGTCTTGTGGTAGGGTCGGGATAACCGCTCCAGTTGTTGCATGCGGTGCGCACGGCTTTCATAAAGTCGATGTTGCGCTGTCGTAGTGTGTGATTCATGATGTGAAGAATTTAATTAAAAGTTAGTGTTGTTTATTTGACATGGCAAAGATACAACACGAGGTTGTTTAAAAGGCTGCCCACCGATGTTAAACAATCTTAATGGAGCGAAAAAATTGGTTTCGTCCACTCAAGGGATGGAGTGCTTTTGCGAAATTTTGGATAAATCCTGTCGATATTTCAAAAAATTTTCAAAAACCTTATGTAATATTAAAAATCTTCATTATATTTGCGTGATAATACGTGTCAAGAGATTCAGGTCTCGCGCGTGTTAAGATGTAAACAAATCAGAGTGTAGAAATAAATATCGAATAATCAATTAATTATCTCTCTTATATTAGAAAGCTATGACCGATCGTCGTCAATTTTTGAAAAGTATGGCCATGATGGGAGCCGCCGCCGCTGCCGCCGCTCCTGTAGTACGTGCCGCCCAGGGTGTCTTACAGACAACTACCTCTAAGATTATTATGCCCCCGAGCGCAGGTGATCTCCTGAT
>CAMWLW010000110.1 GCA_947175245.1 uncultured Bacteroidales bacterium
CATTCATACGCCCCTCCCCCTCGGCCGGTTCGCTCGGCGGCGTAGCCCGCAAGACCCGCGAGACCATCGTACTGTGTGAAGCCGCCGGCTACAACAACATCTTCGTCGAGACCGTCGGTGTAGGCCAGAGCGAGACCGCAGTCCACTCGATGGTCGACTTCTTCCTGCTCATACAGCTCGCCGGCACAGGCGACGAGCTCCAGGGCATCAAACGCGGCATCATGGAGATGGCCGACGGCATCGTCATCAACAAAGCCGACGGCGACAACATAGACCGCGCCCGTCTCGCCCAGGCCCAGTTCAAGAGCGCCCTGCGCCTGTTCCCCCCCACAGCATCGGGCTGGAGCCCCGAAGTGCTCACCTACTCAGGCTACTTCGAGCTCGGCATACCCGAAGTCTGGGACATGATCGACCGATACTTTGACTATGTCATCGCCAACGGCTACTTCGAGCGCCGCCGCCGCGAACAAGCCCGCTACTGGATGTACGAAACAATCGATGAACAACTGCGCAGCCGGTTCTACAACAACCCCGAGATCGAAGCCATGCTCGCCCAGCGCGAAGCCGCCGTCCTCGACAACCGGCTCAGCTCATTCATCGCCGCCCGTGACGTATTGCAATACTACTTCAGTAAATAAATACACCATCTAAAATAAATACTTACATGAAGTTCAGGGCGATCGTGATGACCGTCCTGAACTGTTATATATACTCAAGTGTTGAAATAACAAAACACGCAAAACAATACTACTATGGATTTATGGATTAATATAATAGGAACCGCCGCAGCCATCTGCATGATATGCGGCTACGTGCCACAGGCATTTCACACCATCAAGACACGGCAGACCGACGCCATCGCCATGCCCACATTCATCATGCTCGGACTCGGCAGCGTCTTCTTCGTCATCCAGGGCGCCATGACCGGTAACTGGCCCCTGTTCGTGACCAACCTCATAACCACCGTCGCCAGCATCATCATCGTCATCATCAAGCTCCGCAACGACCACACCCGCAAAAAAAATTAGCACACCCGGTGAACCATTTCGCCGCCCGGTGTGTTATAATATCACAAAGCAACAAAGAAAGAGAGTTTCTATTTCTTAAAGATATAATGTGATAATGATTGGTTTATCAAGCGAGGCGCGTCGTGATGACAGCGCCTCGCTTGGTGTCTGGATATATCGGTATAGCCGGCATATTTGGGGGAGTTTTGAGGGGCGGGAAGATAATCGCGGGGTGAGGCTTTGGCGAGTTCGGGCGTTATTTGTATCTTTGCCGTTGATAATTTTAATTATGTCATTTTTATGAACGAAGAATCTAAAAAACGGCTCGCCGCCGACCCTGACGGTCTGCTGACTTACGAATACATCGCTAATCATATCGATTCGTGTGACGACTGCATCGGGTTCCTTATCGACAATATGATTAAGGTTGACCTGACAGGTCAGTTTATCTCGAGCGCGGCTCGCTATCTGTCGGCTATCGACAAGGATGGTTTCAAGCCGGCTATCGACCGCCTGGTGGCTGCCGCTATAGACAAGGATCGCGAACACCGCTATCTGCCCGACCTGCTCGAGGGTGTCTATGGCGCCGACTATCGGGAGCATGCCGCCGAGCTCCGTGCCACCGACGACAACTTCCGCCGTATCGAAAAACGCCTCAACCCCCAAAATTCACTCTAAAATGAAGAAAATACTTATGGCTGCTGTCGCCGCGCTATCGTTTGTGGCATGTGGCAGCAAAACCTCAACAACCAATAATCAGGATTCAGACACTATGACCAACGACTCGACCAATGTTACCGTCAATTTAGAGACCTCGGCGGGTAACATAAGCGTACTGCTCTATGGCGACACTCCCGCCCACCGCGACAATTTTGTTAAGCTCGTGAACGAGGGCTACTATGACGGCACCCTGTTCCACCGCGTCATCAAGGACTTCATGATACAGGCCGGCGACCCCGACTCGCGTGAGGCTCCCAAGGGCAAGATGCTTGGCATGGGCGGCCCCGACTACACGCTGCCGGCCGAGATTGTCTACCCGGCCCACTTCCACAAGCGCGGCGCTCTGGCTGCCGCACGTCAGGGCGACCAGGTTAACCCCGAACGCCGCTCGTCGGGCTCACAGTTCTATATAGTAACGGGACAGGTGTACAACGGCTCGACACTCAATCAGCTCGAGAAGAGCCTGCGTGTGGGCCGCATCAACGAGATTTTCCAGCGCCTGCGTGCCGAGAACCGCGACCAGATTATGGCCATGTCGCGTGCCAAGGACACCGAGGGCCTGAACGCCCTGCGTGACCAGCTGGTGGCCGCCGCCGAGGCTGAGGCCGACCGTGCCCCGGGTCTCACTGCCGCGCAGCGTGAGGCTTACACCACCGTCGGAGGCACTCCCCACCTCGACGGACAGTACACCGTGTTTGGTGAGGTAATTGACGGCATGGACGTTGTCGACGCCATCCAGCAGGCCGCGACCGACCGCCAGGATCGCCCCGAGGACGACATCAGGATTATCAAAGCTACCGTTGTCAAGTGACCCACGAGTACACAACATTCACCCTCGCCAACGGCCTGAGGGTAATTCACCAACAGGATAGCGCTACCGCCATGGTGGCGCTAAACTTGTTATATAACACCGGCGCGCGCGACGAGCGGCCCGAGCTTACCGGCCTGGCCCATCTTATCGAACACCTGATGTTCAGCGGGTCGGCCCATGTGGCCGATTTTGACGGCGAGCTGCAGCGTGCCGGCGGCGTGAGCAACGCGTGGACGAGCAACGACTTCACCTGCTTCTATGAGATGTTGCCGGCCGTTAATGTCGAGACAGCATTCCGCATCGAGAGCGACCGCATGCTCGCGCCCATCATCACGCCGGCCAATATCGACGTGCAGCGTTCGGTAGTCATCGAGGAGTTCAAACAGCAATGCCTCAACCGCCCCTACGGCGACCTGTTTCACCACCTGCGCTCACTGGCCTACAGTGTCCATCCCTACCGCTGGCCTGTAATCGGCGTGAGTCCCGAGCACCTGGAGAGGGTGACGGCGGCCGACGTGAGCGAGTATTTCGCCGACCACTACTCGCCGTCAAACGCCGTGCTGGCCGTGACCGGCAACATATCGGCCGAGCGGTGCCGCGAGCTGTGTGAACGCTGGATGTCCGACATACCGTCGCGCCCGGTCAAGCCGCGCACATACGCCACCGAGCCGATGCCCAACGGCGCCCGCTCGCTGACAGTGTCGGGACACGTGCCACACACCGCCGTGACGCGAGCCTACAGGATGGATGCTTATGGCACACGCCTATACTATGCGGCCGACGCCATCACCGACATACTGTCAAACGGCAAGTCGTCGCGTTTCGAGCGTGAACTGCTGCACAACGAGCTGTTCACCGAGCTCGACGCGTCAATTCTTGGTTCGGAAGAGCCCGGCCTGCTGATTGTCGACGCCCGGCTCAGCACCAACGGCGACGACGCCGAGAGCCGTGCCATCGAGACTATCGACCGCCTCATCGGCCACCTCGTGACCAACGGCGTCACCGGCCACGAGGTGGAACGCGCCAAAAACAAGTACGAGGCACAGTACACCTACTCCAACATACACTTTGCGCGGCGCGCCTCGACTCTCGCCCTGGCCGTGATGCATGGCGAGAAGCCCGGTGACACTGTCCGAACCTACCGCTCGATAACCCGCGACGAAATCGAGGAGACGGCACGCACACTTTTCATTCCCGACAATGCCTGCACGTTGATATATCGCCCCATTTTATAACCGTACTCTCAAAAATTTTAGTAATTTTGCACTATAGATATCAGTAACACTATGGCGCGAATCAATCTCACAGGCATGGGCGTAGCCCTGATAACCCCCTTCAAGGCCGACAAATCGATTGACTTTGAAGCCCTGACCCGTCTTATCGAATATCAGATAAGCAATCAGGTCGACTATATCGTGGTGCTCGGCACCACTGCCGAGACCCCGGCTCTGACGGCCGAGGAGCAGGCCGAGGTGAGAGCTTTCGTCATTGACCGCGTCAACGGCCGCGTGCCACTGGTCATAGGCATCGGAGGCAACTGCACGGCCGACGTCATCAGACGCATCACGACGACCGACCTCTCGGCCTTCAGCGCCATCCTGTCGGTCGTGCCCTACTACAACAAGCCGTCACAGGAGGGCATCTACCAGCACTATCACGCCATCGCCGAGGCATCGCCGCTGCCCATCATACTCTACAACGTGCCGGGCCGCACGGGCGTGAACATGACCGCCGAGACCACCCTGCGCCTCGCCAACGATCACCCCGGCACCATCATCGGCATCAAGGAGGCATCGGGCAACATCAACCAGAT
Organism: uncultured Bacteroidales bacterium; assembly: GCA_947175245.1. Lineage (GTDB taxonomy): Bacteria > Bacteroidota > Bacteroidia > Bacteroidales > Muribaculaceae > JAAVFS01. Next base: position 4,352 of record CAMWLW010000110.1, read on the forward strand.
GGACGACATCATCAAGCGCAAACCCCGCGACTTCATGGTCATATCGGGCGACGACGGCATCACCTTCCCCCTCATCACCCTCGGCGCCGTGGGCGTTATCTCGGTGGTGGGCAATGCCTTCCCCAAAGAGTTCTCGCGCATGGTAAGGCTGGCGCTGGCCGGCGACTTTGAGAAAGCGCTCCTGATTCACCACCGCTTCACCGAGCTGTTCAGCCTGCTGTTTGTCGACGGCAACCCCGCCGGCGTTAAATGTCTGCTCAACGCTATGGGTCTGATCGAGAACGAGCTGCGCCTGCCCCTGGTACCCACCCGCATCACTACCTACCAGCGCATACGCCAGCTCCTTCACGACCTCAACTACTGATATCAGGCGACTATGAAAACCCTATTGTCAGTAACATTGACTCTGCTCGCAGCCCTCTCGGCGTGGGCAGTCGAGACTCCGACCATGGGCTGGAGCTCGTGGAACACCTATCGCAACAACATCAGCGCCGACCTTATCAAGTCACAGGCTGCCGCCATGTCAGCCAATGGGCTGAAAGATGCCGGCTATCTATATGTCAACATTGACGACGGCGCGTTCAATGGCCGTGATAGCGTGGGCCGGCTGCTGATTAATCTCACGCGCTTTCCCGATGGCATGAAGCCCGTGGTCGACTACATACACTCGCTGGGACTAAAGGCCGGCACGTACTCTGACGCCGGGCGCAATACGTGCGCGTCATACTATGATAACGACACCGGCGGTGCAGGCACCGGCCTGTACACTCACGACCGTGAAGATATGGCCTACCTGTTAACCACACTCAGATTTGACTTCATCAAAGTCGATTTTTGTGGCGGCGACCCGGGGCAGAACTCCGAACACCTGGATCTTGACGAACGCGAGCGCTATACCGCCATCGGCGAGGCTATCAAGGCCACCGGCCGTGACGATGTGCGCTACAACATCTGCCGCTGGAACTATCCCGGCACATGGGTCAGCGACGTGGCATCATCGTGGCGCACGACATGGGACATTTATCCCGAATGGGACGCTGTCAAGAAAATTATAGCCCGGAATCTTTACCTGTCGGCCTACGCCGGCCGGGGAGGCTTCAACGACATGGACATGCTTGAGGTAGGCCGCGGAATGAGCGAAGAGGAAGACAAGACCCACTTCGGCATGTGGTGCATCATGTCGTCGCCCCTGCTCATAGGCTGTGACGTCACCACCATCAGCCCGACAGCGCTCGCATTGCTCTCCAACAAAGAACTCATAGCCATTAACCAGGACTCGCTCGCCCTGCAAGCCTACGTGGTTAGTCAGGATAACGGCACATACATCCTCGTCAAGGACGTGGAGACCCTCCACGGCACCACCCGCGCCGTGGCGCTCTATAACCCCACCGACAGTGTACGTTCGATGACACTCGACTTCATTGACGTCAACCTCGGCGGCCCGGTCAAGGCGCGCGACCTGTTCGAGCACACCGACCTCGGCCCGATGACCGGCTCGATGACAGTCACCGTCCCGGCACACGGCACACGTATTTACCGACTCGAAGGCACCCAACGCTACGAACGCCAACTCTATGAGGCCGAGACCGGATGGATCACCGCCTATCAGGAACTCGAGAACAATCAGGTCGCACAGTCAGGTATATACGAGGAAGGCCCGACCCTATCGGGCGGCGCCAAGGCCACGTGGCTGGGCATGCGCCCCGACAACGACCTGCAGTGGCGCGACGTCTACTCGCGTCAAGGCGGCCATTACAGGATCACGATAGCCTGTATGTCCGACGAAGACCTTACGTTTGACGTCCAGGTCAATGGCACCACCATCGGTGAAGTCAGCGTCAACTCAGGCAGCCGGAACACAGCCGCCACCAAGACACTCGACGTCACCCTCAATCCCGGCCCCAACACCATACGCCTGTACACCACCACAGGCCGACGCATGCCTGACATTGACTACATGAAAGTCACCCCGATTCAAACCCACTAAACCCTTAAACTTTTAAACTTTTAAACATCTAAACCTCGACCGCAGGCCGAATTAAATACAAATTATGGCAAATAAGATGGCGACATTCAGCAAGTTCGGCCAAAATCTCAGAAGCTACTTCAACATCACCCCCTTCCTCGTGCCCCAGGCCGAGGCCGAAGCCACCATACGCGACGGCGTGTCATTCCGCGGCATCAACCTGCTCATACTCATCGTCGCCATCTTCATAGCCTCACTCGGCCTCAACACCAACTCCACAGCCGTCATCATCGGCGCCATGCTCATATCCCCCCTCATGGGCCCCATCATCGGCATCGGTCTCGCCGTCGGCATCCACGACTTTGACCTCATCAAACGCTCATTCCGCAACCTCATGATGGCCACCGCCTTCAGCGTCGCCACATCATGCATCTACTTCATGATATCACCCGTCAACGAAGGCCACAGCGAGCTGCTGGCACGTACCTCGCCCACCATCTACGACGTCTTCATAGGCTTCTTCGGCGGCGCCGCCGGCATCCTCGCCATCGGCAGCAAAGTCAAAGGCAACGTCATCCCCGGCGTCGCCATCGCCACCGCCCTCATGCCCCCGCTGTGCACCGTTGGCTACGGCCTCGCCACCCTGCAACCCCACTACTTCCTCGGCGCCCTCTACCTCTTCTTCATCAACTCAATCTTCATCGCCACCGCCACCACCCTCGGCGTCAGGCTCATGAACTACAGCTACCGCGACTTCTCCAACCCCCTCCGAGCCCGCCGCGTCAAATACACCGTCTACACCATCGCCATGCTCACCGTCATGCCCGCCATCTACCTCACCTACAACATGATCACCACCGAGGCCTACAACAACAACTGCTCACGCTTCGTCGACACCGAGTTCCGCTTCCCCGCCACCCAGGTCGTCAAATACCACACCGACAACATCGACGGACAGCGCACCCTCACCGTCACCCTCATGGGCGAAGCACTCCCCCAGGACTCACTGCTCACAGTCATGGACGGCAAACTACAATACTACCACCTCAACAACACCCGCCTGCGCATCATCCAGAGCAACGCCATCGGCACCCAAGCCCTGCGCAGCACCTCAAGCGCCATGCTCCGCGACATGTACACCATCACCCAGGCCACCATCAACAGCCAGCAACACACCATCGACTCACTGCGCCGCCTCGCCGCCTCGACCACACGCCTCGACACCCTCGCCGTCACCGTCGCCCCCGAGCTCAAAATCATCTACCCCCAAATCAGCAACATAGCCATAGCCCACACCACCAGCGCCAACACCGCCACCGGCCGGGCCGACACCCTCAACCTCGCCCTCGTGAGCTACAGCACACCCCTCGACCCCGCCCAACAGCAGAAACTCACCCAGTATCTGCGCGCACGCCTCTCACTGCCCCGGCTGCGCCTCATCACCATAGCCGAATAAAAAAAATTCAAGCGCCACCCGACAAAAAAGCCCCCAAACGCTTGCACAAATCGCAAAACCGTAGTATCTTTGTACCCACAAAAGCCCAGGTGGCGGAATGGTAGACGCGCTCGTTTCAGGTGCGAGTGCTGCGAGGCGTGCAGGTTCGAGTCCTGTTCTGGGCAC
>CAMWLW010000111.1 GCA_947175245.1 uncultured Bacteroidales bacterium
GTATTTATTAATATTGTAATTACATCCCGCCGGTGCTCGGTTTGCTGCGCGACACGTCGTCGTTTGATACCGAGCGGTTGGTCTTCTTGACATAAGCGTTCAATGATCCGAATCGGTAAGAAATGTTTATCCCGACCATGCATCGGTTCTGATAATATACGATTGATTCACCTGTCACACCCGAGTTCATTGTACGCGAGATGTACTTGGCACTATATGGCCCGAATGGATTCATCACGCCGACATTAACTTGCAGACGGTCTTCCTTGAGGAAGTTGCGCATGAAGCGTATGCCGTAGTTGATGTTTGAGGCCGTGAAGACACTGTAGCCATACACACCGTTGAGACCGCCGGTGTAGACCGAGCCCCACAATTGGAGCGATAGTTTCCAGGGCAGCTGCTGGCGTATCATAGTGTAGCCGTTCCCGCCCCAGCGAGAGGCCGATATTGCTGGCGAGGGATAAGAATAATATTTGCGCTCAACCTGGCCGTTGACCATCCACGATGTCTTGGGTGTAATCATCCAGTTCATATACAGGTTGAGTGCCAGTCGGCGGCTCTTACCGATGTTGCCGTATGTCGAGTATGTGATATCCTGACCGTCGACATCCTCTACCCACGTTATAGAATGAACGCCGTCGTTGCTGAAGCGGTATGAGATAGATGCGTCGGCATTGATCTTGCGGTGGATAAGGTTATAATTGAGGGTAATGGTGTGGCTCAGTGCGCTGCCCAGGTCGGGATTACCGTAGCTGACGCTCGTAGGTGTTACCGTTACGGTTGGATTGAGCGAATATATGTCAGGGCGGCTGATACGTGTGTTATAAGACAGTTTGATTGTGTGAGCGTCGCTGATGTTGTAGTTGACGGCCGCCATCGGCACCCAGTCACTGAGGTTGGCAGCGAAGTTGTTGTCATCGTTCAGTTTGTCGTGAGACGTAAGGCGTGAGAACTCGTAGCGCAGGCCACCGCGAACTGTAAACTTGCCGAATTTTGAACGCCAGTCAAAATAGGCAGCACCGATCGACATGGTGTGACGGTAGTCGGTGGGAGTGTTGAACGGATTTTCAGAAACATATATACGGTCACCGTCCGAGCCGTTGTGACGGTAGATGAACTTACCGCCCACGTCAAATTTGTGGCGGTCGTTGAGCGGACGTGTCCAGTCAAGTTGACCGGTGTGTTCCATGAACAGTGCGTTATTGGTGCTGTTGATGCCGGTGTAATTGAACAGCGGATTGACGAGGTCATAGAAATCCTGGTTACTCCTTGAATCGGTATTGCTGCTCGACAGCATGTATGAGAGTGTAACGGTCTCACCCTTGCGGTGTGTAGAGTGCTGATAGTTTACTGATCCGTCGATACTGGTATATCGGTATTTGGTATCGTGGGTGTAGGTATTATAGCTGTAGATTGGGTCACCTGTGGGGTCGAGCATCTCGGTGTGGTTGTATTGAGGATATTTTTGATTAAACATCCAGCCCGATAACTCGACGGTTACAAGATTGAGAGTGTCTATGTCATAGCTGCCTTCGAGCGAGATATATCCGCCCATACCCGAACTCTTTTTGTAGTCTGACCAACCATCGGTTAGCATTGTGTTGCGTGACTCGTCATAGGTCATTTCTGACGAACTGTGGTTTTTGAAATTGCGATGTCCCGAATAGAACGTACCACCGTTAACCGAAAATGTCACCTTATTGATCTGAGTTGTCAGCCATATATAAGGGTTGGGAATGAATGTCCGAGAGTCGAAATTCAAGCCGGCCGATCCCATGACACCTTTTATCACGGCGTTCTGCATCGTGACGATATTAAGAATGGCGCCGACACCCTCGGCATCCTCGCGCGAGCCGGGGTCTGTAATAACTTCAATCTTCTTGATTGTTGATGCCGGTATTGCTTTGAACACATCTTTTGCGTTGCTGGTGAAAGTATTATTGGGTCGGCCATTCTTGTAGATTTTGAAGTCAGATGAGCCGTTGATTTTTATGGTACCGTCAGCATCGACGGTCACCATAGGCACTTTACGCAGGATGTCCTGAACGTTTGAGGTCTGAGCCTCGGCATCGCCCTGAACGTCATATCCTATACGGTCAATTTCTTTTGTGACTAACGGGCGTTGTGCCACCACCTCGACTGCTCCGAGCTCCATCGACCGGTCGGCGAGGGTCAGATCGTTAAGTTCGATTGCAGGAGTCGACTCATCAACTTCAAAACGAGCGGTAAGATCGTTTTTACCAACCGCACTAATAATGATACGGTATTTGCCGGCATCATTGACAGGTAGTGTGAACTGTCCGCCGTCGGTCGATGTTCCTACCGCTATTGCGTGAGTTGTGTCTGACTCGTTGTAGATACGTACAGTGGCATACGCTTCGGGCTCGCCGTCGTTGTTGAGTAATCGTCCCGAGACTTTGACATCACGGGCAATAACTATAAGCGCCATGGCTATAAAAAGTATAAACCAGAATGACCTTTTGCTGAACATTGGTTGATGTAATGAATGAAAGGTTAATAAATAGTTGAGAGAACCAAAAAATTTTCAGTTCTCTCATATATGACGCAAATGTACGCGAATAGTTACATCGGGTAGCAAAAAAATATTTAAATTTTAACTTCTTTTATTACCCCCCCCATTTGTTAAATTGTGTTAAGATTTTACTTCTGATATATCTTCGATTGTTTTGGCTGCCAATCGCCGTTCCTTGGCCGACGTACCGTCGCGTCGGTTGATAACATATTGTTCGTAATAGGATATAAGCAAAGCTGTCAGCGGCAATGCTATGATCATGCCGAGGAAACCGAGCAAAGTACCCCACACCGAGAGTGACAGCAGGATGATGGCCGGGTTCATTCCCATGGCTTTACCCATGATTTTAGGTGTCAGGAAGATATCAGCAACTATTTGGGCAACAGCATATACGCATGCACATTCGAGCCATATTGTCCAGAAATCGACACTTTGATCAACCGAGTAGACAATACACATGAGGGTTACGGGCAGTATTGATACATATACGAAGTATGGCACCATGAACAACACGCCGTTCATAAGCCCGATAACGATACCGAGCGGTAATCCTACAATAGAAAAACCGACTGCATATATTACGGCTACAATGAGCGCGATGAGCGCCTGGCCACGGAAATAATGATTCATACTCGCCTTGATATCACGGCCTATCTTATAAGCAGGTCGGCGGTATTTAGGCGGAACCATGAGCCGGAAGCTGAGCATAAGTCTCTCATAATCGGCCATTATGAAAATTACATACAGGAACACTATAAACCATGCCAGGATGCTGATGATGACGTTGACGCTGTTGCTGATAAGGTCAACTCCCTTGTCAAGAATTGTCTGGAGGTCGTGGCTTGACAGCTCGTTGGCAAACTTGCGCAGGTCGAAGTGGCTGCGTATAAGGTCGTGAAACGAATCGGGCAAAAACGGAATCCTGAGTTCACCCGAATCGGCATAGCGAGTCACAAGGTCACCCATCTGGTGCAACTCTTTGATTATTGACGGAATGAAAAAGTAGCCGAGTGCCCCTACCACGATCAATACTTCGAGCAGCGTGAGGGCGATGGCAATAACGCGCCCTTTGGTATGCAGGAAACGGCGGTTGAATTGTACAATAGGCTCAAGCATGTAGGCAATGAGGCATGCCACGCAGAACGGCAGCAGTACGCCTTTGAGCAGATCAAGCAGGTAAACAACAGCCGCAGCGAGAGCCACAGAGAAAAGTATGCGTACTACGCGGTCAAACGTGTATGGGCGCGAGTCGAGAAATGCCATTGTCGGGTATAGTATTACTGGTTATATACAATAGTGTGTAACATTATCACGAAGCGGACAGGATCGGGCAACTGTCGTGTTGTCATGAGCATGAGTTGTACGTCAGGTAATCCGGGAGCGTATGGTGGCTGGAAGTAATCGAAGTCAGCCATTGCCTTAAAGCCGTGTCGCTCATAAAACGCGATACGTCGCGGGGCATCGTCGTTCGACTCGGGCAACTCGACCTCGACAACCACAGGTTTGTCGCTGGCCATATTACGTACGGTGTCAAGTATGGCACCCCCTACTCCATTTGATCTCATTGTCGGCTCCACTGCAAGGTGTTCTATATAGAGGCTGTCGGGCAACCGCCATGTTGATACAAAGCCTGCAAACTTGTTGTCAGATGTGACAGCTGCATAGAGGTTGAAGAATGGCATTGGGTCAGGCCCGATAAGTTGCATGAGTGCGGCCCAGGGGCGTCGTTCGGCCTCAGGAAATGAGGCATGATACAATGAGTTGATATATCCCGTCATGGGGTCGGTTGCCGATGTTATGTGACGCAGTGTGATATTGTCCATTATATAATTAATGTATGATGAATTTCTTAAAATCAATGCTAAAATACAAAATTAATCATTAATTTTGCACTTTGTGACAGCAAAAATCGCTACAATCAATCATTATTATATAATAACACATTATGACTAAACAAGTTCAACTCTATCTTAACGACAAGGCTTGGGCGCGTTGGACGGCGTTGGTGCTTATCGCGCTGATGATGTTCTTTGCCTATATGTTTGTCGATGTAATGGCTCCTCTGAAGAGCCTTCTTGAACCCCAGCTCGGCTGGAACTCGGCTGCGTACGGCACATACCGTTCGTCTGAGTATATTCTCAACGTGTGCGGCTTCCTGATTATCGCCGGTTTTATTCTTGATAAGACTGGTATTCGTTTCACCGGCTTACTGTCGGCATCGCTGATGGTTATCGGTGCTCTCATCAAGCTTTATGGTATCAGTGACTGGATGGTCGGCACAGGTCTTGAGACATGGCTCAACTCGTGGTGGACATCAATGCCTGCAAGCGCCAAGATGGCATCACTCGGCTTCATGATATTTGGCTGCGGATGTGAAATGGCCGGTACAACAGTATCAAAAGCCATAGCCAAGTGGTTTAAAGGTAAGGAAATGGCACTCGCTATGGGTCTTGAAATGGCTATTGCCCGCATCGGTGTATTCGCCATCTTTTCGATTTCGCCCATGATTGCAGCCGCTTGGGGCACAGTCGTTGCTCCTGTTGCATTCTGTGCTGCTTTGGTTTGCGTCGGCCTGGTATCGTATGCTGTATTCTGTGTGCTTGATACCAAGTTTGACCATCAGCTCGGCAAGGATAAGGCTGCCGAGGATGGTTCGGAAGAAGAGTTCAAGGCTTCAGATATCAAGAAGATTTTCTCGAGTCACATATTCTGGGTTGTGGCACTGCTGTGTGTGCTATACTATTCGGCAATTTTCCCCTTCCAGGCATACGGTGCCGAAATGCTCCAGTGTAATATAGGTAACATTTCGGCTCAGGAGGCATCAAACATCTTCCGTTGGTTCCCGATTGGCGCTGCTGTGATTACTGTGTTCCTCGGTAACTTCCTTGACCGTAAGGGTAAAGGCGCGACAATGCTGATATATGGTGCAATGCTGTTGATCATTTGCCATCTGGTATTTGCATTTGTGTTGCCTGCTACTCACAGTAAGGCTGTGGCATACGTTACCATCGTGGTGCTCGGTATTTCGTTTGCTCTCGTTCCTGCCGCCCTGTGGCCTTCGGTTCCGAAGATTATTGAGGAAAAGGTTCTCGGCAGCGCTTACTGCCTCATATTCTGGGTTCAGAATATCGGCCTGTGTCTTGTGCCGCTGCTCATCGGTTATGTGCTTGACGGCGTTAATGCAGATAATCCCACCGTACAGTCTGAGCTCGCTCAGCTTGAGCATTGGAAAGAACTGGGACAGGAAGCTCCCGAAGATTTCTTTATCCACTATAATTACACGGTGCCGATGATTATCTTTGCTTGCTTTGGTATTATGGCTCTATTGCTTGCCATATATCTTAAAGCGCTCGATAAGAAAAAACACTATGGTCTTGAACTCCCCAACATTAAGGAAAATGTTGCTGCCCAAGCCGCTGAGGTTGCTGCAGCCGAGGAGTAATCATAACGGTTGAAAATAACAAAAGCCCCGCATTCCGTTTGAGTGCGGGGCTTTTGTGTATTTAAGTAGTCGATTAGCACTGAACGAGGGCGAGAAGGAGTTCTTTACCATCCTCGCTCTCCTCGATATTGATTTTACCTTCACGAGCGAGCCAGCCGATAGCGGCATACACTTCTTTGTCTTTGAGTTTGGTGATTTTCTTGAGTTGTTTTGTACCTAAAACGTCGGCTTCGTTAAGTGCATTCCAAACGAGACCGGCATAGGTTCCGATTTTTTCAGAATTCATAATACTTAAATTTTGTTGTTAAACTTCTTATTGTATTTATAATGTGTCGGATATATAATTGGTTCAAATTTTGCGCAAAAGTATAGTAAATTTTAATACTAAACAACGATATTTCAATAAACTTTGTCAAAAGTAGTGCATTTTGTCGGATTTTAGGCGTAGATTACAACAATTGAATGTATCAAACGATGACGATGAGACAAAAATTTTCAGTATATTTGCAGCTGTTATGGAATATCCGATGTTAGTTGTAAAAAATACGGGTAGCTGGTATGTTGTAAAGACGCCGGCCGGTGAGTATGTGAACTGTAAGATTAAGGGCAACTTCCGTCTTAAAGGACTTCGTACTACTAATCCTGTTGCTGTTGGTGATCATGTTCAGATTATGCCCAACAGTGACGGTACAGCATTTATCACGGCTATTAAGCCTCGTGTCAACTATATAATAAGGCGTGCAAGTAATCTCTCAAAGGAGTCACACATACTGGCGGCCAATCTGGATATGGCGGCCTTGGTAGTGACACTCGTTCACCCTCCAACATCAACTACATTCATCGACCGTTTCCTGGCTACAGCCGAAGCGTACGGTGTCAAGGCAATGATTATATTCAATAAAATCGACTTGCTCACCGAGCCCGAGGATATTGAACTGTTAGAAGTCGTCAACTATCTTTATAGCTCTATTGGATATGACTGCGTGAAGTTATGTGCCCGTACAGGAGAAGGACTTGAGACACTGCGCAATAAACTGTGTGGTAAAGTGACACTGTTGTCAGGTAATTCGGGCGTGGGCAAGAGTACAATTATCAATTCGCTGATTCCCGGTCTCAATCAGCGCACGGCCGACATATCAGATGCTCACGACCAAGGCATGCACACTACAACTTTCTCAGAAATGTTTGAGTTGCCCGACTCGTCGGGCTATATCATCGACACCCCCGGCATCAGGGGCTTTGGAACGATTGAGATGGACGAGCACGAAATATCACACTATTTTCCCGAGATATTTGAAGAAAGCAAGAACTGTCGCTTTGGTAACTGTACCCACACTCATGAACCTCATTGTGCTGTAATCGAGGCTGTTGAGGATAATCGAATAGCTCAGTCGCGCTACAATTCATATCTAAGTATTCTTGATGACGCTGCTCCCGACAAGTATCGCAAGCCCTACTGAACATATAATTTTACCCGGATTTTAGAAGTCAGATAGTGAACTTTAATTATTAAAGGTTGTTTATATATCAGATAAATTTTAACTTTTTGATATATGAAAGACCCGCTGTTTAACATCACTTATGGCTTATATGTTATCACTGCGAACGTTAATGGACGTGATAACGGTTGTATTTCAGATACTTTATGTCAGGTTACAATGACTCCCGAACAGGTATCAGTGTGTCTTAATAAAGGTTCGCTGACGTGTGAGATGGTTGCTGAATCGGGCTGTTTTACCGCATCTATTGTAAGCATGGATGCTGATTTGGCGTTGTTCAAGCATTTCGGTTTCCAGTCGGGACGTGACGTCAATAAGTTTGCCGATTTTACCAATACTCGCAGTGTCGCAAACGGCACACTGGCTATCACTGCAGGTACGAACTCATACATTTCGGCTAAGGTCACTAAC
>CAMWLW010000112.1 GCA_947175245.1 uncultured Bacteroidales bacterium
TGCCATAACTTTTTGACAAGCCTGATATGTTTATGGTCTCACTCATAATCTCACCTCACCATATTGTCCGATTTTCAGGCGTCCGTCGTTCTTAACCGCCACTTTCACGGCATAGACAAGATTGGCACGACTGTCTTTGGTCTGTATGGACTTGGGAGTAAACTCGCTTTCTTCAGCAATCCAGGTGATTGTTCCCGGGTACTCATATTGTTCATCGCCCCCAAAATCGGCAATGACAGTTACCGCCTGCCCGATTTTAATATCGGCGAGCTGATTTGCCGTGAAATATGACCGAAGATACATGTTCTCAAGATTGGCTATCTTGCATAGCGGTTTACCGGGAACGGCATACTCGCCCGGCTCGGCATATTTGACAAGAACTGTTCCGGTCAACGGCGAGCTGATTTTACTTTTAGCAATCTGCTCGGTGACCTGCTCATACTGATATTGGATTGCCACGGCGTTTTCAGAAATCGACGTATTGTTTTTGCCAAGCGTCGACAGTAACGCGGTAAGCTGACCGTTGAGGATCGAGAGCTGTGCCCGGGCGTCATCAAATTGCTTTTGGGTCGTGGCTCCATCGGCAAGGAGCCGGCCCTGACGTTCACACTCATGCTGCTGATGGGCTATCTGAGTGCGCAAAGCCGCTGCCTGAGCCGCGATGTCAGGGCGTGAACTTTCAGCCGACTGTCTCTGACTGCCAAGCTGTAGCTGCTGAAGCACCAATAGTGTCGTATCAATTACAGCGATACTTTCTCCGACTCGCACGCTGTCGCCTTCTGAGATTTCAAACGACAAAATCTTTCCCTGAGTCTCGGCAGAAACAATGACGGTAGTGGTTTCAAAAATTCCGGTAGCATCATAATCAGCCTTATTGCCGCAGGCCTGAAGAAGAAACAGTGCGGCTGCCGTGTATAAAATTCTTTTCATCGGTCAAGAGTGTATTTGAGTTTATATATTTCTTGCAACAACAGTATCTCGTGGTATTTTGACGCCAGCATAGCTAAATTTTCATCGCTTATCTTAGTCAGCAACGCTATAATCTCTATAACCCCGTTGTCTAACTGTGATTCAGCGGCCTTCCTGACATTAGACCGCAACGCGACTATGCGGCCATCATCTTTCATCATGTTTCTGATGCCTCTTATAGCCTCGGTCTGCACTGCCGACTGAATACGCGTATTGAACAAAAACGCTTCCCGGTCGGCGGCTATTTCGGCAGTACTTATTGCCGTCTTTCTTGACCTGTTACTCTTTGTATAGAACGAGTCGATATTCCATGACACCTTCACCCCGGCGATAAAGTTGAACGACAGGTCTCGGTTGATCATGCTTTGAAAATAGTTGAACCCGGGGTAACCATAGTAGCCTTGTGCAAACAGCCCTATGCGAGGCATCAGCGATGTATCGGCGAAGCGATTGGCTGCTTCGTTATATTCCTGTCTGTAATCAAAAAGTTTTAGTTCAGGTCGGTCGGGCTCGATGTCAAGTGGTATTTCACCTGTGGGCATTGCAATTGTTTCATTTTCGAGACTTTCACCGATGAACAACTCCAGCGCCTTGCGATAACCGTCCAAGGCGCTCCGAGCCTGGACTATAGCCTGATTTACAGTCAATTCCTGTGCCTCCATCATATCGACGTCCGATTGCATTGCGACCCCATTGCTGTACATCGAGCGTAACTTATCAAGGTTATCACATAAAAGGCGGTAAGTGATGCGCGACTGCTCGATCTGCTCTTGAGTCAACAACATTGCGAAATATAGATTCTCTACTCGCTGCCTGACCTGATATAATTCCACGTCAAGACCCGCGCGTTGCACGGCTTCACGGGTGTGGCTCACCTCGCGGCTCGCTTTTGACACACCACCGTCCCAGATAGTCTGCGAGAGATCGGCACCGACCTTATACTGGATTTTCCCCATCCCTCTCATCTCTTGACCCATGTTTTGCAGTATACCTGAAAGAGCTTCAGGAAACGACGGCACGACATTCTGTGCGGTAAACTGCCCATACACTCCGATTCTTGGCAGCCAGCCTTTATTGATATCAGCCAGCTCAATTTCATTTGCCGCGGCCAACAAATTATACATCTTTATAATCGGATAATTAGCCATTGCCTTCTCCACACATTGCTCAATAGTCACATCAGCACTCGCGAATGAAAAGTGCAACAAATAAACCACAGCTAATACAGTCCTGATTTTCATATTGTCACGGTTTAAGTTTTCTCATGATTGTATCGTAGTTCTCAGCTTTGCGCATTTCCAGGAATGATTCTGCATCAGCCATACAGTCACAAAGTGCCACATTCACTGCCGGAGCCGCCATGTAAGCGAATACGTTTAGCGAAACGATGTCAAGCATCAACATCTTAGCATCAACTCTCCGGCACAATCCTTTTGCGGCCTCACAGTCAATTTTGTCTTGAAGCTCAGCTATGAATGTAGGCGCTATCCTGTGCAGACTGTCAAGAAATGTAGCAGAGCGCCCGGGATTACTGAATATTTCCCCAACAAGAAAGCGGGGAAGGTCGGGATTGGCAGCAATAAATTCCAGATGATTATTTATGACGTTTCGTATCACTTCACTCAAGGAATCATTCATGTCTCCAACCGATTCTATGACAGCGTTTTTCAAAAGCGCGATTTTTTCAGAGATAATTCTATCAAAAAGTTTTTCCTTGGTGCGGAAATAGTAATGAAACATAGCATGAGTTACACCGGCAGTCTCGGCAATAGACGTCGTCCGCGCCCCTACGAATCCCTTAGACAGGAACTCGTGCTCAGCTGCACGAAGTATCTTAGCTTCAGTATCTTTATCCTGTTGTTTTACCATAACAAACATGATTATCAATTATGTCTAACAATATTGTTAGCGCAAATATACAACTCTCTGACTGTCTATCAAAATAAATACCAGAAAAGTTGCTGAGAAATACACTGGACCAACATATAATTTGTATTACCCGTCGTGATGACATGATAATTGAAAAAATGTTTGTAACTTTGGGCTGCCGTTTGAATAAAACGACATTAAATATTGAACGAAAAGTGCCTCATCTCTTGTAAAATCGCCAATTTAACAAACTGATGTACGAGGCGCGGTGACAGCTCATATAGATTGTGGGCTGCCAATCCGTGCGTGCATCCGGGTGTTTGGCGATACCCACAAGAGAGCAGGGATGGCAGCCCGCTTTTCATTACCTAACCCTAACAATCTCCTTACCGGCAGCCTGTGGAGAACAGTTTTTTGTCATGACAAATAAGGAGATCAGACACTTCGGTCATAAATGGATCGCAATTATTATATTCACCATAGCTACCCTGACAGTTGTTGCCGGCTATATCTTGCTGTCAAACATTCACTTCGAATTTGAGACAATTCAGCACGCGTGCATGACATTCTTCATCGGCTCGTGCATGAGCCTTATCGCAATATAAAAAGAGAAAGCGACCCTACCGTCATAAGACGGAAGAGTCGCTGTTCGTTTTTTGTAGCTGTAAGCGCTTACGCGTTCTTTACTTTTTCAACAACGGCCTTGAAAGCGGCGGGGTTGTTGAGGGCCAGGTCGGCAAGAACCTTGCGGTTGATCTGGATGCCGGCTTTGTGGATGAGGCCCATGAGCTTTGAGTAAGATAGATCCTCCTGACGTGCGGCGGCGTTGATACGCTGAATCCACAGTGCACGGAAGTTAGCTTTCTTGTCCTTGCGGTCACGATAAGCATAGGTAAGACCTTTTTCCCAGGTATTTTTGGCTACGGTCCAGACGTTGCGACGGCATCCGTAGTAACCACGGGTAAGTTTCAGAATTTTCTTACGGCGAGCTCTTGAAGCTACATGATTGACTGATCTTGGCATTTTTGTTACGTTTTTTGAGTGTTAGCGGTACCCTCAGGTAGCTCTTTTTAGCTGAACACTCGGTTAATAAAATGTAATAAAATCACGAATTAAAATCGAGAAAACTTATTTAAAGCGGCGTGAATCCCGGGTGAGATTATTTGATGCCAAGCAATGCCTTGACATTGGCCTCGTCTACGCGCGCAACCGTCGAGAAGTGGGTGAGGTTACGTTTCTGCTTTTTGGTTTTCTTGGTCAAGATGTGGCTCTTGAACGCATGTTTTCTCTTGATTTTTCCTGATCCGGTAAGGGCGAACCTCTTTTTGGCACCGGAATTAGTTTTAATCTTTGGCATTTTTGTTTGTTTAGTAATTATTAATTCGAGTTATCTGCTATGTGCCGACACGCGACACAAATCAGTGTTTTTTTTATTTTTTCTTGGGTGACAGCATCATGATCATGCGCTTGCCTTCGAGCACAGGCATCTGCTCCACTTTGCCATAATCCTCGATGTCCTGAGCAAATCGAAGCAATAACACCTCACCCTGCTCTTTAAAGAGGATTGAACGTCCCTTGAAGAACACATAGGCTTTAACCTTGGCGCCTTCCTGCAGGAAGCCGATGGCATGCTTGAGCTTGAAGTTATAGTCATGGTCATCGGTCTGAGGGCCGAATCTAATCTCCTTGACCGTCACCTTGGCCTGTTTGGCTTTCTGCTCTTTCTGCTTTTTCTTCTGCTGATACAGGAACTTCTGGTAGTCAAGTATCTTGCAGACAGGAGGTGCAGCATTGGGAGAAATCTCAACAAGGTCGAGCTCAAGCTCGTCGGCGAGCTTCATGGCGTCGTGAATGGAGTATATACCATTCTCGACATTGTCACCTACGAGTCGCACTTCACGGGCGCGGATGCGCTCATTGATGTTGTGCGGATCTTTCTCCTTGGATGGGGGCTGGGGTCCACGGCGTTGTCCCATAGCGGGATTGGCGGGTCGCTGAGGGGCGCCGGCACCCGCGGGACGCTGTCCGGCAACATTGTTGGGGCGCTGAGCGCCGGGGGTAAAGTTTTGTTTTTTCTCCATCAAGGGGTATTATTGATTAATCATTTGGTTGACCTCATTGTTCAACTCGGCTGCAAAGGTAGCAATTTTCATCGAACCTTTATCACCTTCGCCCTGTTTTCTTACAGAAACTTCACCTTCCTGTGCCTCTTTTTCACCTACAATTAGCATATAGGGGACACGTTTGAGCTCGTTGTCACGGATTTTCTTACCGATTTTCTCATTGCGATCGTCAATCTCGACGCGTATGTCGGCTTCCTGAAGCTGACGGGCAACCTCACGGGCATAGTCGTTGAATTTCTCGCTGATGGGAAGTATGACGGCCTGCTGAGGGGCGAGCCACAGGGGGAATTTGCCGGCAGTGTGCTCAAGCAGCACGGCCACGAAACGCTCCATCGAACCGAAAGGCGCACGGTGAATCATCACAGGGCGATGCTTCTGGTTATCGGCGCCGGTGTACTCAAGCTGGAAGCGCTCGGGCAGGTTGTAGTCAACCTGGATTGTACCGAGCTGCCAGCGACGACCGATGGCGTCCTTAACCATGAAGTCGAGTTTAGGGCCGTAGAAAGCAGCCTCACCGAGCTCGGTGCGAGCTTTCAGACCTTTTTCAGCACAAGCCTCAATGATAGCCTGCTCGGCAAGATGCCAGTTCTCGTCGGTACCGATATATTTCTCCTTATTATTAGGATCACGGAGCGAAATCTGAGCCTCGAAGTTCTCGAACTTCAGCGCGTTGAAGATATAGAAAATAATATCCATAACCTTCAGGAACTCATCCTTAATCTGGTCGGGAGCACAGAAGATATGGGCGTCGTCCTGCGTAAATCCACGCACGCGTGTCAGACCGTGGAGCTCACCGCTCTGCTCATAACGGTAAACGGTACCGAACTCGGCAAGACGCATGGGCAGGTCACGGTAAGAACGGGGATAGGCACGGAATATCTCACAGTGGTGAGGGCAGTTCATCGGCTTGAGCAGGTATTCCTCGCCCTCCTCGGGGGTGTGGATAGGCTGGAACGAATCCTTGCCGTACTTGGCATAGTGACCCGATGTAACATACAGGTTCTTGTTACCGATATGGGGAGTGATTACCTGCAGGTAACCGTATTTCTTCTGAATCTTGCGCAGGAACTGCTCGAGACGGTCGCGCAGGGCAGCGCCCTTGGGCAACCACAGGGGCAGGCCGGCACCAACGTTGGCTGAGAATGCAAAGAGCTCCATCTCCTTGCCAAGTTTGCGGTGATCGCGTTTCTTGGCTTCCTCCATGAGTGCGAGATACTCGTCGAGCATCTTTTTCTTGGGGAAAGTGATGCCGTACACGCGCACGAGCTGATTGCGTTTTTCATCACCGCGCCAGTAAGCGCCGGCGAGCGATGTAATCTTGACAGCCTTGATAGCCGAAGTGTCAGGAAGGTGCGGGCCACGGCACAGGTCGGTAAAGTCGCCCTGCGTATAGGTGGTTATGTGACCATCCTCGAGCTCACTGATAAGCTCACATTTGTATTCCTCGCCACGGTCGCTGAATGCCTTCAACGCGTCGGCCTTGCTGATGTCGCGACGGGTTATTGTCTCGTGGCGCTGAGCCAGTTCGAGCATCTTGGCCTCAATTTTGGCAAAATCGGCAGCAGTGAGCTGATGCTCACCCGGATCAATATCATAATAGAAACCGTTCTCGATAGCCGGGCCGATGCCGAATTTGACACCGGGATATAATTCTTGAAGAGCCTCGGCAAGCAGGTGGGCCGAGCTGTGCCAGAAAGCATGTTTACCCTCGGGATCTTCCCACTTGAACAGCTTCAGCGTGGCATCGCCGTCGATGGGACGGGTGAGATCCCAGGCCTCGCCATTAACTTCAGCAACAAGCACCTCGCGGGCCAAGCGCGGGCTCAGGCTCTCGGCAACTGCAAGCGGAGTAACTCCATTTTCAAACTCCTTGACACCACCGTCAGGAAATGTAATTTTAATCATAATTTATTAAAAAACTGTTTTTCAATCAATTGCCATTTACAAACATGGCAATCAAACATTTTATCGCGCAAAGGTAGGCATTTTTTTGCAAATAGTTGACAATTAGGCCAAATATTTTTTGTAATTTTAGCGCCACAACGACAACAATCCACAATCTGATCTAATCATTCTTACTAACCGTGATCGACTTTCTCTCACAATACATCAACCTGACCTGGGTGTACTGGTTTCTCACTGTAGCTTATGCGGTGACAATAATCAGTATCGTAGGCGTTATTGTGTCAGAAAACCGCAATCCGGTCAAATCGCTCGCATGGGTAACGGTACTGCTGGCATTACCGGCTCTGGGGCTGCTGTTGTACGTTGTATTCGGCCGCAACATCAAGAACAAGCGCGTCATATCACGACGCAACCGACGACGTCTGCGCCGACGCGAGAGTTCTCGCAAGATTGACTTTGCCCGCCTGCCCCACAGTGACTCGGCAAAAAATCTCATCCGCCTGGGACACTCACTGTCAGGCGCCATGTACTATCGCAACAACAGCGCTACCCTCTACAATAACGGCACCGACAAAATGGATGCCCTCATTCATGACATCGGTCAGGCTCGCAACTACATCAATATACAATATTATATAATCAACGACGATGCCACCGGACGACGACTCAGGGACGCACTTGTAGAACGCGCACGCGCCGGTGTCACCGTGCGGCTTATCTACGACCATGTAGGCTCGTTCCGGGTCAAAAACAGCTTTTTCAAGTCAATGCAGGCCGAGGGCATACAAGTCTACCCGTTCTTCAAAGTAACATTCCCCGGACTTGGCTCACGCATCAACTGGCGCAACCACCGCAAGCTCTGCATCATCGACGGCACCGTAGGATATATCGGCGGCATGAACATAGCCGACCGTTATGTCTCAGGCGGCAAATTCAATGTGTGGCGCGACCTACACATG
>CAMWLW010000113.1 GCA_947175245.1 uncultured Bacteroidales bacterium
ACACCGGGTCATTGTAATACTCGGGGTGGGATTTGAGCAGCAGGCACTCGGCGACATTTCCGTCCCACACCTCGGGGTTGTAGCCCAGTTTGCGTGCGAGGGCAATGGCGTCGTATATGTGAGCCAGACCGGCGTTGTAGGCAGCGAGTACAAATTTGGTTCGTTCGGTCTCGTCAGGCACAAGTTTTGACAGTGATTTGTTTAGATCCTTGAGAATGAGCGAAGCTGTTCTGACACTGTTGTCGACCGAAGTGAGCTTGGCTGCACTCGAACCGTAAGCCCTGGCTGTCGACGGCATTATCTGCATCACACCGCGGGCTCCGGCCCACGATACGCGTGTTGAGTCAAACTGGCTCTCGACATATCCCTGAGAGGCGAGCAGCCGCCAGTCGTAATCGATTGTCGCGGCATAGGTCTTGAAAACATTATCGAACGGCGAGATTTTGCCCTTCGAGAAGTCGATGTAATAGTTTGACGGGTCGTTCTTGCTCAGCTCAAAGTAGCGCCTTAGCAGCTGTCGGCGTGCGTCGCGCGGTTTCTCGTCGCTGAGCCACGAGTCGATGCTGTCGGCGAGCCATCGGTTGTCGGGGCTGACACCCCATGCCGAGCGCTGTGGAAAACTCAGTGCCAGTGACACGTCAAGATTGGGGTAGTAGGTGCGGTTGAGGCGTGCGATATCGCTGTCGATGACGGTGAGTGGTATCGTGCTGTCTGACACCATTTCGATGAGGTCTTCGGTTATCAACGTGTCACGGTCAATGGCATGTATATTGATGCCGCCGCCGATCTCGTCGTTGAGATTGTGCATGCGGAAGTAGTATCGTGACCCATTCTCGACATACACATCGTGACCCGGCAGTTCGGTCACATCTTTAATGAGCTCGACACCGGCGCGGCGCGGCTGTACAAGCACCTGATGGGTCTCGCTGACAGGGCCACAGGCCACCACGCGCTCTTTATACTCGCCTGTGACGGGTACGGGATAGGCTATGAGGTCGACGGTTCCCGAGTCAAGCATTTCGATCATGCGCTGTAGTCCCGGTGCTACAACAATCTCTAGTTCAATGCCCTTGTCCTGTGTCAGCCGCTTGGCAAGCGAGAAGTCGACACCCATAGGCTCCTCCTTATATATAAAGTAGGATGTTGGGCTATAGAGGGTGGCGACACGCAGTGTGTCGGGCAGCACACCCTCGAGCAGATGGGAGTGTGTCCTGTGCTTGTGGCCCGAACATGCAACAGCCAGACCGCATGCAGCGGCCGCCAGCAGTTGCGTGACGTGTCGAGCCCTCATAACAAGGTTAAGCTCAGTAGGTGAAAGTACCCTTGTCAGACTTGATGGTAACCTTGGGCGCGTCGGCTGCCTCGACCCGACCGACGATGCGGGCCTCGATTCCGAAGTTGCCGGCAATCTCGATTACCTCGGCTGCCTTGTCGGCAGGCAGGTAGATTTCCATACGGTGGCCCATGTTGAATACCTTGTACATCTCGGCCCAGTCGGTGCCGCTCTCGCGCTGAATCATTTCGAACAGCGGGGGTACGGGGAACATGTTGTCCTTGATGACGTGGAGCTTGTCGATGAAGTGCAGTATCTTGGTCTGAGCACCGCCCGAGCAGTGAATCATGCCATGTATGTTGCCGTGCATGCGGTCAAGCAGTTGCTTGATGACGGGAGCATAGGTGCGCGTGGGCGAGAGGACGAGTTTACCGGCGTTTACAGGTACGCCTGCCACCTCGTCGGTGAGGGCCACCGAGCCTGAGTAAACGAGTTCGGCGGGCACGGCTGAGTCGTAGCTCTCGGGATATTTCTCGGCCAGATACTTGGCAAACACGTCATGACGGGCCGATGTGAGGCCGTTGCTGCCCATGCCGCCGTTGTATTCTGATTCGTAGGCTGCCTTGCCATACGAGGCGAGTCCGACAATGACATCGCCAGCCTGGATGTTGGCATTGTTGATGACACGGTCGCGGCGCATGCGGCAAGTCACGGTGCTGTCGACGATGATGGTGCGCACGAGGTCGCCTACGTCGGCCGTCTCACCTCCGGTGCTGTAGATGCTGATGCCGGCCTGACGCAGCTCGGCGAGCAGTTCCTCGGTGCCGTTGATGATGGCTGCGATCACCTCGCCGGGAATGAGGTGCTTGTTACGGCCTATGGTCGATGACACGAGGATGTTGTCGGTGGCGCCGACACACAGCAGGTCGTCGATGTTCATGATGAGCGCATCCTGGGCGATGCCTTTCCACACCGACAGGTCACCTGTCTCGCGCCAGTAGATGTAGGCAAGCGACGACTTGGTGCCGGCACCGTCGGCGTGCATTATGTTGCACCACTCGGGGTTGCCACCCAGTATGTCGGGTATGATTTTGCAGAAGGCCCGTGGGTAGAGGCCCTTATCGACATTCTTTATCGCGTTGTGTACATCTTCCTTGGTGGCTGAAACTCCACGTAAGTCGTAGCGCTGTTGTGACATGAGGTAAATTATTGTGTTTGATTTAAATTATAGACTAAATTGAGCTGATGTACAGCACGAGCAACACGAGCAGTGTCGACGGGGCGACAAGCAGCAGCGAGTCGATGCGGTCGAGAATACCGCCGTGGCCCGGCAGCAGATGACCCGAGTCTTTGATGCCGAGAGTGCGTTTGATCTGAGATTCCACCAGGTCGCCCCAGGTTGACATGACCGACACGACCGCACCAAGCACGGCAAGCCCCGGGATAGAGAATATGGTGAACATACTGTCGGTGAATATCATGCCTGAAACCACACCGGCCGCGATGGCGAATATGAAGCCGCCGAAGAAGCCTTCCCATGACTTTTTGGGCGATATACGTTCAAAAAGTTTGTGGCGTCCAAGCAGTGAGCCGACGCAGAAAGCTCCGGTATCGTTAAGCCATATCATCACAAACATCAAAGTGGCGATGGCGGGACTGAGCGAGTAAGTAGCTAACATCGCGGCCAATGGCCATGCCACATATAACTGGGTCATCATAGAGTGGGCGGTCTGAGCCAACGGGTTGTCGGTCTTGATATACAGCGGAATGATGAACCGTATGATGATGCAGGCAACATAGGCTATACCCAGGATAATACCCTCAAATAATAAAAGTGACATGAATACGTATATCATTACTGACGGCAGGCATGCGGTGATGAGGTCAAAAACGCGCAGACCGGGATTGAGCTTGTGACTGTCGCTGATGCGGTTGAACTCGTCGACTGCAAGCAGTGTGAACAGTAGTGTCAGGGCAAGCATCCATGACCGTCCGGCGAGTAGTGCACCTATTATAATACCTATATATATAATACCTGTCAGAGAGCGTACGATAACATTCTTCATAGATGATGTGATGGTATGAGTTTTAATACGGACATGCAAATTTACCTATTTTTTAGCTACGGACTAAATTTTTTTAAAAAAATTGGTGTATTTTTGTACTTCAGAACCAATCAACCTCATTGAATAATGACATCCATAGAACAAGATATCGCCAATGCTGTAGAAGTGCTCAAACGCGGTGGCGTGATACTGTATCCGACCGACACGGTGTGGGGTATAGGTTGTGATGCTACGCGCTCAGATGCAGTGAGACGTATTTATGAGATAAAGCAACGTGCCGACAGCAAGGCTATGATAGTGCTGCTGTCGCGTGTCGATGACCTGTGGCGTTATGTCGATGTCGTTCCCGAGGTTGCACCCGAACTTATCGAGGCATCGGTGCGTCCGCTTACCATTGTCTATGATCACGGTATCAATATGGCTCCTGAACTGCTCGCGCCCGACGGCAGTGTGGGTGTGCGTATTACCGGCGAGCGGGTGTCGGCCGGATTGTGCCGTGCCCTGCGTCGGCCGCTTGTATCGACATCGGCCAATATCAGCGGAAAGCCTGCGCCGGCGATATTCAGGGAAATTGACCCTGAAATCATCGCTGCGGTCGACTATGTGATGACTTCACGTCGTGATGACACCGAGCGTTCGCGTCCGTCTCAGGTTATTAAACTCAGTGACAGCGGAGTAGTTAAGATATTGCGTAAATGACAGTTGAGCAGCGACATAGAGTGTGGTTCATGTCGTCCGATTTTATCGCGACGATGCTGGCATGGTGTGTATTCAACATCGTGCGTTTCAACACACTCGAGGTGTCGCAGGATGTCGATAGTGTGCTTGATTATCTGAGGTTCCCTAAAGTGGTACTTGGGCAGATATTGACGCCGCTGATGATGATGAGTCTTTATTGGCTGTCGGGATTCTATAACCGCATGCAGACCAAGTCGCGCATCGAGGTCGTTGGCTCGACATTCGGGTCGGTGATTATCGGTGTTATATTCATATATTTTATCGCTATAATCGATGACCCGCTGCCCGACCGTTACAGCAACTATATGCTGATACTTATACTGACTGGGCTTCTCATGGGCAGTGTGCTTATAGGTCGGCTGTTCATTACTCGATTGATAATAAAACGACTGGAGCGTCGCACCGAGACCATCAGGGCTATAATCGTAGGTGATGAGCGCGAGGTGCATGAGTGCATCAACCGTCTGGAACATATATACCGCACCAACGGTCACGAGGTAGTCGGTGTTGTGCTTGATGACAAACCAGGCGTAGATGTGCCGGGGTACAGGATGTTATCATGGGGTTCGCTTGCCGAAGACTGTAAACGGTTGCATCCCGACAAGATAATATTGGCGCTCAAAGGTGATGATGTGAACCGCATCGTAGCCGTGATGCGTAAGCTCTATCAGTTTGATATCCCCGTACAGTTGCCGGCATGGAAGGCTGTATCGGGTGTAACCCGTGTCAGGGTTAAGAATGTGGCAGGCGAGCCGTTGACCGATATATCGGCTGTAAACATCAGTGAGAGCTACCGCAATATCAAGCGCGTGATTGACATCGCCGGTGCGGCGTTCGGTCTGGTGCTTGTGTCGCCTGTGCTGGCAGTGATAGCCTGTATGATAAAACTTGACTCGCCCGGGCCGGTATTTTATTCTCAGGAGAGGGTAGGGTTCCGCCGCCGCAGGTTCACTATCTATAAGTTTCGGACAATGACGGTTGATGCCGAGCTTGACGGGCCGGCGTTGTCGACCGAAAACGATGAGCGTATTACCCACTTGGGTCACACCCTGCGCAAGTATCGTCTTGATGAGCTGCCGCAGCTATGGAATGTTCTGAAGGGTGACATGTCGCTCATAGGGCCACGTCCCGAGCGTGAGTTTTTCCTCAATATCATTGCAGGCAGGGCCCCCCAGGTGGCGATGTTCCACCAGTTGCGTCCTGGTCTCACGTCGCTGGGCATGGTCAAGTATGGTTATGCGTCGACGGTTGATCAGATGATTGATCGTCTTGCTTACGATATGATTTATTTGGAAAATGTGTCATTGCCGGTCGACCTGAAGATTCTTGCCTTCACCGTCCGAACCGTGATAACCGGAAAAGGAATATAGCCATGAACAATCCCCTGAAAATTGTCACGAGAAAGTTTCACGACTATGGATACCGATTCATGTTGTGGCGCGAACGTCATGTTGAAGAGAAAACGTTTGTCATCATACTCGCTCTTGTCGTCGGCGTGCTGTGTGGTTTTGCGGCGCTTTTGTTGAAGTTTCTTATTCATTTTATCAGTTCGTCGCTTACTAACGGTGCTCATATCACACAGGGTAACTACATCTATCTAATCTATCCGGTTGTGGGTATTCTGCTTGCAGGCTGGTATGTGAGATATGTGGTGAGAGACAATATCTCGCATGGTGTGACGCGTGTACTGTATGCTATATCGCAGAACAAGAGCCGACTTAAACCCCACAACATGTATACGTCGGTATTTGCCAGCTCCATTACCATCGGTTTTGGTGGCTCGGTCGGAGCCGAGGGCCCGATAGTGTTTACCGGCGCGGCCATCGGTTCAAATCTCGGTCAGGCATTCAGGCTGTCGCCACGTATTCTCATGATTCTTGTAGGGTGTGGTGCGGCGGCCGGCATCGCCGGTATATTCAAGGCTCCGATTGCAGGCATGCTGTTCACGCTCGAGGTTCTGATGCTCGACCTCACCACGGTGTCGGTCATGCCGTTGCTTATCGCGTCAATTTCGGCTGCCACGGTTGCCTATGCGTTTACTGGCAATGATCTCGAGTTCTTCTTTGTGCAGAGCGAGGAGTTCCCGACCTCACGCATCCCCTACGCCATAGCGTTGGGTGTGTTCTGCGGTATGGTCTCGCTGTATTTTACCAGGGTGATGAACATGATGGAGGGCTTTTTCAAGCACAAACTCAACACTCAGCTCAAGAAAACCACCGTTGGAGGCGCCATTCTTGCGGCTCTCGTTTTTCTGTTCCCGCCGTTGTATGGCGAGGGCTACGGTGCTATAAATGACCTGCTTGACGGGGACCCATCAACGATTGTCGATGGCAGTATATTCTATCACGACGGTGATAGCGTGTGGTTTATCATCCTATTTATTGCGCTGATTATCTTATTCAAAGGCTTTGCCACCTCGGCTACCAATGGCGGCGGCGGTGTCGGCGGTACGTTTGCGCCGTCATTGTATGTGGGCTGTATGAGCGGTTTCTTCTTCGCGTTTCTGCTCAACAATATGTTCGGTCTCGACCTGTCGATCAAGAACTTCGCGTTGATGGGAATGGCGGCGGTGATGAGCGGCGTGATGCATGCCCCGCTCATGGGAATTTTCCTCACGGCCGAGATGACCGGCGGCTACGAGCTGTTCCTGCCGCTGCTCATAGTCTCGGCGATATCCTACGGTACAATACGATTGTTCGAGCCTTACAGCATCTATACCCGTCGTCTTGCCCAAAAGGGTGAACTGCTCACTCACCATAAAGACAAGGCGGTGTTGACACTGCTCAAAATCAACAGTGTCATTGAGACCGATTTCAAGACAGTGAAGCCGGAGATGGATCTGCGCGAGATGGTGAAAGTCATTTCCGAGTCCAACCGTAACCTGTTTCCTGTCGTGGGTGAACGCGGCGAGCTGCTGGGTATTGTGTTGCTTGACGATATACGTAATATCATGTTCCGCCCCGACCTGTACCGGCGCATGTATGTAAGGCGTTTCATGAGCATGCCCCCCGACAAGATTCAGGTCAACGAGCCTATGGATCGTGTGATGAAAAAGTTTGATGACACGGGGGCGTGGAATCTGCCGGTCATTGACGCCGACGGCCGTTACGTGGGCTTTGTTTCCAAATCAAAAATTTTCAATTCTTACCGCCGCGTGCTCCGCCACTACAGCGAGGACTGATACTTAGAGTATCGGGGCGAAGAGGCGCATGAACGATTCGAGTGCTTTCTGGGTGAGGGGGCGGTGGCGCCACTCGTTGCTCGTGATGCGGTGTGATTGCTCCTGATCGCTCAGGAAACTCTCGCGCAGACGGGCGTTGAACTCGGTCGAGTAGATGAACATGTTGCTCTCAAAGTTGTGTTCGATGCTGCGGAAGTCGAAGTTGGTCGACCCCACGGTAGCAATCTCGTCGTCGATGAGCATTGATTTGGCATGCAGCATGCCGGGCTCGTACAGATAGATTTTGATACCGGACTGAAGGCATTCTTTTATGTATGAGAACGAGGCCCAGCGCAGCATGTCCGAGTCGCTGCGGCGCGGTATCATGATGCGCACGTCGACACGCGATAAAGCCGCTGTCTGGAGTGCTTTAAGCAGCGCGTCGGTAGGCAGGAAGTAGGGCGTCTGGATGAAGATGCACTTGCGGGCCTGCGATATGGCTTTGAGCATCATGAGCGATATGTTGCTCCAGTGCCCGGTGGGGCCCGATGTCAGCAACTGCATGCCGCGGGCCGGGGT
>CAMWLW010000114.1 GCA_947175245.1 uncultured Bacteroidales bacterium
TGTCTCAGCGTCTTCTCAGAACATTATGCTCCAATGACATGTCGCTGAATCGTTCGAATAGGACTTACAGCAGCGGGTACTGTTCCGGATTTTCACCGGATTCCCTTTTGATGCTTTGAACGCGGCGACTCTTCGCCACAAAGCAACCATAACCGCCACAAAGTTAGTAAATCTATATCTAACGACAAAATGTTGACACAAATTACACTGAATTTAATGTCACTTTGCACGGCAAGTCGACGCTATATTCAGGGCCGCTGTCCGATACAGCATCGTTTTATTGGTTCACACTATTGCTAACCGTGTGCATGATTGGGGGTTAATATTGCGTTTTTTTGAAAAAACTTGTCAATTCATTGTTGTTAATTGAAAAAAAAGTGTGATATTTGCACTGAAAATCGCGAGGGCTCTTCCGGGAGCTCTTATTTATGCTGAACTAATACATTAATTAATACAAAAACTCGTTACAACAATGACTAAAGCTGACATCGTAAACGAAATTTCAAAGTCGACCGGCATTGAGAAGGCCGCAGTTCTCGAAACCATCGAGAAATTCATGGAAGTAGTTAAGGATTCACTCTCACACGGTGAGAATGTATATCTCCGCGGCTTCGGTAGCTTCATCATCAAAGTTCGTTCAGAGAAGACTGCACGTAACATCTCAAAGAACACAACTATCATCATCCCCGAGCACAAAATCCCCGCTTTCAAGCCCGCTAAAGTGTTCATGGAAGAGGTTAAATAATGTCGCGCTGCGTCGCTGCAATCATTTGACTATACGATAATAAGAATAATTTACTAACTTAAATCCTGCTAAAAATGCCCAGCGGAAAGAAAAGAAAAGGCCACAAGATGGCTACTCACAAGCGTAAAAAACGTCTGAGAAAGAATCGTCACAAGAAGAAGTAAGCTACTTCCCGCCTGAAAGGAAGTTGCACGCTTGCGACAAGCAAACGCTATATACCGAACAAACTTGGGGAATACCGGTACCTGTCGACAGGACTATCGGCCTCGGGTTTGTTCGTAGCGTTTTTTACAAACTACTGTTTATAATCAGTTTTTTAATTCTAATGTTCTGATAATGAAAAGCGAACTTATAGTTGACGTCCAACCGGCTGAGGTGTCTATAGCGCTCCTCGAGGACACTCGCCTCGTCTCCCTGCAGAAGGAGAGCCGCTCGCAGGCCTATGCCGTTGGTGACATCTATCTGGCTAAAGTCAAGAAACTTATGCCGGGTCTCAACGCTGCGTTCGTTAACGTAGGCTATGAGAAAGACGCCTTCCTTCATTATCTCGATCTTGGCTCACACTATGCCTCTTACCACAACTTCATGGAGGTGCTGCTCGGGAAAGACCGCAAACGTATTCCCGCCATATCCAAACTGAAGTTGCAGCCCGACATCGACAAACACGGCAGCATCGCCGACCAGCTCACGCCAGGTCAGGAACTGCTGGTTCAGATAGTCAAGGAACCTATATCGTCAAAGGGCCCGCGCCTTACCACCGAGATTGCCTTCACGGGCCGTTACATGGTGCTCATGCCCTTCAGCGACAAAATTTCAATTTCTCAAAAAATCAAGAGCACTGAGGAGAAGCACCGTCTGCGTCAGCTCATTTCAAGTATCAAGCCCCGCAACTTCGGCGTCATCATACGCACGAGTGCCGAGGGTAAGGGTGCGGCTGAGCTTGTAGGCGAGCTCAAGACTTTGTTACAGTGCTGGAACAACACCATCTCAAAGGCTCAGCAGGCCACAGCGCCTCAGCTCGTATTTGAGGAGGAAAGCCGCATAGTCGGTGTCCTCAGGGATATTTTCTCTCCGACATTTGAGAGTGTATGGGTCAACGACCCCGATGTCAAGGCCCAGATTGAAAAATATGTGAGCATCATCGCTCCCGACCGCTCGTCGATAGTCAAACAGTATGACGATGTGGTGCCCATATTCGACCACTTCAATATCACCAAGCAGATCAAGTCGTCGTTTGGTAAGACAGTATCGTTCAAATCGGGCGCATACATCATCGTCGAGCACACCGAGGCTCTGCACGTCATCGACGTCAACTCGGGTAACCGCGCCAAGGCCACCAACGACCAGGAGAGTAACGCGCTCGAGGTGAACATGCGTGCTGCCGATGAGATTGCGCGCCAGTTGCGTCTGCGCGACATGGGCGGCATCATTGTCATCGACTTCATCGACATGAACAAGGCCGAGCACCGACAGCAGCTGTATGACCACATGCGCGAGATAATGGCTAACGACCGCGCCCGCCACAATATCCTGCCGCTGAGTAAATTCGGTCTGATGCAGATTACACGACAGCGAGTGCGCCCCGCGATGGATGTCATCACTACCGAGACATGCCCGTCGTGCTTCGGCAAAGGCGAGATTCAGCCATCGCTGCTTTTTACCGACGTGCTGCACGAAAAGCTCGAGTATCTTATCAAAGACCTTAAAGTCAATAACTTCGTGATGTATGTGCATCCGTTTGTCGATGCTTACATCAAGAAAGGCCTATGGTCGACCTACCGTCGCTGGCGTCTGTCGCTCGGCGGCTCATGGCGCATCGTGGCCGACCAGTCGCTCGCTTATCTGCAATATCGCGTCGTCGACAAGAAAGGTGTCGAAATCAATATTCAGGAAGAGAAAGACATGGACTCGTCGGCATCAAAATCAAAAAACAAAGCCAAGAATCGAGTGAAGGAATAGGCCCACCGAGGGGTGACAATCCTTCTTCCCGACAACCAAATTTAGACAAAAAGAGAACCCAATCCCCGATGGCATAGTAGGGATTGGGTTCTGCTTTTATAATATCGGAGGCTTTAGAAGCGCACTTTGGCGGTGGTGTTGCCCTGCCGGCGTATATAGATGTTGCCCGGAACGGGGTTGCTGACTTTGATGCCCTGCATGTTGAAATACTCGACAGGCATGTTGTTGTCATTGCCTACGGTGACATTATCGATTCCCGATGACTCGAGGTCGCCGGCCTTGAACGTGATGCGGGCGGCATTGGATGTGTGCACGCCGTCGGTAGCCTTGACAGTGACTTCGTATGAGGTCTCGTCATCGGCGGCAGCGCGTGATGTGGCTGCAAGGTCAATCACACACATGGTCTCGCCTTTGGTCGAGAGGTTATCGTAGCCGGGAATTACTGTACGAGTGCCTCCACCGACAGTGATGGTGATGTCATCGAGAGCGAGGTTACCTACCGACTTGGTGTAGACGAACTGTACCGATTTAACCCCGACAGGTATCGACTCTATGGTGACGTCCTGAGCTGTCTGCTCGGCTTTGTTAAGGGTAATTTCTTTAATAAGAGACCATGTACCGTTAATCTTGCCGTTGATTGTGAGTTTGGAGCCGGTTGTACTTTGGCCTTTCATCCAGAATGAGATGCCGGTAACGTCCGAGTCATATTCAGTTGTGGTGAGAGTATTGCCCGTTTTCTGGAATTTAAGCGAAGTACCGTTAGTCTTATAGTTTGTGTTGCTGGTATATGTGCCTATACCCTTGTCTATTGTCCAGCCCTCGGGCAGATTTTTACTATCATAGTTCTCTGTGACGGTTTCGCCTCCGATGCTTGCTATGGCAGTGACGAAGTAGTCGGTAGCGCCATTGACGGCAGCCCAGGTCACGGTTACCCGGTCGCCATTGATGGTGGGCTTTCCTACAAATTCGGGGCTGTCGATTGGAGCCTTACCGCCGGCGACATCAAATGTGATAATCGAGTTTTTCTCGGCGATATTTGTAATAGGCATGTCGATGTTGGTTCCGTTCCAGGTTTTCATCGATGGCTTTGTGGTGTTGGTGAATGACGTTTTGCCCGAAGTGCCGGGGAATGACCAACCCGATATATTGTATGAGCTGGACGTGCCGTCGGCTTTCTCGAGCTCGACATACATGTGAGAGGCTGTGTTGTTCACCTCATTGCTGTCCCACACCTGCTGGTTGAAGTCAACGTGCCATATAAGCATGCCGTGGCCGGGCAGGTAGGTGTCCCAGCCCGTCTGCTGGCGGTTCTCGAGCAGGAAGAACTCGTTGGTCTTGGTGGTGGGGATGATGCAGCCCTCGTTGGTGAGGGTGATGTCGCGGAGGGTTACCGAATCGGGGCCGTCGAGCACGGTGGGTTCGCACCAGCCCATGGCGTTGCGCTCAAAAATCGAATAGTTGGGCGGTGTACAGCCGTCGTTGTTGTAGGGGCCGTAGTCGAGCACTGACCATTCGCCGGGAGTCACGGCCGACGAGTAGTCGGTTGCATAGAGGTCGGGCAGTCCCATGACGTGGGAGAACTCGTGAACGAATGTGCCAACGCCGTCGGGGCGGTTGTCGACCCACTCGTTTGTGCAACCATAGCTGTCGATGGTCTTGCCGTTGAGTTTGAATGCCTTACCGGCCGATGATAATTCCCAGGCGTGGGGCCATACCGAATTTTCAGGGCCTCCGCTGGCCTCGCCTTCACCGGCGTAGATTACAAACACGTTGTCGACATAGCCGTCGTTGTCGAGGTCATAGTCGGCAAAGTTTATCTGCGATGCCAGGCCTTTACATGCCTCGACGACCATTTCCTCGGGCAACTTGTCGTAGCCATCTGAGTCGTTGCCACCATAGTAGCTGCGGTTGTTCTTTAGGGTATAGGGGCCGAAGACGTCGAAGTCGGGGTCAAACTGACTGTTGGAGTTGAACAGGAAGTAGTCGCGTGCCGAGCCTGTGCCGTTGTACTCGCTGAAGCCTTCCTGATTGAGCATGTTGTTGAAGTAGGAGTAGGGGTCGCTGAGCGTGAATTTGGTGTCTTTGTACTGTACAAGGATCACGAGCGAACGGATTTTGCCCGTGCGCGGGAAGTTGGATGTGAATCGGCCGAGACCGCTCTGAGCTATGGCGCGGCTGGGTCGGGATGCGGCGCGGGCGGCGCGCAGGGCCGGGAGTGACTGCTCGTCGAGAGTCATCATCACCGCCGGGTCAATGTCTGCGCGTCGGCTTGCAGGGGTGGCGAGCACGCGGGTATTGACGGTCATGCTTTTGGAATCAAGGATCGAGAAATAGTAAGCGCCATCTTCCTCGGTGATGAGCTTGTTGTCGTCGGTGAGCATGATGTGCATGTGCTCGTCGCCGATGCGCTTCACGCGCAGTTCAGTGCCGTCGGGCTGTGTCACGGTGAAAATATTGCGTCTTGCCGGCACGGCTACCGAGCTGAGGCATAGACCTGATGCTATGAGTGTGAGCAGAAATCGGTTCAATTTCATGTGATTTGGTTTTATATATTAGGTAGTAAAATTGCGAAAAAAGCCATGCAAGTTACACAATAATGCTGAAACTCGCAACAGGATATTACGTGTTTGTTACCGATTTATTACAAATTTAACACTTTGATGGGCTACTGTTCCAATGCGAGCGCGAGGATTGCCGATGTGTCATGGGCTATGTGACGTGCATGGTGGTCGCGCAGTTCGCTCTCGGGGCGAAATCCCCACGTCACGCCGACGCTTTCAAGGCCGGCATTGGCGGCGGTGTCTATGTCGACGCCCGAGTCGCCGACATACAGCACATCGCCGGCGTTGACGCCTGCAACTGTCATGATGTCGCTGACAATAGCCGGGTCGGGTTTGATAGGCCGGTTTTCACGCTGTCCCTCGACAGCCACCCAGGGCACGTCGGGGAAGAAGTGGGTTATCAGTTTTGTCACGCCTGCCTGATATTTGTTTGAGGCGACGGCGACTTTAATATCATGGGCGACGAGTTGGTGCAGCAGCGTGTCGATGCCGTCGTAGGGGGTAGTCAGGTCGGTACAGTGCGCCTCATAGTAGTTCAGGAAATGCTTGCGCGCGGCCGTGACCGTAGTCTCGTCACGATGGTCGGGAGGCAGTGCCCTCTCTATGAGTCGCGTGATGCCGTTGCCGACCATGAAGGGATATTGTGTCAGATCGTGGGTGGGGAACCCCATAGCGGTGAGGGCATGGTTGCAGGCGCTACCGAGGTCGGCGATGGTGTTGAGCAACGTGCCGTCGAGGTCAAATATTACGAGTTTTTTCATTTGGTGCTATACATTATTATATATAGGTAACGAAAATTTTTTGAAAAAATTGATGGCAGGCGTGTAACATTTGAGGCGTTTGGCCGTCTTAATGATAAAAGAATCAAAAATTATAACGATATGAACAGACTGCTATCAAAAATTACACTGGCCGCGGCAATCATAGCCTCGGCAGTAACACAATCAAACGCCAAGGATATCACGGCAAATCTCAAACAGGATCTTAAGCGACTTGATTCTTCAGAAATAGAAGAGATAAGACTTAATGAGCTTACAGTTCAGGGCAATATGGCTGACGATCTCGCGGCCACAACGACCACGACGCGCACCGTTAACGTGAAATCGGCCTTCAAAGGACTCGAGGTGTCGGGCTTAGTCTCGGTTGAGCTCAAACAGGGACGAAATACAAAGGTCGAAATCGTAGCTGCTCCCGAAGATATTGACAAGACAGTTGTTGAAGTCGGGAAAAGTGTCTTGAATATCTATAACAGCAATCTGAGCAATTCTAACAACAGGAAGATTCTTGTAAAAGTCACGATGCCCGAGATCAACAGCATTGAATTTTCGGGAGTAACATCGCTTAAAGTCCTGACCGACCTGCAGTGTGACAAACTTGAGGTCGAGGGCATGGGAGCTACATCGATGACCTTTCAAGGTATAAGCTGCAAGAATCTTGAACTTGAGATGTCGGGAGCTGCCAATTGCCATATAGCCAAAGTTGATGTGACAAAGTGTGACATGGATTTCAGTGGCGCTGCCAATGTGACTGTTGACCACACTACCGGTTCGGATATCGAGATCGAGTCATCGGGCGCTGCTTTAACCAAGGTCTACGACATCAACTGTAACAATCTTGACTGTGAGGCGTCGGGCGCCAGCAATGTCCATCTCACAGGAAAGTGTACCAATCTCAAGGCGGAGGCAAGCGGCGCAGCCAACCTGAATTTTAAGAATAAGCTGACAGTCTCGGGCTCTAAGTCAACCCAACTATTTGGCGCAGCAAATATTAACTAATGTTCTAATACTATTACCAGGTTTTCATACACAATAATTACAAAAAGAACAGGGCCTCGATCGCGATGACCGAGGCCCTGTTTTTATGGTATGATGGGCGTTATTACCAGATGACAACCTGCTTGTCGGCCGGCAGGAAGAGGGGCTGACCCGCGGTGATGCCGAATGCCCAAAGAAGGGGGTGATGTTGCGGAGTGACACGTTCACACGGTTGTTGGCCAGTGAGTGAACGTCGCTGATGGTGAGGTTGCGTATTTCCTCGGGACGGATGTTGTTGGCCCAGATGTTGGCGTAGTTCATGTAGAATACCTGCATCGGGTCGTAGCCGTCAATCTTAGCCTCGGGCGAGTTGATGTCGACACCTTTCTTCTTCTGGGCGTCGAGGAACGCGGTGCGCGAAACGCGAAGGCCGCCCTGGTCGGCGATGTTCTCACCGAGGGTATAGGTGCCGTTGGCGTTGAGGCCGGGAAGTACCTCGACGGCGTTGAACTGGTCGACGAGGCCCTTGGTGAGCTGCTCGAATGCAACGGCGTCCTCGGGAGTCCACCAGTTGACCATGTTGCCCTCGAGGTCGAAGTTTCGGCCCTGGTCGTCAAAGCCGTGGGTCATCTCGTGGCCGATTACCACGCCGATGCCGCCATAGTTCTCGGCGTCGCTGGCCTCGGGGTCAAAGAAGGGTGCCTGGAGTATGCCGGCAGGGAACACAATCTCGTTGGCAAGGGGGTTGTAGTAGGCGTTGACGGTCTGAGGTGTCATGCCCCACTCGGTGCGGT
>CAMWLW010000115.1 GCA_947175245.1 uncultured Bacteroidales bacterium
TTAAACCAACGAGGCCTCGCCTCGTTATATTAAACCTCGACCTTTAGGTCGAATAAACCCCTAAACCTCGGCGCAAGCCGAATATTTAATTATGAAAATCACACTGACCCAATCACTGATCGACAGCCTCACAACGCTGTCACCCGAGACCGCCACCCAAGTCCTTAACACCTGCCGTGAGCTCATACAGCTCGACAACGATGCCATAGAGCATTATGAACTCGCCGAGGATGCACCTGCCGTGCTCCACGACATTCTCGGCGACATGAAAAAACGTGTAGCGGCTGCCCGTCGCCGCCGTGAGCGCCGCGAGGCCAAAGCTGCCGAGGCCGCCCGGAACCCCCAACCGGCCGCAAAGGATAGCACCCTTGTCACTGCGACCAACAAATCGGTAGCCGTTTATGCCGATGCCCTTGCCGCCATGTTTGCCAGTCCGTCGACCATGACGTCCGAACAGTATCTTCATATACTGACCCTCGCCGACCGCATAGTCAAGTACCTGAACTCAGTCCCGGCTAACAATCGCGCACGCCGTCAAGTACACAACGCCCGGGTGGTAAAAGTCAAGAAAAGACGCTGATTTGGGTCAAATTGTGCCGGAATTTAAAAATTTCAATTATATTTGTGAAGAAAAAAAGACGATTGCCACTTAATGATTTAATCACCGCCAATCGTCAATATATTGTATCACAGGATATCGAGAAATTTAGACAATGAAACGTTTCGCAGTTTGTTTTCTGGCAATTTTTGGAATTTTGGCGTGCAGTCAGCACGCTGACGCTCAGCTCATTGATAGAGCCGAACGTCTGATACTCACGACATTCGGCGACAGGAACGCCGACTCGACCAACGTCGCCGCCCAACCCGTGACGGCCGCCGAGCGCATGTACCGTGATTCGGTCACAATCAAAGAGATGGAGGCCCGTCTCGAGGCTATGAGACTCACCGAGATGATGCTGCGCGCCGAGCTCGACAGCAGCCGCATCGAGGGTGTCACCGCCGACTCACTGCGCCATGCCCGCATGCGTCATAACATCGACTCGCTGCGGTCGCTCACCGCCGGGGTACCCGTCGTGGCCGACGGCGACACACTGTTCACGCTTTACGCCAACCGTGGCGGTCACACACCGCTTGACCGCGCCGACATGATAACCGACGCGCTGACCAAGATCAGAAAAAGCCGCCACAACCCGGCTGACTCGGTCTATTCACTCGACACCGACGGCTATACATATATAATGTATGGCGACAAGGTCATAGTCACGCTCACCGACTATGACGCCCTATGGGAAGGCATGACGCGCCTTGAGCTGGCCGAGCGATACATTCCCGTCCTGTCGGCCAAGATCGCCGATATGAAGAAAGTCCACTCGTTCAAGGAGTTCGCCATACGCGCCGTGATGTTCCTGCTCGTGCTCGTGGTACAGTACCTGCTGTTCAAGTTCACCAACTACCTGTTCCGCAAGCTGCGCCGCTATATCATACGCCTCAAACAGCAGCGCATCAGGCCGGTCATCGTGCGCGACTACGAGCTACTCAACAAGCGCCAGCTCGGACGCATAATGATTTTCTTCAGCAACATCCTGCGCTACATCGTCCTGCTCATACAGCTCACATTCAGCGTGCCTATGCTGTTCGCCATCTTCCCCCAGACCGAGAAACTCGCCCTGACCATCTTCTTCTACATCATGGAGCCCGTCAAGATGGTGCTCAGGTCGGTAGCCGACTACGTCCCCAACCTGTTCATCATCCTCGTCATCTGGTTCTGTATCAAGTATCTCATCAAGGGCCTGCGCTACATCGCCACCGAGATTGAGAATGAGAAACTGAAGATCAGCGGCTTCTATCCCGACTGGGCCAAGCCGTCGTTCAACATCATACGCTTCCTGCTCTACGCCTTCATGGTGGCGATGATCTACCCCTACCTGCCCGGCTCCAACTCGGGCGTCTTTCAAGGCATCTCGGTGTTCGTCGGCCTGATAGTGTCACTCGGCTCGAGCACGGTCATAGGCAATATCATAGCCGGACTCGTCATCACCTACATGCGCCCGTTCAAGATAGGCGACCGCATCAAGCTCAACGAGACCACCGGCAACGTCATCGAGAAAACCCCGTTCGTGACCCGACTGCGCACCCCCAAGAACGAGGTCGTCACCATCCCCAACTCGTTCATCATGTCGTCACACACGGTCAACTACAGCGCCTCGGCCCGACAGTTCGGCCTCATCATACACACCACCGTCACCATCGGCTATGACGTGCCCTGGCGCCAGGTTCACCAGCTGCTTATCAACGCCGCACGCCTCACCCACGGCGTACAAGAGCATCCCAAGCCCTTTGTACTCGAGACCGAACTTCAGGACTACTACCCCTGCTATCAGATAAATGCCTACATCAAGGATGCCGACCGGCAGGCCGTGATAATGACCGACCTGATGCAGAACATACAGGACGTATTCAATGAGGCCGGCGTCGAGATAATGTCGCCCAAGTATATCGCCACGCGCGACGGCAGCCCATCGACAATCCCCGCCGACCCGCTCAAAGACCAATACCCCGACCCGGCATAATCCATTAATATTTAACAACCCAAAAGACCAATGACAACCCGACGCAGGTTTTTACAGACACTCGGAGCCTCGGCCGCAGGCATAGCCCTCGGAGGCGTACAGAACATGTTTGCCACCCCCATGACATCAAAGGAATGGGGCTCGGCACGCAAAGACAAAGTCAGGATAGCCTACATAGGCATCGGCAACCGCGGCGAGCAGAACATCGACGAGTTTGCCCGAACCGGCATGGTCGAGGTCACCGCCCTGTGTGACATCGACATGGGAGCTCCCCACACCCTGAAGGCCATGAACATGTATCCCGACGCCAAACGATATACCGACTTCCGCGACCTGTTTGAGAAAGGCGCCGCCGACTTTGACGCCGTCTGTGCCTCAGTACCCGACCACATGCACTTCCCCATAGCCATGCTCGCCATGGCCAACGGCAAGCACATATACCTCGAGAAACCGATGTGCCGCACGTTCCACGAAGCCGAGCTCATGATGGAGATGGCGCGCCGCCACCCCGGCGTCGTGACCCAGGTAGGCAACCAGGGCCACTCAGAGGGTAACTACTTCCAGTTCAAAGCGTGGAAAGACGCCGGCATCATCAAGGACGTCACCGCCATCACCGCCCACATGAACAACTCACGCCGCTGGCACGGATATGACGACAAGATGATTCAGATGCCCGGCGGCGA
This sequence comes from uncultured Bacteroidales bacterium, assembly GCA_947175245.1. Classification (GTDB taxonomy): domain Bacteria; phylum Bacteroidota; class Bacteroidia; order Bacteroidales; family Muribaculaceae; genus JAAVFS01. The sequence goes on from CAMWLW010000115.1 coordinate 3,254, forward strand.
GCCGATGCCCGGCGACATCGACTGGGACGCATGAACCGGCCCCTGTACCTTCCACGGATACTCCGACCGCTACCACCAGGGCAACTGGCGCTGCTGGTACGACTACGGCATGGGAGCCCTCGGCGACTGGGGCGCACACCTGCTCGACACCGCCCACGAGTTCCTCAACCTCGGCCTACCCTACGAGATCGACATGCAGTATGCCAAGGGACACAACAACTACTTCTTCCCCTACTCGTCGACCATCCTCTTCCGCTTCCCCGCACGCGACGGCATGCCACCGTGCGACGTCACATGGTATGACGGACTCGACAACCTGCCGCCCCTGCCGGCCAACTACGGCGCCTCAGAATACAACCCCAACATCCCGTCAACCAATCAGGGCGACACCCCCGTGAGCCAGCTCAATCCCGGCAAGATTATCTATGGCCGCGACCTCACATTCAAAGGTGGCAGCCACGGCAGCACACTGTCGATAATCCCCTCGGCCAACGCCGCCGATATAGCCGGCAGCCTGCCCGACGTACCCGACAGCCCCTCAAACCACTACGTTAACTTCCTGCGCGCCTGTCAGGGCACCGAGAAGACCCGCTCGCCCTTCGAGATCAACGGCGTCCTCAGCCAGGTATTCTGCCTCGGCGTCATAGCCCAGCGCCTCAACGACCGGCTCTTCTTCGACCCCCGCACCAAACAGTTCACCAACAACGCCTTTGCCAACGCCTTGCTCACCGGCATGCCCCCGCGCCGAGGCTGGGAAGACTTCTATAAACTCGTCTGATAACCAAATTTCAATACCCACACAATGAAAAAAAATCTCCTGGCCATCGCCGCCTCACTGCTCATATCGGCACCCGCCATCACCGCAGCCGACAACACCCTCACACCCGCCGAACAACAGGACGGCTGGCAACTGCTCTTTAACGGCCACGACACCTCGGGCTGGCGCGGAGCCAAACTCACCGGGTTCCCGGCCAAAGGCTGGATCGTCGAGGACGGCATACTCAAAGTGCTCAAAGGCAACGGCGGCGAGTCGACCAACGGTGGCGACATCGTCACCCTCACCCCCTACCGCAACTTCATCCTCTCGGTCGACTTCAAGATAACCGAGGGCGCCAACAGCGGCATCAAATACTTCGTCGACCCCGACCTCAACAAAGGCGAAGGCTCGGCCATAGGCTGCGAGTTCCAGATTCTCGACGACCTGCGCCACCCCGACGCCAAACTCGGCGTCAAAGGCAACCGCACCCTCGGCTCGCTCTACGACCTCATCCCCGCGCCGGCCGACAAGCCCTTTGACATCAACGAGTTCAACACCGCTACCGTCATCGTCCGCGACAACCACGTCGAGCACTGGCTCAACGGCGTCAAGCTCCTCGAGTATGACCGCAATAACCCCATGTGGAACGCACTCGTAGCCTACAGCAAATACCGCGACTGGCCCAACTTCGGTAACCACACCGAGGGCTACATACTCCTGCAGGATCACGGCGACGAGGTCTGGTTCAAGAACATCAAGATCAAACCCCTCGACTGATTTTAAAAACGCCTCCCCCTATTATGCGCGGTAGCCCCCCATCCGGGCTGCCGCGTATTCTATTTTATCGCATAAATATTGATTGATAATTTGTAAATTTGCCCCACAAATAGAGCTATCCGAAATATGCCCCGACTTAGGTTACGACTTATATTACTATCAATCATTGCATTGCTCACCACGGCACATACCCGGGCCGCACAGCTGTCGCGCGACAGTCTGCCCCGGCAGCAGTTGGATGCAGTCGTCGTCACGGCCCAGTCGGCCCGTCAGCGCATGTCAAAAATCAACCTCGGCGTTGAAAATATCGAGCTGACGGCAATGGCAAAGATGCCGATGCTTTTCGGCGAAAACGATATCATAAAGTCGATCGCGCTGCTCCCGGGTGTACGCTCTGAGGGCGACGGGTCAGGCGGTTTTGAGGTCAGGGGTGGAAACTCGGCACAAAATCTCATCATGCTCGACGGCATGACACTTTACAATCCGTCACACGTGTTAGGCATATTTTCCACATTCAACGACAAGTCCCTGTCTCGAGCCACCCTTCACAAAGGCCCTGTTCCTCCGGGATTTGGCGGCGCAACATCTTCGGTGCTCGAGACCTCACTCGCGCCGGGCAATATGGAAAGCTATCATGCGTCAGGAACCGTGGGCCTGCTCGCCGCCAAGATTATGGCCCACGGCCCCATAGTAAAAGACAGGCTGTCACTGGCCATATCGGCAAGGCGGTCTTACGTCGACGCTTTCCTGCAGATGGTACCGCAATACCGTGGCACGGTCATGAATTTCTATGACATCACGGCCAAGATGCGCTACACCCCTAAGTCGGGCGAATACCTGGATCTGTCATTCAACATAGGCCACGACAATATGGCAATCAAACGGCTCATGGGGCTTTATTGGGGCAATCTCGGCACCTCGCTGAACTGGCACACACGCCCGGGCGACAACGTGACTTTGACCACCACGGCAGCCTTTACCAACTACGCGCCCAAGATGACAATGACCGTGATGAATCTCGACCAGACCCTTAAAGAATTTATCCACGATATTTCCGTCAACGAGAAAGCACAGGTTACGGTCGGTGACTCACACATTTTTGAATTCGGACTACGCTCAGAGCTGCTGACGGTTAAATCGGCCGAGTCAGAAGTCGCCGGCAACCGGGAGAGAGACATCCGCTCGGGCTGGCAAAATGCAATATGGGCCAACTACGAGACCTCGTTTGCCGGGCGCGTTGCCCTGTCGGCCGGGGTGCGGCTTAGCGTGTTTTCCTCACTATCGGGCAATGCGTTTCACGACTTTGTGTCTTCAACCGAAGCCTCACCCGATTTCAACAGCCACACCTATATCACCCCCGAGCCCCGCATCAACCTGAAGTATAACCTGTCATCCCTCCACAACATCAAAATCGGATACAGCGTCACGACCCAAAACCTCCACTCCATACGCTCAAGCGCCACAAGTTTCCCCTTCGACCGTTATGCGATAACCTCGCCCTCAGTCAGGCCCGAGAAAGCCTCTCAGTATGGCATCGGCTATGCCGGCATGACAGCCGACGGCTCTTTCGATTGGTCGGCCGAGGGATATTATAAATCCCTCTCAAACGTGTATGACTTTGCCGATGGGCGCACCATGTTCTCGCGCATCAACCTCGAGAGCATAATCATCGGTGGCCGGGGGCGCAGCTGGGGCGCTGAATTTATGGTGCGAAAAAACATGGGCCCCCTTACAGGATGGATTTCATACACCATCTCAAAGACACAGACCAGGATTGCCGGAATAAATGACGGACGTTGGTATGACGCCACAAACGACCGTCGCCACGACCTGGCCGTCACTGCAATCTACACGCTCAGTTCGCGTTGGTCGCTGTCCGGCTCCTGGATTTACTCTTCGGGCCAGCCGTTGACAGCTCCCGATGTCAAATATCAGCTTGACGGCACAACCTACTACTATTATTCGCAGCGCAACGGCTACCGAACACCGCCCATACACCGTCTTGACCTATCGGCAATACACACCCGCCAAGGCAAACGATTTACCACCCAATGGTCATTCGGCGTCTATAACGCCTACTGCCGGTACAATCCCTATGTGATATATTTCGAGGACGACCCCTCCAAGCCGTCAGGCACCCGCGCCGTACAGCAAGCACTCTTCGGCCTCATCCCCTTCGCGTCATACACAATACAATTCTAAGATGAACCGACTCATACGCTATATTATTATCGTGATACTCTCAACGGCGCTTCAGGCATGCGAGAAAGAGCTCGACATCCGATACAAGGAGATCGAGCCGATAACCGTCATCGAGGGGCAACTCACCCTGCAGGGCTCAAACGTGAGAATAACGGTGACTACGCCGATGGGCGAGCCGATGGACTCCACACTGCTCACCGATGCGACAGTAACACTTACCGACCTTAGCGCGGGCAGCTGCGAAACCCTCATCCCCGACCGTTCAGGCATATTCACCGGGCCAAGCGCCGGAATCCCGGGACATCAGTATGAACTCACCGTACTCCGCGACAGTAAAAGCTACACCGCCCGGTGCGATATGCCGGCGCCGGCCGACCTCCTGGCCCTCGAATTCAACTGGATAAAGATGCCCTATGACCAAGTCGCCGTGCTTCAGGTCACATTTACCGACAACACCGTGATTGACGGCGACTGTTTCTGGGTACGCCTGTACCGCAACGGCAAGGCCTACATGTGGAATATCATTACCGATATATATGCCACATCGGGCGTTATCAACGATGTCTTCATGACCTCACGCCGCGACCTTGACGAGGAAGACGAGGCCACCGCGCTGAGTGATGGCGATGTTATCACAGCGTCAGTGTCCCCCATCAGCCGCGAGATGTACGACTATCTTGAGGCCATATCATCTGACAGCAACGGCCCCGCCCTATTCACAGGCGACTTTTGCCTCGGGTACTTCCTCGCCTCACCGACCGTCAGCGCCTCCATCCCCTTCCACCCCGACGAAATAGCCGACTACTGACC
>CAMWLW010000116.1 GCA_947175245.1 uncultured Bacteroidales bacterium
CAACCTCGGCACCTGGCAGGGCATCTACCTGTGTGAATACCGCGACCACGCCACCCCCCGCCGCCTCGTCCTCACCGTCTACTCCTGACGTCGTCTATTCTCTCATCATCCAAACGTTCCAAATAGGCAATCCATTAATCATAACAAATAAAATCGGCCGATTTTCGATTTTTATTTGGTACGATTAATAAAATTTACTACCTTTACAAAATGAAGATTATAACAAGGCAACAATACATTGAACACATTCGGAGATTTATCGGTAAAGGTATGATTATCGCACTTACCGGGCAACGACGTGTCGGAAAGAGTTATATTTTACGACAGCTTGCAACAGTGATTGAGACTGATAATCCGAAGGCCAATATTATATATATTAATAAGGAAAAGACAAAATACTCTGACATCAGAACCGCTGAAGACTTGTCGCAATATCTCGAAGGCAAACTCGTAGAAGGCAAAGACAATTATCTGCTCATAGATGAGGTACAGGATATAGACGGATTTGAAAATACCCTTAGGAGTCTTAATGCCGACGAAGAGTGTCAGATTGTTGTGACCGGAAGTAATGCAAAGATGCTGTCATCAGAACTTTCAACATATCTCGGTGGAAGATATATAGCGGTACATATCCAAAGTTTGTCATACCGTGAGTTTCTCACATTCCATAATCTTGATGACTCTGATAATAGCCTTCAAAAGTATCTTGGATTTGGTGGACTTCCCCATTTGTATCGCCTCGGACTTGAAAACGAGGATATGATCTTGGAATATATCCAAAATATATATAACACAATTGTACTGAAAGATGTGGTGCAACGGGAGGGCTTACGAAACGTGACTTTGTTTGAGAATCTAATGTCATACATTAGCGATAACACAGGTCAACTTGTATCTGCTACATCCCTATCAAAATATCTCAAATCACAGCGTATCGAACTTACTCCATTGTCGGCAATCAATTATCTGAAAGCGGCATCAAACGCATACATCATTAATAAAGTGCCTAGGTACGATATACATGGTAAGAGATTATTGGAAACTAATGACAAATATTATTTTGAAGATCTCGGGTTGCGCAATATGCTTGCCGGCCTCAATCGCACCGGCGACATAGAGAAAGTTATCGAAAATTCAGTTTATTTACACCTTAAAAATCTCGGATATAGAATTAGTATAGGAACCGTACCAAATGGAGAAATTGATTTCGTCGCAGAAAGAGGAGGCGTAACAATTTATCTACAAGTGGCCTATCTTATTGTAGACGACAAGACAATTGAAAGAGAATTCGGCAACCTATTGAAAATCCGAGATAACTATCCTAAATATGTAATTTCCATGAATCAGATGATGCACTCCCAAAACTACGAAGGAATAAAACATTTGACACTAAGGCAATTTCTTATGTCTGAAAACCTTTGATTTATTTGCCGGACTTAAAAATTGTTCGGACTTATCAACATCTGACACAGGATAGTTATCACAGAAATATAAAATCGAAAAACTTCTAAACAAAAGAAACGCAGATAGTATAATGAAGATTCCAAATCGAAGTGCAAAACTTCGAGGGAATAAACACACATTCTCCTCACTCTCCCGAGGAGGGGATGTCTGAGCGGCGGGGGCACCCCGGCACGGTTCTCCAACACCGCTACCACCATGCTCACCCACCGCCTGCGCTCGCTCCACGACGCCATCCTCACCACCGCCGCCACCGTCAACCCTACTACTTGCACACACTCGAGGGCGACGACGACATGCCGGCCCACGCCAAGAGCTCACTGACAGGCATCTCGCTCACCATCCCCATCTCGCGCCACACCCTCAACCTCGGCACCTGGCAGGGCATCTACCTGTGTGAATACCGCGACCACGCCACCACCCGCCGCCTCGTCCTCACCGTCTACTCCTGACATCGATTCCCACCCCGACAATGGCTGGAGCAGGTTATCTATTCAATTCAATGGTATTGCGAACTTATGGTTCTTGTCCGCTACCGCCACATCTTGGGCAAGCTCCGTTAGGGGTACAGTTAGGACAGGTCACATATGTGTTTGTGAGGGGATTTATATAGCGGTGTTCTCCGTAGCATGTGGTACATTTCCCCGAGCCTTGACATTTTTTGCATGAATGTCCCCTGGTATGAGTTGAGCTGTTTGTTCCAGGTGTACTTGTTTGTAGTGGGGCAGAATAATCGCCATAGCTACCATTTAAAGGTTGGATAGGCATAGCATTAGGTATCGAGACATTTCCATATTGAGAAGAAGTGGTTGACGAGGAAGCAGCGGTTGACTCAGCGTGGTTGTGGCCTACATGGTCAGCCGGGTGATACGTCACACCCAATTCACGCAAGTGTTCAAAAGAGAATTCGTGTTCCTCATGACGTTCTGCCCACTCTATATCCATAGCTTTTTTGAACCAATAGATGGCTTCCTGCTTGTCTCCCTCTTGCTTATAATATAATCCGAGAGAGAAAGCCGCCGGATTGTAATCTTTGTACGCAGCTTTCTTTTCCCACTTCAGAAATTCTGATATATTTTTCTCTACTCCATGTTCCCCTCTTTCATAGAGTATTCCTAAATCATTTTGTGCAGATGCTATTTCCCATTTATAATTCTCCAGATCGGTATTATTGGCTGCTTTTTTTAGCCAATAAACATATTTCTCACTATCTTTATCAATGCCATACCAACCTCTTAAAAATGCATTTTCAAGTTCCCATTGAGCCCTGGCGTTTCCATTTTCAGCGGCTTTTGTCAGCCATTTAATTCCTTCTGCACTCACGGAATTGAAATATGGAAGATAAAATTTAAATAATTCATATTGCGCTTTTGCATCGCCGGCCTGAGCTTTTTTCAGCAGTTCCGGGTCGGGATTCTGGGCGCTTGCTGCTATTGAACAGCATAGCAGTAGTAAAATGTAAATAATTCGTTTCATTGGTTTTTAATTGTTTGTCAACGACATTCTTACGCGCTCGTCAGCGTAGGGGGTGCCGTCAAAGATTGATTTTGTGTTTGCAAGTCTCTTTTCAGTTCCATAGAACCATAGAACCGTTTTATCCCATTGCTCGGTAAACGCAATGGCATTATCCATAGCCGTTTCATCAAAGCCACATTCAAAGAAAATGCGGTTGAGGTCGTGATTGTCAAGAAACAGCCACAGCCCGAAATCGGCCGGATAGCGTTTGAAGTGTCTTTTTATTTTCCCATATAATCTGCCTTTTTTAGTTAAACTTTCTTTTTTGTGTATCGCATCAATAATAAGTTCATGATATCTGAAATCAAGCAAGCCGTCAAGCACGTTAACATATTCGAGCTGCCGTGCTTCCTGCGCGCCATAGAGCAGCCGGTTGACAGCATACCGCAGCCGATAGCGGGGGCGAAAATCCATCGCCCCCCACACTTCACCTATCAGCACTACATCGGGGTACCGGCGCTTGATTTCACGCCTGAGATATTTCCAGAAGCCATACGTGGGGCCGGTGGCATGATCAAGACGAATGGCATCAAAGCCAGCGCTACATAGCCTGAGTGCCTTGTCGGTCAGATACCGCCTTACTTGTGGGTTATCAGTATCAAACATGGGCAGACAGTCAATTCCGGCAAAAGTCATTACCTTGCCCTTAGTGTCGCGGCGAAACCAATCGCGGTGATTACCGTCCTTATAGATGGGGGAATCACTATGACAGTGATTGGCAACGAAATCGGCCACGATAGTCATTCGGCGGCTGTGCACCTCGGCGACAAGGCGCCCGACGTCGTCCCACGTTCCGAAATGAGGGTCTACCTCATCAAGGTCGACAGTGTGATAACCGTGATAAGCCGCCGAGTGGCTGAACGGGGTCAGCATTATCCCTGTCATACCCAGTTCTCTGATGTAATCGAGGTGGGAGATGATACCCCTGATGGTTCCGCCCTTGAAATTCCCGTTCTTATCCTCAGACCCTGACGGGAAGAAACGGTCAATAAGAATATGATATATAAGCTGACTATTCATTACATCGCATTTTTTCAATATCACGCGCTATATTGCCGAGGCGAAACATGCAATAAAGCCCTACCGACAGCAGTGCAAGCATCAGGATCACGATAATGAGCAACAGGATTCCAATGGTTGACATACAACAGCACATAATTTTTATTGTTTTAAAAGGGTGATAATCAGAGTTAGAAAAGCAATCGCTATCGAAAGTAAGGCGATAAACTCCGAACGATATTTTTCAATGACATTGCGTCGTGGAGTCACTATGCGAAGCACGCTCTCATAGCGTTCATGCAGGTTTGAGCGCCTTATAAAGAACTGCAGTTTCCTGTCAAGCTCTATAAGGTTCATGACCGTGTAGCTAAAACAGGATGCAATCTCGGCTTTCCTTTTTTCCACTTCCTGATACTTCATAGAGTCATGCCGGCTCAGTAGCTTATTTATTTTGCGGCCGAGGGTGATGAGCAGACAGGTTTCGGTCAGGGAGTCGAAATCACAAAAATCGTCGTGTCTGCAGCCGTTCTCTTCCGTTTCAAGAAACGGCGAGGCCACCTTAACGGTAAGAACCGTCGATGGCGATGCCCAGTACCGCTCGACAAAATTGTTTGAGTAATATGATGTTCTCACGTTATCAGCTATCACCGAGTCATCGGCCATCATGAAGTTGTCATTGTTATGGAGCAGTCCGTAGACCCACCGCTCCATGTCGCTGCACGTTGTGTCGTGAGGACGCATGTATCCGGACATGTTAGTCTTAAGAAATGAAGATATCGTTACAGGCCGGTCGCCCGAGAGATAAAAGCTACTGTAGAGGTCTTTGGCAAGCGTGTCGCGGCGGGGCTTGCGGCTGTCAGTTATGGCCGCCCTGACATTGATAACCGTGCCCTTGACCTTGATTTCGCTTTTACGCTGAAACCCAGCAGGCATTATATCACTGACAATCTCTCTGATTGTGGTATATCCTGCACCATTGGCAGCTAACAATGTATTTTTTAGACAAATAATGTCGTGGGGAGTGATAAAGTCATAGTCCTGCGAGCCATTGGTGGCAAAGTCAAGTTCGGCGAGCATTACCAGCACACATTCAGGACGGTTGACACCCTTGAAAGCATATCTCAACAAGTAAAATGACACTTTAGCTTCACGTCTGACATACACTTTCCCTCGTCCCTCAGGCCGGGAGTCGAAATTGATTGAGCCTGGAAGCCCGGCCGCACATCCGAGTCCCGCGTTTTTATCTAAAGGGAGATATGTGGCCCTGACATTGAAATTATTGACATAATCAGCATTAGGCTTAAAGGTGTGGGTAATTTTCCTGCTGACGCTCGCCCTGACTCTCTCCAAGGGTATGACAAACGCCATCCCCGTCTTGAATACAGGACGGAGACCTGAGAGCGTGCCAAGGTTCGAGGAATTAGACATTGAACTGAGCCTGAATCATCACCTGCAAGACCCTCATTGACAGGTATTATAAAAATAAAAAAGCGCAGGATCTGATCTGTTGCCGTCCTACAACCTGAGGCTTCTCGCATTGCCCATCAATAGTCGGACGGCAACGCAGAAGCCCACGCCAGTATATGCTGATATTCAGAGTCCTTCACAGGATTCTGAGGTTTACAAGCTTAACGGTTCACAGGTTTAACCCGCAAACACACAACCTATAACCCTCATCACTTTGCATTGCAAAATGATGAACAGGCATAACCACGGGCATCACCGTTGCTCAATCCTTGACTATTGATTGAAAGTTTGCGAGACATTTCAGGTTGTCAAGAATCAGCGCGGATAACGCTTTCTATGTATTAAACTACATCCCGCCTCACCCGCCACACAGGCCCGGGGCGAATGACCCTCCCCCTACCGGCGTGGTCCGCGATGCGGTCTGCGGTGGCAAAGTTAATAATTTTAGGCATACATGTCAATAGATTTCTCTACCCTCATCACCATTTTGTTGCAAGATTATAACAAATTTACTTATCTTTGTTGTTATAAAATCCACACATTAAAAACTCACGATAATGCGCAAGAAAATCCTACCCATCATCAAGAACGACCCCTGGCTCAAACCGTTTGCAGCCGCTATCGAGGGTCGTCATCAGGATGCCGTCAACAAAGAGGCCGAACTGACACGCGAGTGCGGCTCGCTGGTCGACCTCGCCAACGCCCACAAGTATTACGGCCTGCATCTCACCCCCACGGGTTGGACTTTCAGGGAATGGGCACCCAACGCATCGTCGATCACACTCATAGGCGACTTCTCTGACTGGCAGCCGCGCGAGGAATTCCGCCTCACCCGGCTCGCAGGCGGCACATGGGAGGGACACTTCCCGGCCGACGCCATCAGGCACGGCCAGCACTACAAGATGCTCGTCACCTGGCCCGGCGGCAGCGGCGAGCGCATCCCGGCCTACGCGACCCGCGTGGTACAAGACCCCGTGAGCTACCTGTTCTCGGCCCAGGTGTGGGAGCCCGCGAAACCCTACCGCTGGAAGACGAAGACGTTCACCCCGCGCGTGTCGCCGCTGCTCATCTATGAATGTCACATAGGCATGTCACAGGAGCGTGAAGGCGTGGGTACATACGAGGAGTTCCGCACCAACGTGCTGCCGCGCATCGCCGCCGACGGCTACACCGCCATCCAGATAATGGCCATACAGGAGCACCCCTACTATGGCTCGTTCGGCTACCACGTCAGCAGCTTCTTCGCCGCCTCGAGCCGGTTTGGCACGCCCGACGAGCTCAAAGCGCTCATCGACGACGCCCACTCGCGCGGCATCGCGGTGATAATGGATATCGTACACTCTCACGCCGTCAAGAACGAGAACGAGGGCCTGGGCAATCTCGACGGCAGCAAAGACCTGTACTTCTACAGCGACAGCCGCCGCGAGCACCCGGCGTGGGACTCGCTCTGCTTTGACTACGGCAAGAACGAGGTGCTGCATTTCCTGCTGTCAAACTGCAAATTCTGGCTCGAGGAGTACAGGTTTGACGGTTTCCGGTTTGACGGCGTCACCTCGATGCTCTACTACAATCACGGTCTGGGGCAGGCATTCGGCTCATACGACGACTATTACAACGGCGGCCAGGACACCAACGCCATCACCTACCTGACGCTGGCCAACAAGCTGATACACGACCTCACCCCCCACGCCATCACCATTGCCGAGGAGATGAGCGGCATGCCCGGCCTGGCGCTGAAGATCGAGGACGGCGGCATAGGATTTGACTACCGCATGGCTATGGGCATCCCCGACTACTGGATAAAGACGCTCAAGGAGAAGAAAGACGAGGACTGGCACCCCACATCGATATTCTGGGAACTCACCAACCGCCGCGACGACGAGAAGACCATCAGCTATGTCGAGAGCCACGACCAGGCGCTCGTGG
>CAMWLW010000117.1 GCA_947175245.1 uncultured Bacteroidales bacterium
CTTGGAGAAAATATACAGAATAATTTTTTCTAACTGATTGATTATGACTGCAAATTTTAAATAATTTAATTTACCTGCGTTTTAACAAATAAGCGAAAAGGTCACGCTGCACCTGCGAGCCGGCAACGGCATTTATCGCCACATACAATGTCACGCCCACAAGCGACATGACCCCGAGCTGAATCCACGCATCGGCCGAAATCAGCCCCGACAGCCACATGCCCCCCATCGTCACGGCGGTTATACCAACATACGGTAAACTGTCGGCGATGAAGGCCACGCGCGTGCGACCGCACATCGGCGCGACATACCACACCGTGACCGCCCATGCCACCACGGCGGCAAACAGCTGCCCCCACAGCAGCAACTCGATACCCCACAACATGTTGTCACCGCGAGCCATGTCAATGAACGGCAGACAGGCCGCGAGAGCGACACCGGCCGTGATGTCTCGCACCAGCTCCATCGACACAATCATGCGCGGGCGTCCCAACGCTATGACATAATTATTATACAACGATGTCATCGACGTGAAAACGCCTCTCAGAAGCAAAATCTGAAACAACGGCACGGCCAAGTCCCACTTCTCACCGAACAGCGCGTGAAACAGCGGCCCGGCAACGGCTATCGCCATGCCCATACACGCTATGAGCATATAGCTGCCGGCTCGGTTCATCTTGACCGACGCGCGCGCGAAACGCTCATCATCGTCCTGAACATCACTCAGCGTGGGCAGGAACGACGACGTCACCACCTGGGTCAGCGACGCTACCCCCATCTTGCTCCACTTGTCGGCCTGAGTGTAATAGCCCAGCTTGCTCATACCCGTGAACGTTCCGATAACAAACGTATATATATTCTGAAACACGGTATTGAGCAACGATATCGACATCATACTCCCTCCGACCCCGAAAAACGACTTCAGCGCCGGCCACGAGAACCTCATCAGCGGCAGCCAACGAGTGTAAATCCACAGGACGAGACACCTCACCAGATTCAATACATTAGTCTGCCACACGACGGCCCACACCTTCCTGCCCGGCGGCAATGTCACCGCCAGCCATACAGCTATGATACCGCCGGCAATCAGCCCCACGGTGTTGGCCAGTGCTATCGGGGCAACGTTTTTCTGCTTCATCAGGCGGTTGGTCTGCACTATCGACGCCGCGTTGAATATGAACGACAGGAATGTCAGACGCCCCAGCCACACCAGCATCGGCTCGTCATACCACCACGCTATCGCCGGCGATGCTATCCACAGCAGCACATACACCGCCACCGCCACACCGAGATTGAACCACAACACCGTCGAGTAGTCGAGTCGGCTCGGCTGCTTGCGCTGTATCAGGGCATACGAGAATCCGCTGTCGACAAACAGTGACGCGAAAGCCTGAAACATCAGCACCGTGCCTACGAGACCAAACTCAGCGCTGTCAAGTTCGCGTGCCAATACGATGCCTATCAAAGTGTACAGCATGATCGACGCCACGCGGTCAATCATGTTCCACTTGACCGAGCGCGCCGTCAACATCTTGAGGTCGCTGTCATTACACTCGCCGGCACTCATTGTTACTGACAGTTACTTGCCGATAGGCTGCAAATTACATCCCAGCGCCCTGTTTTTAATCAGTTTGGGCTCGCCCGAGTAATACAGCGTGCCGTTGCCCACACCCTTCACCGTGAGTTCACCGTCGACATGACACCCTATGTTGCACGGGCCGTTCAGTGTCGCAACGACATCCACGGCTATCAGATTGTCGGCCTGGATTGTACCGACGCCGGTACATGACAGGTTGGCCTTGGCACACTTACCGGCAACAGCCACCTGACCGCGACCTGTAAAAATCTTAGCCTGCACCTCATCGGTATTGATGTCACGCACCGACAGCCGGCCGTTCCCCTCGAGCGAGGCCTTGAACTTATTTGAAGTGCTCGCTTTCAGCACCAGCACCGTCGAGTCGCCCTTGTTCTCGACCGTGAACAGATGGCGCGAATATACCTTCACGGTCGGCAGTGCCCAGCCTATAACATCCTCGGTATCAGTTTTCACTGTCAGTTTACCCTTGCCATTATTGCTGAACATCACCGTGTTCACCATCTCGAGCCGTGCATCAAACACCGCCAGCCCCGCCGAGTCGGCACTCGACTTGTACTCGACATTGATCGAGTGGTCTACAACCAGATGGGTGAAATCACCCACGTTGACCACGTGATGCTGTATATCCTGTGCAGCGGCAGTGACAGCCATGACAGCCATCATAAGTATTATTGTAAATCTATTCATAAATTCTCGTTTAGCATATTTTCTATTCGTGTAAGTATCTCATCGAGCTCGGTGTATGTATTGGCTCGCAACATCGCTATGCGGGTATCCCTGAAGTGGGGTATCCCCTTGAACAGCGGCGATGCAGCCAGGTGACGCCTTATGTGCAGTATGCCGCGGTACTCATCGATTCGGTCAATGCTCTCGTTTATCTGACGCCTCAGCAGTGCAGACTTCTCACTCGTCGACAACGGTTTTACAACCTCGCCGTGCTTCATCACCTGCTTCATCTCATTGAATATCCACGGCTGGCCTATCGAGGCGCGGCCCACCATGACAGCATCGACGCCCGACTGCTCGAACGCCTCGACCACCTGCCGGCCGGTAGTGATATCTCCGTTGCCTATAACCGGAATCCTGAGTCGCGGATTGGCCTTTACCCGGGCTATCATATCCCAGTCGGCCGTGCCGGAGTAAAGCTGCGAGCGCGTGCGTCCATGCACCGTCAGGGCCTGTATGCCACAGTCCTGAAGCTGCTCGGCCAGCTCAACAATGATTTTCGACTCGTGATCCCATCCCAGGCGGGTCTTAACGGTCACTGGCACCTTGACCGCATCGACCACCGCGCGTGTGATGGCAAGCATGCGCGGAATGTCGCGCAGCATGCCCGCACCGGCTCCCTTGCCCGCCACTTTCTTGACCGGGCAACCGAAATTTATGTCAATAATATCGGGCGACGCAGCCTCGGCAATGCGTGCCGCCTCGACCATAGGCTCGATTTCACGGCCATAAATCTGAATCACAGCCGGGCGCTCACCCTCGTTTATGTGCAGTTTGCGGGTGGTCGACTGTATATTGCGTATCAGGGCATCGGCCGAGACAAACTCGGTGTAGACCATGTCGGCGCCCTGCTCACGGCATATAAGCCTGAACGAGGCATCGGTCACATCTTCCATCGGAGCCAGCAACACCGGCCGCTCACCCAAGTCTATATTTCCTATTTTCATTGCACCACAAAAATAGCAATTTTTGAGGAGATAAATTGAAAAATCCACTCATTTTTCACTATCTTTGTAGCTCAGGACTATTCATACATACATAACAATACAACTTACAATTTATGAGACTTATCATCGAACCTGATTACAACCAAGTATCACGCTGGGCCGCTAACTACGTGGCAGCCCGCATCAATGCAGCCAACCCCACCCCCGAGCATCCCTTTGTTCTCGGATGCCCCACCGGCAGCTCGCCCCTGGGCATGTACCGCGCCCTCATCGAGCTCAACAAGGCCGGCAAGGTATCGTTCAAGAACGTCGTTACATTCAACATGGACGAGTACTGCAACCTGCCCCGCGACCACGAGCAGAGCTACTACACCTTCATGTGGACCAACTTCTTCAACCACATCGACATCCTGCCCGAGAACGTCAACATACTCAACGGCAACGCCGCCGACCCCGACGAGGAGTGCCGTCGCTATGAAGAGAAAATCGCCTCGTACGGCGGCATCGACCTGTTCATGGGCGGCGTAGGCCCCGACGGACACATCGCCTTCAACGAGCCCGGATCATCGCTCACCAGCAAGACCCGCATGAAGACCCTCACCACCGACACCATCATCGCCAATTCACGCTTCTTTGAGAACAACGTCGACCTCGTTCCCAAGACAGCCCTCACAGTAGGCGTCGGCACCGTCATGGCAGCCCGCAGCGTCATGCTCATCGTCAACGGCCATAACAAGGCACGCGCCCTCAAGCACGGCGTCGAGGGAGGCATCAGCCAGATGTGGACTATCAGCGCCCTGCAGATGCACCCCAAGGCAATCATCATCGCCGACGAGGCAGCCTGCGGCGAGCTCAAAGTCGACACCTACCGCTACTTCAAAGACATCGAGAAAGACAACATCAATCCCGATAGCCAGCTCTAACATTTTATAATTGACCCATCGGCGGCCGTGGCGATTTGCTCGTCACGGCCGCTTCTCATTTCACCAATCGCCAAATATCCCTCAAATCACAATTTATATGTGTAAATTCCACCGCTTTTGAACATAATATCAAAATATTTGCATATATTAGCAGTCAAAATGCGACATAACACCATCGTCAACATACCCTACACAAGCAAATCGAGATATGAAACAACCACTATTTGTAATTCAGTTCATTGCGTTTAGTTTAGTTCTCGCAGCGAGTGATCTCAGACTGCCGCTTCAAGGTCTGAATTATGATCTTGAAGAGTATAATAAGACAGATAACGCCGGTCGAAAAACGGGTATCTGGCTATACGAGTCTATGGATACGGTCATCGTTTCATATTACACAACAGGTGTAAAAAACGGTATTGAAAACCGATATATCAAATTAAACGATTCCTATTATTTGGAGTATCATAAAGTGTATATAAACGGGAACTTAATAATGCCGTCAATAGCTTATTACAACAACGGCTTGGTAAAATATGAAATTACCGAACGACATGAGATAGACCAGACTCAACCAACTGTCATTGTTGACAGTAACCACACATCAAGCCAATGTTTATGTAAAAATATCCCGAATATAAGTATTCAATTATCCGACTTAACTGTCGACACTGATAGCATTAATCAGCTCGACAACAAAGGCCATAAAACAGGAGTCTGGATAATCGAACATTCAGATATTGTCGAAGTAGCTTATTACAAAGACGGCTTAAAAAACGGCCTGTGGCGACAATTTATGAAAAAAGATGGTATCTATAGGCTTAATTATGAGGCAAATTACTTAAATGGGCACTCTTATGGATTCAAGATAGCTTATGATAAAGACGGGTATGTAGCTTGGATTGAGACAAACATGTCAGAGAATACTGACTTCATAGACAGCCAGACTAAGTTTTTTAAGGGCTATCACCCTGACT
Organism: uncultured Bacteroidales bacterium; assembly: GCA_947175245.1. Taxonomy (GTDB): domain Bacteria; phylum Bacteroidota; class Bacteroidia; order Bacteroidales; family Muribaculaceae; genus JAAVFS01. The sequence goes on from CAMWLW010000117.1 coordinate 5,168, forward strand.
TTATAAGCGACCAGGCATTTTATAATTATTATTATCCTGACGGAACCCTTAAAGCTTATGGGTGGACTCTCAAGGCCGATGATGATTCAGAACAGATCGACGAGGACTTTGTTGGCAATTGGCATTTCTTCACCGAAACGGGTGATTCAATAATTTTAAACGAAGATCAAATAAGAACTCAGGGCCTTCCGGTCAATTTATTTTAGATTTAATATGAATGAATTTGAAGAATTATTAATCAAATGCCTAAAAAAGGCATTTAAATGGTGCGCATGGGTTGCATGCGGCGTGCTTGTCCTTGTCGGCACGGCTTTTACGATGCTATATCCAGCCTTGCTTATGCACGCATACTGGTTAGGGCCCAAAGTCATCGACTTGGAAGATACTAATATGCAAATCATATATGGGGTCTCTCAAAATCACGATACCGAGATATGCTTCGTCAATAAGTTGGAACAGGATACTGCAAAAATTCGTTTTACAATAGAAGGAATCACTGCCCCCCAATTCTTTTATATTGCCGGTTGTGATACTATACATATATTGGATGTATATAACCAAGTAACAGAAGTTAATAGCGGAAACTTTCACATGAATATTATCGACACTTCCAATTTTGATGCAATACATAACGTAAGCGCTGTATTAGATTCATTGTGGGCTACGGGAAAATGTTACCGGATAGATTGTGAGTCTCGTTATATACCAGATATAATTAATCCTGATGGTGAAGTGATTAGCAGGGATAAATTATTAATTTCTCATTAACTAATATAATTGCCATGAATAGGTTCGGATTTATAGCCGTTGCAGTGGTGGTATGGACGGGAGCGGCGGCGAAGATAACCGCCGAAATTATCGCCGCGAAAGCGACTGCCGCGATTTTTCAAGAACCAATTCTACATTGTTTTATTGATTTTTTGTATATTTGCACCGTTAAAGCGGCCGACAAGCCGGTCGGCAACTTATCAAACTGAATAACAACTACTTTTATAAGCTTTTCATTAAAACACAATCAATCATGAAGATCGAAAAAATCATTGGACGTGAAGTTCTTGATTCACGTGGTAACCCCACCGTGGAAGTTGATGTAATCCTTGAGTCAGGCGCACGTGGCCGCGCATCAGTTCCCTCTGGTGCTTCGACCGGCGTTAACGAGGCTCTTGAGCTTCGTGACGGCGACAAGACCCGCTACATGGGCAAAGGCGTTCTCAAAGCTGTTGCCAACGTTAACGGCCCCATCGCCGACGCTCTCGTAGGCATGAGCGCTCTCGACCAGATCGCCATCGACGAGAAGATGCTCGCTCTCGACGGTACCGACACCAAGAGCAACCTCGGCGCTAACGCCATCCTCGGCGTATCGCTCGCTGTTGCCAAGGCTGCTGCCGACTACCTCGACCTCCCCCTCTACAAGTACATCGGCGGTTGCAACTCATACGCCCTTCCCGTTCCCATGATGAACATCATCAACGGTGGTGCTCACTCTGACGCTCCTATCTGCTTCCAGGAGTTCATGATTCGTCCCATCGGCGCTGACACCTTCCACGAGGGTATCCGCATGGGCACCGAGGTGTTCCACAACCTCAAGAAAGTGCTCAAAGAGCGCAACCTCTCGACCGCAGTAGGTGACGAGGGCGGCTTCGCTCCCAACCTCGACGGCACCGAGGATGCCCTCCAGGTTATCATCAAGGCTATCGAGCTCGCCGGCTACGTTCCCGGCAAGGACGTTACCATCGGCCTCGACTGCGCTTCAAGCGAGTTCTTCAAAGACGGCGTTTATGACTACACCTGGAAACAGGGTGCCGACGCTCCCAAACTCACCTCTAAAGAGCAGGCTGAGTTCCTCAAAGGCCTCGTAGAGAAGTACCCCATCGACTCGATCGAGGACGGTATGGCCGAGAACGACTGGGAAGGCTGGAAGATCCTCACCGACATGATCGGCAACCGTTGCCAGCTCGTTGGTGACGACCTGTTCGTAACCAACGTCAAGTACCTCAAGCGCGGTATCGAAGAGGGCTGTGCCAACTCAATCCTCGTTAAGGTTAACCAGATCGGTTCACTCACCGAGACCCTCCGCGCTGTCGAGCTCGCTCAGCGCAACGG
>CAMWLW010000118.1 GCA_947175245.1 uncultured Bacteroidales bacterium
TGCAAAGGTACGCCCTTTTCTTATACCTGCCAAATATTTTTACCGCTTTTTTTACTCGGTTTTCAACGTTTTATGCCCAACTTGTTATCAATCAACCAATTTAACAAATGTTAAAAATATGTTATAGAACATAGTTTTGATTTTACGCCATTAAATCCACCGCCATAAGCTGTCGTGACAATAATTCAGCAACCACGTTTTACATATATTAAATAAGTAGTAATCGTTTCGTGTTTGACAGCAATTTGCTACCTTTGCAAGAAATATTCAAACAATAAACCAAACAATCACTATAATGAAGAAATTTTTTCACTTGCTTTTGCTCTTTGGCCTGCTTGCAACCGTAGATGTACGCGCCACGGAGATTAAAATCGAGTTCAGTGAGCTCGGACTGCAGGGCACCGACCTCACGGCGATGAGCCCGATAACCCTTAATGAAGACATACAACTCGTGTTTGAGATAGGTTCGGCCATCACGGCGCCGAGCTACAAGGTATCGAACGGACGCGTCACGATCACGATGACGATGGGCTCGGTGGTGAAGGTAACAGGCCGCAGCGAGGAAATCGCCATCACATCGGTCTCATTCACCAGCCCCAAGGCGTCGAACACATTCTCTAAAGGTGCGGCCGAGTGTCTGCCCGAGGGTACATTCACTATCGACAAGACCAAATACACCAGCACATGGTCGAGCGATGAGGGCACGAACAGCGTGCAGATAACCAACACGATGGGCGCGCCGATATTCACAGCGATAGCGGTGACATACAGCGGCGGTAAAGGCGGCTCGACCGGCCCCGGCACTGACCCCGACGACCCCACGCCGACGGTCGACACCGACAATGTGTTCTCGGCCACATTTGATACGGCCGATGACTTCGGGAAGCTCACCAAGATAAATATCAATGAGTCGACCTACACATGGATGTATGACAAGAGCGCTCAGGTCGCATACATACGTAACGAGTTCGGGACGACCGCGTCGCTCCCCAAGGACGACTACCTCGTCACACCCGCACTGGCTCTCAAAGCCGGAGTGTTCTACCGCCTGAGCTACACGGCATGGAACGGCAGCGCCGGATACCCCGAGCGCATCGGTGCCTGCCTGGGCGACAAGCCCACGGCTGACGCGCTGACACGCGCCATCATTGCCGACACTGACCTCGAGGGCACCAAACACACGAAATTCGGCGCTACGTTCACTGTCGAGGCCGACGGAGACTACTATGCCGCACTTCATGCCGCATCAGAGCCCGGAATGTTCACCCTCTATGCCGACGACTTCACTGTGTCGCGCGGCGTGCTGCCCACCGGGCCTGCCGAGATAACCGACTTCACAGCCACGCCCGACAACAAAGGCGCGCTGAGTGTGACCCTGAGTCTGACAGCCCCGGCCACCGACATGTCGGGCGCACAGCTGTCGGCGCTGAAAAACGTAACATTGAGCCGCGACGGAGTCGAGCTCACCACCATCGAGTGCCGCCCGGACGAAAAGGTTATATATATAGATAATGTGGAAGCCGAGGGCTCGTACCGCTACACCGCTGTTGTGGAAGGCGAGCACGGCCGCGGTTTTGACGCAGTGACCGACGCATGGGTGGGAATGGCCGCACCCGCGTCGCCCGAGGAGCTGACCGTGACCGAGACCGCGCCCGGCATCCTGAAGTTCACCTGGAAAGCCGTGACAACCAACATCCACGGCCATGAGATAGCACCCGAGGCTGTCACCTACAACATCGTGGCCGGCGGCAGCGCCAACGTGATAGCCAGCGGCCTCACCGGCACCGAAGCAGTAGTCAACTATCCGGCCGAGGGTCAACCTCAGACTATCACCGACTTCACAATCAAGGCCAGCACAGCCGCAGGCCAGTCGGCGGGCGGCGCGTCGACGTCGATAGTGGTCGTAGGCCAACCCTACACGATGCCGTACGTCGAGAACTTCCCCGGCGGCTCGCTAACCAAAGGACAAACCGCACAAATCATTGCCGACGAGAACCACGCGCCCGGCAGCTGGGGATACTTCGAGCAGCTTGTGAACGATGAAATCATACCCGTGAAGCCCGATGGCGGCATGGCGGCATTCTTCCCATACGCCGACGGCGACCGCTCGGTGTGGCGATCGGCCAAAATCGAGATCGCAGCTGACGCCGTGAACCCCTACCTGAGCTTCTACTACTACACGCTGCCCGGCGCCACCGACCGCCTGACGGTCGACATCGACGGCGAGACCGTAAAAGACTTCACCATCGACGGCGAGAGCCGCGGATGGCATGAGATGCTGATACCGCTCGAGGCCTACAAGGGCAAGGTAATACGCATAGGGCTGACAGGCTACAGTGTCGACTCACAGAACAAAATCTGTGTAGACAACATAGCCGTGAAAGATGAGCCGGCCAACGACCTGGCCATAACCCGCGCCCGCTTCCCTCAGGAGATGCAGCAGGGCCTCACTCACCTATGCTCGATCAAGGTCACCAACCTCGGCGTGGTGCCCTCGGGCAACTACACAGTGACCGTCACCGACGGCGAGACCGAGGTGTGGAGCGCCGAGGGCTCGGGACTGGAGCGCGGCACCGAACTCGAGTACACATTTAATATAAGCCACGAGTCGTTTGACCGCACGGGCACCACCTACACCGTGACGCTCACCACCGCCGGCGATGAAAACACCGATAACAACGTGTCGTCGACCGAGACCACGTTCAACCCCGTAGCCCTGCCCTCCCCTCACGACATAGCGGTGACCGCCAACAGCAACGGCTATGAGATAACATGGGCCGAGGTGACGATGGACGATATGCCCGCGCGCCACATAACCGAGGGCTTCGAGGCATACGACGAGTTTGTGTGTGACGCGGCCGGCGAATGGAGCTTTATCGACGGTGACGGCTGCAACGTGCTGGGCATACGCGACGGCTACCACTCATACCCCAACATGTTCAGCCCGATGGCGTTCATGGTGTTCAACAACCATGACGGGTTCTTCCCCACCATCGGCACATCGTCGTTCGACCCCTACGAGGGTGGCCAGTGCCTCATGTCGGCAGCAGTCGACGTCATCAACTCGGCCGACCGCGCCAACGACGACCGCCTCATATCGCCCCGACTCTCGGGCAAAGCCCAGACCATAAGTTTCTATGCCCGCAGCTCGGGCATGGTGTTCCCCGAGGATATCAGCGTGATGGCGTCGACGACCGACCGTCTCGCCTCATCTTTCACCAAAATCGAGACATTCAAGACCATACGCAACGACTGGAAGTGCTATGAGGTGGAGCTGCCCGAGGGTACGCAATACTTCGCCATCTGCAACGAGAGCTACGACCAGTACATGCTGTTCATCGACAACATCAGCTTCGAGGCCGCACCGGTCGAGACCACCGTCACCGGCTATGACGTGTATGCCGGCACACCCGACAGCGGCGAGTGGGTCAAGCTCAACGACGCGCCCGTCAGCGACACCCGGCTTGACGTGACCGGACTCGAGGCCGACAAGAGCCTGCGCGTGGCCGCACGGTTTGCCAACGGCTGCACAAGCTACTCGGCCCCCGTCACGGTCGACCTGTCGGGCATCGACAATGTGACCGCCGACAGCGAGAACGCCACGGCCGAATACTACGACCTGCGCGGCGTGCGCCTCGACTCGCGCCCGACGACGCCGGGCCTCTACATCATGCGCCGCGGTACCACCGTCACCAAAATCGCCGTGAAGTAATCCACATAACGACTTCCACACCAACACAAAAGCTGCATCGTCACAACACGGTGCAGCTTTTTGTCTAAGGCGTTGTGGATGTGAGAAAAAGTCAGTAACTTTGCGTCATGGCACTTCAAGACAACGATTCTATCAATATATTTTTCTCCCTGTTAAGGTCAGGGATGTACGGCACCCCCCTGCCCGAGTCAGAACTGCCCGAGGAGATTGATTGGAAAGCCATTATAAAGCTGGCCAATATTCACGCTGTGCTCGGGATAATAATAGACAGTATTCAGTTTCTGCCCGAGGGGCTGCACCCATCGGGCCCGACATTGGCCAAGATGAACAAGTTTGCGCTCGGACTCATCCAGGCCAACACTGTCTTGGAAAACACGGCTGCACGGCTGGTTACGTTCCTTAAACAGCACGGTGTCAACGGCGTCCTGCTGAAAGGTCAGGGCGTAGCGCGGTCATACTACAGGATACCGCAGATGAGACACAGCGGCGATATAGATTTATATGTAGGCAAGACGACATACAAAAAAGCCGTCGACCTGTGCCTTCAAAAAGTGGTCAAGAATAAGAATACATGCCACGAGACCGAGCAGCACTTTGATTTCTGGCTGGGTGGCGTTCCTATAGAACTGCATCGCCTGGCGTCAAGAATCTATACACCGTCCCGCAACAAGCTGTTCCAAGCCTGGACAGCCGAACAGCTTGAACACTCAGCTAACCAAAGAACCGTGACAATGGGCAACACTGATGTCAACGTGCCCTCATACGACTTTGACGCGATATTCATTTTTTATCACGCATGGCGGCATTTCATCATGGGGGGCATAGGGTTGCGTCAGCTGTGTGACTGGGCGCTGATATTTCACACCCACGCCGGTGATATAGACACGGCGGCGCTGGAAGAAAACATCCGCCGGTTCGGCATGACAAAGGGCTGGAAACTCTTTGCCTGCATTGCCGTCACACACCTTGGTGTGCCCCGGGACAAAATGCCGCTGTACGACCCGGCATACTGCCGGAAGTCAGAAAAGATACTCGCCGACATCCTTGCCGGCGGCAGCTTCGGATATTACTCGAAAGCTGTTGCCCGAACCCCGATCTACGGTCACGGTCTATGGCATGGATTGGGCAAGGTACGCAATATCACCGAGTATTTCATCGCCATCTTTCCGATAATACCCGTCGAGGCGACATTTCTAACCATCAATCGCCTGTTCAGCGGAACAATATCTGCCATCAGGAAGTCACACCACAAACCCGACAAATAGCCCGCAGCCTTGAAACGTATCGTCCCATATATCCACTACCTCTGGCACATCACCGAGGGCTTCCGCCGCACAGCCATAGTGCGCACACTGCTCGGAGTCCTCAGGGTGGGCGTCGTGCTGTCCTTTATATGGCTGAGCAAGACTGCCATAGACTGTGCCACAGGCCGCGTGCCGGCTTCGACCGATAAGTTGATAGCGCTGTTTGCCACAATGGTAGTGTGCCTGTTTTCAGACGTACTCCTGTCACAGTGGGCACGTTACATCGAGACGCGCGCCACCATGCTCATGAACAACCGCGTCAACCGCAGGCTGTTCAACACGCTGATGACACTCCCATTGGTCAACGGGCAGCAGGGATTTCACAGCGGCGACATGCTCAACCGACTCACCCTCGACGTCCGCACCGTCTCCAACTTTGCCCTCTCACAGCTCCCGTCAATGATCGTGATGCTGGTACAGCTCATGGCATCGTTCGCGTTCCTCGCCTGGCTCAACCCACGCCTGGCCCTGGCTCCGGTTATCATCATGCCCGTATGTCTGCTGGCCGGCAAGCTCTATTTCAGGCGCAACCGCCGCCTCACCCGTGAGATACGCGAGGGCGAGAGCGACATGCACGTCTCGATACAGGAGGGCCTCAAACACCGCATGGTACTCAGGTCGCTTGAGTGTGTCGACGAGATGGACAACCGCCTCGGCTTCATACAGCAACGGCTCAACTCCTCAAACCGCGAGCAGGCGAGACTATCGGCAGCAAGCAGCGCCATCACCCGCGTCGGCTTCATCTTAGGCTACCTCACCGCCTTCGGCTGGGGCATCTTCAGCCTCAAAGCCGGCATCATCACCTTCGGCACCATGACAGCATTCCTGCAACTCGTCAACCGCATACAGCACCCCATCGCCGGCATTTCGGGCTACATCCCGTCGTTCGTCTCCACATCGGTCGCGATCGACCGCCTGAGCGAAATCGACGTACAGCTGCCCGCCGAGGACGCCACGCACGAATGTAAGCCCATGACCCGTGCAGGCGTACGCGTACGCAACCTATCATTCCGCTATGAATCAGACGGCAACGACATCCTGTCACGTTTCAGCCACGACTTCAAGCCCGGCAGCCGCACAATGATCGTCGGGTCGACCGGCGCCGGAAAAACGACCCTCATAAAACTGCTGCTCGGACTCCTCAAGCCCGACACCGGCACCATCGAGATATACGGCGACGGCGTGAGCCGCGAAGTCTCGACATCAACCCTATGCAACTTTGTCTACGTCCCCCAGGGCAACTCACTGCTACACGGCACCATACGCGACAACATGCTACTGGCCTCGCCCCGAGCCACCGACGAACAGCTGGCCCGCGCGCTACACACCGCCGCAGCCGACTTCGTCTTCGACCTGCCCCTCGGACTCGACACCTCGTGCGACGAAGCCGGAGGCGGTCTCAGCGAAGGTCAGGCCCAGCGCATAGCCATAGCCCGCGCCCTGCTGCGCCCCGGCAGCATCCTGCTCCTCGACGAGTTCAACAGCGCCCTCGACGCCGACACCGCCACCACCCTGATGGAACGCCTGTCACACAGCTGCCCCGACTCAACCATCATCATCATCGCCCACCACCGCACAGCCATCGCCCCCTACTGCGACACCCTCCTCCCCATCAACCCCGAATAAATCTGTAACCACCCCCAATTGCAAACACACAATTGTGAATTGTGCATTGCATCAGGCGGCGGGGTTGTCGAGGTCGAAGGCGGCGA
>CAMWLW010000119.1 GCA_947175245.1 uncultured Bacteroidales bacterium
TCGTTTCAGGTGCGAGTGCTGCGAGGCGTGCAGGTTCGAGTCCTGTTCTGGGCACCAAGCCAAAAATGCAAGCAATTGAACTTCAGTTGCTTGCATTTTTAATTTCAGTCCGTGTCAACCGACGTCGGTCTAAACTTTCGACACATAAAACCCAATAAAAAAGTTTTGCGATATGATAGGGAAACACTCCACCGACATTAAATTAAACTTAGATGAAATACGATTTATAATCGTTTATGAGAAATTCACGAAGCCAGTTGCAATTTCGCTATCAAACCAATTATCTAAAAAGTTTAATTGTGTCACATGGGACAAAAAGCAATTTTTAGCTGTAGAACCTCGCATAAGTAATAGAAATAAGATAATCTTTCTTGACGAGGATTTAATCAAAGAAAATTTTGCGAATCCCTCTTTACTGGGGCATGAAATTGTTCCCGGCATTGATTATAAACAAGAGGGAAATAAGATAGGTCTAGTTTTTAACGAAACAACATCACCGAAAAAACTCTCTGATATTCTAAAAGAGAACTGGAGGAAATATATTTTTAGCATAATTGTACCTGACCCTGCTGAAATCGCGATTATTGTTTGGCTCTTGGCTACAAGCCAAAGGAACAAAATCAAATTTAAACTTTACATGGACGCTGTTGATACCCTAGTAAAATATAAGCTTCAAGAGATTTTTAATGGATAATCAATTTGTTGAAGGGTTTAATTATGCCTCACAAAATGCTGGAACTTTTTGGGGCGGTGATATCGGACATCAATATGTCGGACGCATTGATTCTGCTATACAAGAGTTTACAGATAGGATTAATTCATTTAAGGGCTATAACACTCCGACCGACAGGTTACAGGGAGATATTGCTGAAATGTGGCACGGGGGCACCTTTAACATAAATGCTGCCGTTAATGATTCCAAATATTCCGCGACTATTGATAGAAGTCACGGATTCGCTTCACCAGATATTCGTGGGAATTGGAAAAATTCAGACTATGGCCTTAAATATTATAAATTTTCGAATAAGTCAGTCAATGCTCAAGCTCTAAGCTATTTCCAAAGATATAAGGAATATAACGCAACACATGAGGGGATTTCTTTTGAGCAATTTCTACGTGACAGAAACTTACCCATTGATACTTCTCCTTTCGAGGCTATATATTCTGGTCAATTACGCCTCATACCTTCTGACCAAATGGAGGCTGCGATTGCATATCTTGACATAAAAATAGAAAAAGAGCTCAAGACTCGACCGGAGCAGGCGCTGAGATTTCAAGAAGTGCGCAATATGCTAACGTCTTGCATCAAGTCTCCCGACGGTACATCATCATTTGAGTTAGATAGAAAATCTTCAGAAAGGCTGGCTCAACTTGCCAAAGAGGGAAATTTCTCTCCTGCTGATGAAGGTCTAACTTTAGACAATCTCGTACATTTTGAGCATATCATAAGACAAGGGGTAAAAGCCGGTCTATCGGCGGCCGTCATTACATTAGTTATGAAGACTGCTCCCAATATATATAAGTGCATAGACCAATTGGTAACTCAAGGATATGTATCAAATGAGCAGCTTGAAGATCTTGGAGCTTCTGCTTTTAAAGGAACGAGCGAAAGTTTTCTTCGGGGCTTTATTGCGGGCACCCTAACAGTCTCATGCAAATCAGGCCAGCTCGGAGCAACACTTCAATCAATTTCTGCCGATGTTATTGGTGCCTTGACAGTTATCATTTTTCAAACTTTTGCAGATTCCATTGCATTAGCAAAAGGAAGTATAACAAGAGCCGTGCTACTTAACAATCTTAATAAATCCATCCTCGTATCTGGAATTGCCATAGGTACTGGATGCTTATTACAATACCTTTTACCGGCACTCCCTTTCGCATATTTATTAGGGAATTTTGTGGGGTCATTTATTGGGTCATATATATACTTATCTGCAGATAAGGCCATAATTTCACTCGCTATTGAAAAAGGTTGGACTTTCTTCGGTCTAGTAGACCAAGATTATATACTTCCCAAAGAAGTATTGGATGAAATTGGTATAGAATTATTTGAATATGAAAAATTTCTACCCTATGAATTCGAATATGAGCGTTTTGAGCCGGAATACTTCCAACCTGAATATTTCCAACCCAAAATGATCAGGACATTGCGCCGTGGAGTAATTGCTGTACATCAGGTCGGATATATCTATGAATGATTATAGTGGCCTTTACGATTTATTTTGTTATTTTACTTACAATAAAAGTTTACGTTTTCAACCCAATTCTATATCAACTAATAGCAAAAGTAGGACTCATTAATTAATCAATTCAAACCAAAATTTCAAGGAACGCTCTATTTGAGAATTTTTTAACTTACGCGATTTATAGCATCAATAATATTCTGAAATGGACAAGTTAAATGCTGAATTATTGGCAGCCGATTTGGTGAAACGCACCGGGGAGGCGCTCAACCGATGCGACCACGCTGAGGCTCACCGACTTATTCGGGAGTTTTGCCGTGAATGTACTAATACTGATTTGCCGATTGCTACTGTGTTTGATTGGCTTCGATCGTATTGCGAATGGGGCATGCGCACCGGCGGCTATAAGGAAGCTCTCGCTACTCTGCACGCCAATATCAAGAACTTCGAGGCGACTCCTGAACTGAAATTTGACCTTCTTCTTAATGGGGCACGGCTGGAATGTGCAGACAATCAGCTTGGTATATCTTCCGATTTGTCCATACAGGCTCTCGGTTTAGCCGAAGGACTTGGAAACGCCCGCTTAATAGCTCTGGCTTACAGGCAAATTGCTGTGATGTTCGCAAAAAAATATCACGGTTTGGCCATATATTTCTATCGTAAGGCAGAACATCTTTACGACGACGCAAAAGAAAGTCATCAAAGCGATTTGACGCGCATAGAGAGGGCCTTCCTCAGCGCTATCGCCTATCGAATATTAAAGGCCACAAATCCTAATGATAAGAATCTTGACCGATTACAACAAGAAGCTGAAGAGATTATCACCCATATCAACGCCGGTAATTTTAATATATTTGAACAGCGGCATTTAAGATACTACCGGGCGGTTATCTTCAGAGATATCGCGGCCCTGCGCCGTCTTATTGATGAAATTGAACCCCTTGACGCCCTCCCCGACAAATGTCGATACAAAGATATGTATATCGGATTTTGCCTCGAACAGGGGGAGTTTGAACTCGCCGACGAGATCGCTGATTCGTTTATCGCAGACAAGAAAGCGCTCTATGGAGAAAGCGAGGAGATAAGGGAGATTGCCCAAAAACTTCATCAGGCGATAGATGCACGCAAACCGTTGCTGTTTCTTCCACGCTACATCCCGAAGCCGGCTTCTGCTGATGCCACACTGTTTGACATCCTTGATAATTACGCCCTGATGGATGAGATATGGGAACTCGATAAATCTACCTTTCGCTTAGTATTCCCCGGTGTACGTCAGGAAGGGCTTTTTGAGCCGGTAGTTATGCCCGATGGTTCATGCCGTCTCACTCCACTGGCTCCGACCTTCAACGTTTATTATCGAGGTCAGTCACGTCAAATCTCTCCCTCAAAAGCATCCTTGTACCGGGATGGAATGACCGAGGCCGCACGCTTTGTTGAGCGCCTTAAATATGTCGAATTTAGAAAGATTGTAGAAGAATATCCTCTTACTCACTTCCTGCGTGATACAATCGTAGCAAACGCTCCAGACAAAAGCGTGCATCACATACCATTTGCCATAGACCATCTCGCACTCGCTCAGCACTACGGCATCAAGACCGAACTGATGGATATCACCACCGATAAATTCGTTGCGGCATTCTTCGCCACCACCGATTGCAAAAATGACGTATACACGCCCATAGTCGACAACCGCGATAAAAAAGGGGTGCTGTACCGTTACAGTATTCCGCCGTGGGAAATGTTCCCCGGCAAAATGCCCCGGTTGAGAGCCGTCGGACTGCAGCCATTCTCGCGTCCCGGCGAACAATGCGGAATGGTGTATCCGATGACAGAAAACGAGGACTTCGAGAAAGTGGCGACCTCGATAGAGACCTTCCATCATGACCGTACTGTTTCAGAGTTTGTATTCAATTATACAAACCGTAGCCAAAAGCTGTTCCCTGACAGCCCCATGCAGAGTCATGCCTCAAAAATATGCAATTCAAAAGTATTCTCCTACGACGCGTTCAACGCCGTCAGAGAGGAATTTTATGCTGACAGCCCCGAAGAACAACTGCATAATTATCTTTCAGAATGTGGCATCAGCTTGGCCGACAATGTCGACTTCGGATTCACAGACAAAGAGAAAGAAGCCTGCATCAAGTATTGGCAAACCAACAGCGACAAATTCCTTTCACGAGTCAGAATTCGATGGAACTACCAAGGCCCCATCGAATTCAATGCCTGAACAAATCCTTTATCAACCTATTTCCTCCTGGAATTGGAGAAAGATTCTGCATTGGGACCATCACCGTAAGCCATATAAACAAAGATTTTAAATCTCGGTTTAACCTTCAAGGCCTTCTTTTGCGTATTAGGCCACTTTCAATGTAAAAACACAGGTTTTTACATTGAAAAGGCCGTCAGACTTTCATCTAACTACTTGATTTCTAACAATCCGCCTAGAGCTGAATATATCATCTTTACTATCTATTATTCAAAATATTGTAATGCCGCACTTTCCGTTGTTCACGAATTGTACATGGCACAATTTCAATGTTCTTCCCCATTGTTTCCATTGGGTAGTACAAAGTTACGAAAATACCTTATTTTCAAAATGATACAATGATAAATTTGCCTGAATTATACGTTATTTATAATTATAAAACTTTTGTATCTCATCCCTATTTTGCATTATATTGAATAATATATCTTTTTCACTGAGTTTTGACTTATATCCACACATATCTTGTCTTATCTCAAGCATTAGTTTTAACAATACATCCATCAATAATTTAAAATCTCCGGGGTTATTTGTTGTGATATCAAAAAATTTATTAAAAGCATAGAATACTTTATCGGATCCATAAAGTAATATATCCCGTTTCAGGTCAACCATAGTCTCTGCTAAATTGGCATTTGAAGGCTTATTAGCCTTTATATCTTTAAAAACATTAAAAAAGAGAGAAACAATTCCTGCATAAGCATGATATTTTTTCTCAGATAATTGGTTCTCCATAATCTTTATTCGCTCGGTTTTTCTATGGATAATGTACCCCATAAAGGCTACAGTTGCGGGTATAATAACGCCTAAAATCGCGAGCATTATATCTTTATATTCACTCATAGACTATTTTATGATTATTTATATGTAAAGTGCACTTATTACTATAATATGCATGATCTTCCACTCGATTTTTTCTTCTTGCGAGTTTGTGATGACGAGGAGGTTGTCACAGTGGAGTTCCTCGGCGGCTTCAACGAGGGCATCGAGTTCGCGCTTGCGGGTTTTCTCTGAGGACATATCGTAGCACACTTGGATAAGTTGCTCGACTTTAGTACCTTTTCGTATCACAAAATCAATCTCTTTATCATTGCGAGTGCGATAGTAGAACAGTGTTTTGCCGGGAATGTAGCCGCGACGTAACAGCTCCACAAATACTTGATTCTCCAACAGTCTGCCGAGGTTTTCACTCAGGTTGAAAGCCGTGCTTTGCACAAAGCCGTTGTCAACAACATATACCTTGCTCGGTGCCTTCTTCATCAGCTTCATCTTGTTGTTGAAGCGCGGAAGATAGTAAAACAGGTACGGCTCTGCCAGATAGTCGAAGAATTTTTTTGTAGTGGTTACGCTTGACAGTCCCAACTCAGCAGCAAGGTCATTCGCCGAAACAGGGTTGCAGAAATTGGAGAGTAGGTAAGTGGCAAGATTATACAAATCAGTCGTGTTCCTAACCTTGTGGCGTTTTGCAACGTCTTTCAAAAGGATAGAGTCGAACAAAGTCGATAGATAGCTTTTTGTTATGTTGCGTGCTTGTATAGTTTCGGGGTAGCCACCATTACGCATATAATCGTCGGCGACTACAACTGCTTGTGATGACTGCTCTTCAAGATTAGGGTTGACATTTTTCCATCGCATCGTTTCCTCAAGGCTGAAAGGCAGCATCTCAATCTGGAGATAACGACCCGTCAATACTGTGGCCATCTCACTGCTCAACATCTTGGCGTTACTACCCGTAATAATCAAATTTTTGCCTCGGCGATACAGCTTATTGACCCATAAATCCCAATCAGGAAGATTCTGAATTTCATCAAGCAACAGGTATTCATAACCCGGATAGACATCATCAAGCATCTGCATTACCAAATCCTCGTCCCAATTTTCAAGCAGAAGGTTGTCATCAAAATTGAGATAGGCAAAGTTCTTACCCTGCAACATGAGCAAAGCAAACACCGATTTGCCGACGCGACGAGGCCCCGTAATCAATTTGATTAACGGATTTGCGAGTAACTCATCAAAATTATATCTGGAGTCTCGCTGCTGATAGGGACGAGCCATCAACTCATCACGCTCAGCCCTTTGATTGAGGATTATATTTTTCATTCCGCAGTCGTATTATACTGCGAAGGTAATTATTTTTATCCAATAAATTCACTGTACTGGATAAAATAGTATGTTTTTTATCCAGTACAATAGGATTATTGGCCTAATATGCAAAAAGTAGGCTGAAATGAGTGTAAGATCGCTCTAATATGCAA
>CAMWLW010000120.1 GCA_947175245.1 uncultured Bacteroidales bacterium
CACGCCTTGTTGCGCTGGATGTTGTCAATGCGCACGCGCTGATAGAGCGACGGGAATGATTTGAAATTAAGCCATGCCTCGGGATTAGCTTCGAAAGCCTCGATTATTTCGGGAATAATCACAAATTCCGCGTCAAGGTCAGGGCACGCGTCACGACCTCTATCGGTCATCAGGCCAAGTTTTTCAAGACGGCGGCAACGCTCCTTGTTAAGCTCAGTCCACCGTCCGTTTTTTGAGCGGGGGCCGAACCGCTGTAAAGCAACGCCATCAACATTTTTAAGCGTTGAATCAATCCACCCGAAGCACAACGCCTCCTCAACGGCATCGAGATACCACAAGGCGTTGTCAGGCGGGGTCTTACCGCGTTTCACTGCAACCCAGCACTCCTTTGCGGCAGCGCTGTTTTGTTCAAGCCACGTCCTGAAGTCCTGTCGAGTGTGTATGTCAAGAATGTTCCTCATTATTATACAACTGCTTTATAAGCCATGCCATGTTCTTGCCAAGATTGCTCATGTTTGCCATGCCTTCCTCATCATTGAGCACTTCGCCTACATTCTTGCCATAGACCATATTCCAGTAGGTTGACCCGACGAGAACCATTTCTTTGTTCAGCATAAAATGATTCATAGTGTCAACAGTAGTCATTCCACCGCCACGGCGCACTGCGGCGACCGATGCGCCGACTTTGTGACGAAGAAGTCCCGGATTGGTAGCCACGACTACACCACCCCGTTCTAAAAAGGCTTTCATTTTTGCCGATACATCGGCCGAGTAAACCGGCGAGCCAAGAATGATACCGTCGGCCTCTACCAGTGAGCTGAACGCCTCAGCGAAGCCGTCGCCTGCAAGCACGCAGTTACCCCGGCCTTTACAACCGAAGCATCCCCGGCACGGCTGTATATCATAATCGGCCAGCTGTATCAGCTTGGTTTCGATACACGCTTTGTTGAGTTCATCAAAGACTTTAGAGATAATGAGCGCCGTGTTACCGTCCTTACGTGCGCTACCGTTAATACCGACAACTTTCATGACTGCTTTTTTACAAGTCTTATTATCGTGTTACCTTGACATGCGCGCAGGCATAGAGTGGAATCATCGGGCTGCTCATACGAGTCGATAACCGGGAGCTGGCACTTGACACTTCGTTCTACAATCTCTCTATCACATGCCATTTCGGTAGCCAAGATATTGAGGAAGCGTAATCGTTTCCCCGACAGTGTGTATTCACCCGAAATGGTATTGCAGTCGGTTGTAAACGAGAACAGGCCTGTGTCGTGAAACTGCAATGTGTAAACCTCATCAGGCGACACTGAAGTATGGCCCATCGTTGCCTTGAACGGATCGGCATAGGTAACGACTTCCCATTTCCCGACAAGGGGATTATCTGACTTGCAGGAAACGATACCCGATAAGCAGACCACGGTGACGGCTGCAAGAATAAAAGCTTTTTTCATTGAAATTACATATTTTGACTATCCGAAACATCTAAATGCAAAGATACTCAAAATCTCAAGCTTTTAAACGAAATTACCGAGTGATTTTCTCTACTGATTTATAGGCTGTGAGGCTACCGTATTGAGCGGCCCGGTGCATATAGTGGTCGGCCTTCGAGGCATCGGCCTTGGTGCCCTTGCCATCGCGGTACATCTCGGCGAGACGTTCGTTCACCACAGCCAGCGCCGTGCGTGGCAGTTTGCCGTTACGGGCTATCGGCTCGTAATAGCGCAGGGCCTGAGCGTAATTTTGGTTAAGGAAGTCGCCGTTGTAGTTCATGCTCCCGAGATAGTACCGAGCCCAATCGTCGCCCTGCTCGGCAGCCTGCTCCTGAGCCTTCAGCCCCTTCAGGAAGCCGTCTTTATACAGAGGGTCGTTCTTGATCGACTTGCCACGCTGTGCCATCTCGATAAACTGGAGAGCCGTCAGGGCCTTCTTCTCGGTCTCGGTAGTGGGTGTGTTGTGATTGAGACGCGGCAGATACAGCGTCGTGCGTGCGGCGTCATCACCGAGGTCTCCGCCTATGTAGAGCCAGAAGAAAGAATCGGGATAGTCGATGGCACCACCAGTTTTGGTTCTGAGGTTGAAGCCATACAGAGCTTCTCCGCGCGGATAGCCTTTAAGGGCAGCCAGATGATAGCTCTCGCGCACCTTGGCGCTGTTCTTGGCGACGCCATTGCCATCCATATACATGCTTCCCAGGGCCGCGTAGGCAAATCCGTTCTTAAACGGAGCCCCGGCGTCAAAACAAGACTTGGCCCGGGTATAGTCGCCGTGGTTGAAATAATACAACCCGAGATATTCGTTCGCTTCCTTGCTGCCGCCCTTTGCCGCCGCTTCGAGTAGCTTGAGTCCTTCGGCCTGACGGCTGGAAAATTCGGGAGAGAAAGCATATAACACCCCCAGCTCCATAGTGCTGCGCAGGTTTCCGTCGGCAGCCGCCAGTTTCAGGCAACGCTCAGCCAAGGCCGGGCTCCAGGCCTTGTGATACAGGCCGACGCCCGCCACACTGTCGGCCGAGATGCGGCCATGAGTATACTGTTGGCGTACCGATTCATAGATAGCGTCAGACTTATGCTGATCATCATTATGGCCGGCAGCTGAAGCTGAGACTGCGATAAAAAGCAGTGACAGGAGTGTAGCGATCTTTTTCATGATATAGATTATAAAGATTTGTGTTATATCGTATAAAACAATACGAGTAGACCGGATGTTCTCCCTCCCGGCAAAATAATTGCCGGTTAAACCCGATGATTTGCTAATTTTGCAGTGTGAATGATGATAGTGTCATAATATCGGGGTTTGACAGTGAGGTGGGTGGTGTGGCTCCGTTTGCTGTTGATTTCACCACGGCCAAACAATTGGACGGGGGCGGGTCGACTTGCGATATATACGAGTGTACCATCCAGCGCCGCCATGTGTTTGTCAAGCGGTTGAAGGCCGAGTACCGCGACAATCCGTTATACAGGGCCGCTTTCAGCAAGGAATATGATCTCGGTGTGACCCTCAGCCATTCCTCGCTGCCGCGATACGTCGGGTTCGGCGAAGATTATCTGGTGCTGGACTTCGTGGAGGGGGACACTTTGGCCGAATTGATGAAGCGAGGTGACCGCCGGCTCAGCGATAAGAGATTTGTCAGGAAGTTGCTTAACGAACTGATCGATGTTGTAGAATATCTGCACAATCGAAATATTGTACACTGTGACATCAAGGCCGACAACATAATCATCTCGCCCCACCCCGACCGCCCTGCTACGCTGATCGACTTCGACAAGGCTTACTCTCCGTGGCTTGATTCCACTCATGGCGACGCCGCGAAATATGGATGCGAGGGATGTGCCGACGGAGCCGTCGACTTCAAGGGCATCGGGCTAATTGCCGCCCGGCTCGACATGAAGCGACTGGCCCGTGCCTGCAATCGCCCCGATGTCACAGCCGGGGCGCTCAGAAAGACCGCTACGGGTCAACCCGGCTGGTGGATTATGACAGCGCTCTCCGCCCTCATTGTGACAGCGCTGACGACAACCGTAATTTGGTATAAATCAACCGGGACACCCCCAGCCGAGCACTCGGCGCCCGATACGACCATCACAGTTGAAATCTCACCCGAGACAGCTCCTGCCCCACTGCCCGAGGCACCGTCAAAACCGACGATAGACAAGGCCCGAATCTCAGCGCTGATAGCAGAACATGAAGCCGAGATAAACGATTATCGACAAGCGTTGTGGGCAATACTTGACTGTGACACTATCCCAATCAGTGATAAAAGAACCGCTATAATGGACTATAGCTATCATTCGGGTCGGGCCATCAGTCAGATAATAGTCTCGGCCGTGTCCTGTTACAGTCACTTGCCTGAATTGGATGTTCAGAACGAGGTGAGAAGCAACCCCGAATGGCTACGTTTAAATGATGAGGAGATGGACTTGCACAGGCGCCTGATGCATTGGCGGCCTAAAGAATCTCGACGCCCGTCAGGCCGCCCTGCTTTGCTGCCTGATACGATCCCAGGTGACACCCTCCGCGCTCAACATCGCTGACCAGCAGCTCAAAGCCTACGTAGAATCCTGCAATCGTCAATTTATCGCCCTTGAGCAGCTTGCTGCCGCGCGACTCGTTAACCACATACTTGTTATCGCCTATGTAGCTGAGCACCAGCACACGGTTGGGGTTATAAGTAATCTGAATCTGCTCGCCCGGCTCAAGGTCGGCCGAGTCGATGCTCTCCACTGCCCTGAATTCTGATATCCCGGCATCCTCACCCAGGTCTTTTGCAAGCATATTATAGTCGGGATATCCTAAATATTGGGCGATGATGTCGAGCGACGATGGCCGCGGATGTGCCGCCCCGCTGACAAACCCAAGCATGCGCTTGAGAGTGGTCGTGCCGAGCGTCTGCCCCGTAGCCTCCTGTATAGCCATCGCCAGTGCCTCACACTGTTGGGGATATTGCAGCGGAGCATTAAACTTCTCCAGAATCTTCTGCCGTATCTTATCGTTAATCATCTCGTTGTATTTTATTTGCAAAAGTAATCGATTTTCAGAAAATGTTCATAAAATCAACCTGTTCATTGCGTTCACAGCCGTAATGAACGGAGTGAACGCTCTTTTTTTAGGCCGGTCAATAGAAAATTCTCACCTTTGCATCGGCAACGCAGAGGTCGCGCCGGCAAATTTGCAAAAATGAACGAAATATTTTGTCGAGTACAAAATTATACTTAAATTTGCCATGTTGGATACCCTCCGACATAACATACTGAAAGCGTTTACTTGACGCTTCAGTTCTGACGTCTTGGAACTTCGCAACTTCCCATAAGTCTTTGTCAGAACCGAAGCAACGGTAGATGCCGCATGGATATGTATCACTATCCGTTGTGAGTTGTAGCCTCATTCGTGAGGATGCTACCACAGCGTGTATTTATACATATTCGCGTGGGCCTCTGCGTTGTTTCGTTCCCGTAAGGACAGGCAATGCGAAGGCCTCAAGACGTGGGAACGGACAGCAAGTACGGCACCACGCATTTCTTTTTTATCCATTTGTAACGTCCGCGACAAGGCAGCCACCGGGGACAAAGAGGCCGCCGAATCGCTTGAAAGGATGTAGGCCAATTTGATTATATATGTTATTTTCATGACTCAATTTCAAAAGGATGCAATCAGGGAGTATTTTCAAAAAAGGGGGCAGGAGCAATGGGTGTCAGATCTTTTCTATGCTCTTGATGTAAAAGCTATTGACTTCAAGCCGCTCGCACTGCCAATCATCAATCTGGATCTCGAAAGATTCATCCCAAGCGGTCAGGTGTCATCAGTTGTCAAAGGCTGTGACATAGACAGTCTGATGCGCTCGGCTATCGTGTTTGATCTCTACATACCCTCCAAAAAGTGGGTGGCTAATCTCAGCACGTCATCAGTTAAGAATTCCTCGTATCTGCGTGACGCCATAAACTCGTCAGTGGGCAGGACTATGAACATCGTCAAAGGCAATTCGATTACCGATCCCTTGATGAAAAAAGAGGATGGCAAAATAATTACTTTAACTATGGTGCTGGAGGACGCCGTCATGGCATACCTCACCGCCAACGGCATCACCCATCCTCTTGACAGCATACCTGCTCTGAGACATCCGCAAAATGACGCCGGCATGCTGTTGTCGCCTGAAAATATCGACAAGTTTGTAAGTCAGATTCTAAAGTAGGCATCATAAAAAAAATCCATCTATGAGCAATATAAATCTTAGTAGTTCAACGCTCAGGCAGTTCATAATACTGCAATTTCTAATACTTTTCTCCTTCCCGGTTTTAGCCTACGACTTTACATATAATAATCTAAAATTCAATATTATATCTAAGGAAAATTGCGAAGTAGAAATAACCGAGGTTAGCACTAATAGTATAGAAATTGATATCCCCTCGACTGTTGAATATAATGGAAAAATTTATAAGGTAACAGCAATTGCCAATAAAGCGTTTTATGATTGCAGCAACTTGAGCAGGGTTGGAATCCCCAATTCAATCACGAGAATCGGAGAGTTTGCATTTAGAAATTGCAGCAGTTTAAGATCTGTCAATATTCCTAATTCAGTAACAAGTATCGGGAGATCTGCATTCGTGTTATGCAGCGGCTTGGAAAGGGCTGAATTTGCAAATATTGAATCGATTTGCAATATCTATTTTGAAACCTCATACTCAAATCCATTGTATTATGCGCATAATCTTTATATCAATGGAGGAAAAATAACCGATTTAATTATACCTAATTCAGTAACAACTATCAGGCAATCTGCATTCGACGGTTGCAGCGGTTTGACTTCGATAACTATACCTAACTCGGTTACCAGTATTGAGCGCTATGCGTTCAATGGTTGCAGCGGTTTGACTTCGATAACCATGGCTAATTCGGTTGCCAGTATTGGAGACTATGCGTTCTCCGGTTGCAGCGGTTTGACTTCGATTACCATTCCTAATTCGGTTTACAGTATTGAAAGCTATGCGTTCTCCGGTTGCAGCGGCTTAACTTCGATAACCATACCTAATTCGGTTACCAGTATTGGATCGTATGCTTTCCAAGGTTGTAACGGTTTGACTTCGATTAACATCCCTAATTCGGTTACCAGTATTGGGAGCGGTGCGTTCTCAGGTTGCAGCGTGTTGACTTCGATATCTATACCTAATACGGATACCAGAATTGAATGCTTGTCGTTCTAGT
>CAMWLW010000121.1 GCA_947175245.1 uncultured Bacteroidales bacterium
CTATGCGTTCTCCGGTTGCAGCGGTTTGACTTCGATTACCATTCCTAATTCGGTTACCAGTATTGGATACGGTGCGTTCTATGGATGTACAAGTTTGGAAAAGGCTGAATTCGAAAGTATTGAATCGATTTGCAATATCGATTTTAAAGACTTAACCTCAAATCCATTGATTTATGCGCATAATCTTTATATTAATGGAGAAAAAATAACCGATTTAATCATACCAGATTCCGTGACAAAAATCGGCAATTATGCCTTTGCCGGCGGCAATCTGACCTCGGTGGAGATTCCGAATTCAGTCATAGACATAATGGCGAGTGCGTTTAGAGACTGCAGAGATTTGACTTTGGCTGTTATCGATAATGACGGAGAAATTTATGGCGGAGCGTTTAGTGACTGCAGCAATCTGACAATACTGATTATGGGTGGGTCAATAAAATGGATCTCTTCGAACGCCTTTGAGAATACCGGGATTAGGCAGGTCTTCTTGTCGGACAGATACCCCTCATGGGAATATCCATCTTGGCTTGATAAGCTTGATATGTTTGGTAATGATGTCACATTTCATTACTATAATCCTTCCGAAGAATTAGATTTAGTACGCGAGGATAATTGCCTATACTCCAAAAACCAAGAGACACTTTATTGCGGATTTAACTCACTTTCAGGAGACTACGTTGTCCCTGAAACGGTAAAAACAATTGAAAGCGGAGCTTTTAAAGGTTGCGATAAACTGAAGTCGGTTCTGATACCCCTCACGGTAACTGAGGTTTGTGACGATATCTTCGGCGGACAGTCGGGTGTGAAAAAATGTGCCAAGCCGTCGACGCTCAAAGTGCCGACCGGCGATAATGTCGTTGCCATCAATTATGACGTATATGACTCAAGGATTGAGGACGGATTTGTATATACGCGCAATAAGAGGGCTGTATATTTTGCTCCGACCCAGCTGCCTGACGACTATGTGCTGCCCGAGACGGTAAAAACCATCGGCTACTGTGCCTTTGCCTATAGTGACTTTAAATCGGTATCTCTTGGTAACTCTTTGACAACAATCGGCGACTATGCGTTCTATGGCTGCAGTAATATGTCGGAATTGAATATTGGTGAGTCGGTTACAACGATCGGTATGGCTGCATTTGGTAGCTGCAGCAATCTGTCGGAATTGAATATTGGTGAGTCGGTTACTAAGATCGACGACTATGCGTTCTATGGTTGCAGAAACCTGAAATTGCTTAGATTAGGAAAATCGGTTAGTAAGATTGGAAGTGGCGCTTGGAGTAATTGCGGGTCAATCGAAGCGATTGAATGTAGTATGCCGACTCCGATTGCAGCTCCTAACGATATTTTTGGCGTAAATATATATGATAACGCCACGCTCTATGTGCCCGAGGGGAGCATGGACAAGTATATGGATGTAGTCCCCTGGAGTTATTTCTACAACATCGTGGAGGGCAAGGCTGTAGGTGGTGTTGACAACGTCATGGCCGACGGTGATGACGGTGTGATAGACTACACACAGCCTTATGAGGTCTATACCATCACGGGCGTGAAGATAGATAAAACAGTCGACGAGCTCACGCCGGGCTACTACATCATACGCCAGGGCAACACGGTAAAGAAAGCCCTGCTATGATAGCCGGCGTGAAGCAAATGCTGTAAAAACAGCCTCAGATAAAAAGCGGCGGGATCACTGTTTCAGTCCCGCCGCTTTTCATTCTCACCCCCAAAAAAATGATTTTACACCCTTTTTAGCCTACATGACACTGAAAGACAAAATTTTGTGCGATAAAAACGTCGGGGACAATTAATTATACTTGTCGCTAACGCGTCCCGGCACAACACAAAATCGCCTACAAATCGATGATTTGTAGGCGATTACCATTTAAGAGTCGGGGTGAGAAGACTCGAACTTCCGACCTCCACGTCCCGAACGTGGCGCGCTGCCAACTGTGCTACACCCCGATGGTGTGTTGACCGCTGCAAAGGTACAATCTTTTTCCCAATTAGCAAAATTAAAAATTCATGTTACTACGGTTTTGACTTTTTTTGCTTAATTTTGTGTGTACATATTTTTTACACTACAAGAACTATGAAGGAAATCAAGGTGCTCCTGCTCACGGGATACCTGGGCAGTGGCAAAACGACTCTACTCAACCGCATACTATCAAACCGCCGCGGCATACGCTTCGCGGTCATCGTCAACGACATCGGCGAGGTAAATATCGACGCTACCCTCATTCAGAAAGGGGGTATCGTGGGCCAGGACGACAAGTCGAATGACCTGGTGGCGTTGTCGAACGGCTGTATATGCTGCACGCTGAAGATGGATCTTGTACAGCAGATTACCGACCTGGCCAACTCGGGCATGTTCGATTACATCGTCATCGAGGCGAGCGGCATCTGCGAGCCCGAGCCTATAGCCCGCACCATCTGCGCCATTCCCCAGCTCGACCCGCGTCAGGCTGCCCACGGCATCATGCCCCGCCTTGACTGCATCGTCACGGTTGTCGACGCCCTGCGCATGGCCACGGAGTTTGAGAGCGGAGCCCGCCTCACACGCCAGGGCATAGGCGACGAAGATATCGAAAACCTCGTCATACAGCAGATTGAGTTCTGCAACATTATCCTACTCAACAAGATATCAGAGGTAACCGAACATCAGGCCGACCACATACGTCAGATAATACGTGCCATCCAGCCCAAGGCCCGCATCATTGACACCGACTATGCCGATGTCGACCTTGACAGCATCATCAACACCGACCTGTTCAACTATGAAGATGTCGCCACGTCGGCTACATGGGTGAGCGAGATTGAGCGCCCTGTCACCGAGGATGAGGAACATGAGGCTCACGAGCACCACCATCATCACCACCACGAGCATGAGCACGAACATCATCATGACCACGACGATGACCACTGCGGACACCCCGAGCATGGCGAGCACTGCCACTGTCACCACCATCACCACCACGATGGTGAGGGCGAGGCTGAAGAGTATGGCATACAGACTATGACCTACTACCGCCGCCGCCCGTTTGACATCCACAAGCTCGATCGCTTCATAGCCACCGAGTGGCCGCGCAACATCATCCGCACCAAAGGCGTCCTCTACTTCGCCCACCAGCCCGAGATGTCGTTCCTCTTCGAGCAGGCCGGCATCCAGAAAAAGCTCACCGAGGCCGGCCTGTGGTATGCCACCGCGCCGCGCGAGGAGCTTCTGCCTATGATTGAGCGCGAGCCGGGACTGCGCCACGACTGGGATCCAGTCTATGGCGACCGCATGATCAAACTCGTGTTCATAGGCCAGAATCTTGACCGCCACGCGCTCACTCACGCCCTCGACGAGTGCCTGACCGATCTCCCTGCCGACGCCACTACCACAACTATATAAGTCGAATTCTTGCATCGGGGACATATTTTTTATTAACTTTGTCAACCAACATTAATATATAGACACTATGAGATCAAAATACAACCGGGTGCTTCTCAAACTCAGCGGCGAGTCGCTCATGGGCCATCAGGGTTATGGCATCGACAGCCAGCGTCTTAACGAGTATGCGACCCAAATCAAGGAGATAGCCGCCCGCGGCGTCCAGATTGCAATTGTCATAGGCGGCGGCAACATTTTCCGCGGCCTCACCGGCGCATCGCGCGGATTTGACCGCGTCAAGGGCGACCAGATGGGCATGCTTGCCACCGTCATCAACTCGCTCGCCCTCAGCTCGGCCCTCGAAGCAGCCGGACAGCCCGCCTGCGTGTTCACCGCCATCAACATGTTCCCCATCGGCGAGCATTACAGCAAGTGGAAAGCCATCGAAGCCATGAAGCAGGGCCGCATCGCCATCATCGCCGGCGGCACGGGCAATCCCTTCTTCACCACCGATACCGGCTCGGCACTGCGCGGCATCGAGGTCGAGGCCGACGTCATGCTCAAGGGCACGCGCGTTGACGGCATTTACACCGCCGACCCCGAGAAAGACCCCACTGCCACCAAGTTCAGCGAGATAACCTATGACGAGGTGTACACCCGCGGTCTCAAGGTAATGGACCTCACCGCCACCGCCCTGTGCAAAGAGAACCACCTGCCCATCGTTGTCTTTGACATGGACACCCCCGGCAACCTTGCACGCGTCATCGACGGCGAGCCCATCGGCACTCTCGTATATTAAGTAACTTTTGAAAATTAAACGATAATATATTCAGTGTAACTTGTAAAATCATCTTTTATACTATCTGCGGTCGCAAAGCGGCGCAAATCCAAATACTCATCAGTCGTTTAGCTCGCTAAACTCCTTCTTCATATTTGAATTTCCTCTCGCTTTCCACCTCCCATATAGTATAAATTAATTTTCAACAGTTACTTAAATTGATTATTTACAACTAAAAAACATAACACCATGCCCGAAGTAAACGACTATTTAGCACCCGCCCAAGAGAAAATGGAGATGGCCGTGATGTATCTCGACGAGACACTGGCACGCATACGCGCCGGCAAGGCCAATCCCAAGCTCCTCGAGGCCATCCGCGTTGACTACTATGGCAGCGCCGCCCCCATCAGCAACGTGGCCAACATCTCGGTGCCCGACGCACGCACCATCACCATCACTCCCTGGGAAAAATCGATGTTCAAGGAGATTGAGAAAGCAATCATCAACAGCGAGCTCGGCATCACGCCCGAGAACAACGGCGAGGTGATACGCCTCTCTATCCCGCCGCTCACCGAGGATCGCCGCAAACAGCTCGTCAAGCAGTCGAAGGCCGAGGCCGAGACCGCCAAGGTATCGGTGCGCAACGCCCGCCGCGACGCCATCGACGGCCTGAAGAAAGCCATCAAGCAGGGCATGAGCGAAGACGTTGAGAAAGATGCCGAGGCAAGCGTTCAGAAGCTCCACGACAAATATCTCAAACGCATCGACGAACTCTTCGCCGCCAAAGAGAAAGAGATTCTCACCGTCTGATATCCCTTACCATTCTTATACAGGGGCGTGCCACGGGTGCGCCCCTATTGATAATACCGCGATAAAATGTCGACACCTACTCCCGAAACGATGCAACGCGTCCTGTTCCACTCAACCATCTTCGGCCCCATCCACTCACGCCGCTTAGGCACATCGCTGGGCATCAACCTCATGCCCAACGACGGCAAGGTATGCACGTTCGACTGCCTCTACTGCGAGGCCGGTTTCAACGCCCAGGGCCCCGGCACAACCGGGCTGCCTACGCGCACACAGGTAGCCGCCGACCTCGAGGCCAAACTCGCCGCCATGCAGGCCGACGGGCAGCAGCTCGACGTCATCACGTTCTCGGGCAACGGCGAACCCACACTGCATCCCGACTTCGAGGGCATCATCGACGACACCATGGCCCTGCGCGACCGCTACTACCCCGAGGCCCGCGTCAGCGTCCTGTCAAACGCCACCCGCCTCGACCACCCCGACGTGGTACGCGCTCTATACCGCGTTGACAACAACATCCTCAAACTCGACAGCGCCCTGCCTGCCACCGTGGCCATACTCGACCGCCCCACATCGCCGGCCTACGATGTCAACCGCGTCATCTCACAGCTTGCCGGGTTCGGCAACCGGTGCATCGTCCAGACCATGCTGCTGCGCGGCACCCACGACGGACACGCAATCGACAACACCACCCCGGCCGAGATTGACGCCCTCATCGAGGCCTACCGCACAATCAATCCGGCCGAAGTTATGCTCTACTCGATCGACCGCCCGACCCCCGCGCGCGAGTTGACCAAGGTAACCCACGAAGAACTCGAAGCCATTGCCGACCGCATACGCCGGGCCGGCATCAAAGTCGTAACAGCATGACACGCCCCAAGCCACTGCAACCCGGCGACACCATCGCCATCCTTTCGCCGGCATCGGCCATCGACCCGGCTCTCGTGCGAGGCGCCGCCGACACCATCACAGCCCTTGGCTACCGACCGCTCGTCATGCCCCATGCCCTCGGCCGTTCAGGTACATATTCAGCCTCGGCCTCCGAGCGCCTCGCCGACATGACCCAAGCACTCACCGACCCATCGGTGCGCGCCATCCTATGCAGCCGAGGCGGATATGGTGCCGTACATCTGCTGCCCGCCCTCGACGGCCTGCTCACCGACCCCAAATGGCTCATAGGCTTCAGCGACATCACAGCCCTGCATGCCCTGTGGGCACGGCACGGTATCGTCAGCATCCACTCGTCTATGGCCAAGCAGCTCGCCCTCGGCACCGACACCGAGCCTACCCTGAAGCTCTTCGACATACTCACCGGCGGAAGCCATGCAACCACATGGACCAACCGTACCACTGCCATCAACCACTCGGGCACAGCCACAGGCCGACTCGTCGGCGGCAACCTCGCCGTGCTCGATGCGCTCGCCGCAACACCCTACTACACACCGCGCTCGGGCGACATCCTTTTTATAGAAGATATAGCCGAGCCGATATACAAAGTTGAGCGCATATTGTGGCGCATGCGGCTCAGCGGACTGCTCGACAGCCTCGGGGGTCTCATTATAGGCCGCTTCACCGAGTATAACCCTGACCGCAACTATGACAGCATGGAAGCCATGATAGCCGACATGACCTCACACGCCACCTACCCCGTCGCCTTCGATGCCCCCATAGGTCACATAGGCCCCGACAACCTCCCCATACTCCACGGCGCCATCGCCACCCTCAC
>CAMWLW010000122.1 GCA_947175245.1 uncultured Bacteroidales bacterium
CCAGGTATCTCCCTTGGTTGTTGTTCATGTGATTTTTTTAACTAAAAAAATGTGATGAGTATTTATTAATGATATAAAAATATATACCTTTGTACACTCCAATAGATTATGTTTAAAGCTGCCTGTGTGATACATGCCAGTCTTCGATACATAGCTTATTAGAAAAAGAAATAATTGCAATTAAATTCCAGTACATTTTTTTACCATCATGGAAGCTAACGAAAAGAAACCTAAGCGCCCACGTATTTCAGTGAGCCGCAGTGCCGACGACAGCGATGCCGCGATGCACGACACACAAAGATTTGAAAGAGTAAACTACAATGCTCAGTCGACTGATCGCACCGAGGGTGGCGAGTCAAATCAGCGCCCGTATCAGCCGCGTCAGTACAACAATCAGCAGGGCGGTTATAACCGTTACAACAACAATCGTCAGGGCGGGTATAATAATAACCGCCAGGGTGGTTACAATAATCATCAGCAAGGCGGCTACAATAACCGCTATAATCAGGGTGGCTACAACAACGACCGTCAGCCCTATGGTAACCGCTACAACAATTATGACCGCAACAACTATCGCCAGCGCGCTAACGATGACGAGCAGACGACCGTAACCAATAACGATTCAACCACCGGGCAGCAGTATCAGCACGAGGGCGGGTATCAGCCTCGCCAGTACAACAACCGTCAGGGTGGCTATAACAATAATCGCCAGGGTGGTTATAATAACAACCGTCAGGGTGGGTACAACAACAATCGTCAGGGCGGATATAACAATAACCGTCAGGGTGGTTACAACAATAACCGCCAAGGCGGGTACAACAACAACCGTCAAGGTGGTTACAATAACAATAATCGTCAGGGCGGGTATAACAATAACCGCCAGGGTGGTTACAATAATCATCAGCAAGGCGGTTACAATAACCGATATAATAACAATGCTCAGCAGCGTCCGGGCAAGAGCTTCACTCCGCGTCCCAAACGCGTCGAGTATGAGATGCCGATACCCGATCCTAACGAGCAGATACGTCTTAATAAGTTTCTTGCCAACGCCGGCCTGTGCTCACGTCGTGAGGCCGATGAGTATATACAGCAGGGGCTTGTCAAGGTTAACGGTGAGGTTGTTACTGAGCTCGGCACCAAGATTTCGCACAACGACACTGTCGAATATGATGGCAAGGTTGTCGCTCTTGAGAGCAAATGCTACATCCTGCTTAACAAACCGAAGGATTGCGTGACAACAAGTGATGACCCCAACGGACGTATCACTGTAATGGATCTCGTGAAGGGTGCATGTGAGGAGCGTATATATCCTGTGGGACGCCTTGACCGCAATACGACAGGAGTGCTGTTGCTCACCAACGACGGTGATCTGGCCTCGAAGCTGACTCATCCTAAGTTCATAAAGAAGAAAATCTATCACGTCTGGTGTGATAAAGATATATCGGAAGACGACATGCAGCGTATCGCCGACGGTATAGAACTCGAGGATGGGCCAATACATGCCGATGCAATCAGTTACGCTACCGAGAAAGACCGCAATCAGGCCGGTATCGAAATTCACTCGGGCCGTAACCGTATTGTGCGTCGCATATTCGAGAGTCTCGGTTACCACGTGACAAAACTCGACCGTGTATATTTTGCAGGTCTTACGAAGAAGAATCTGCCTCGCGGCCGTTGGCGCTATCTCACACAGGAGGAGGTGAACTTCCTAAAGATGGGTTCATTTGAATAATTGACACATTATATTATATAAGATGAAACGTACTAAAATTATTGATATATTTGGCGGCAAGGCAGCGGTAGGCACCGAAGTCAGCGTCAAAGGCTGGGTGCGTACGCGCCGCGGTAACAAACACGTGCAGTTTGTCGCTCTTAACGATGGTTCGACCATTAAGAACTTGCAGATTGTGTTTGATATGGCTCAGTTTGACGATGAGCAGCTCAAGCCCGTTACTACCGGTTCGGCTATTCATGTTACAGGTATTCTCGTTGAGTCGATGGGTAAAGGCCAGTCGGTTGAGGTTCAGGCCAAGACTCTTGAAATATATGGTACCGCCGACCCTGAGGCTTATCCTTTGCAGAAAAAAGGTCACACGCTCGAGTTCCTGCGTGAAAAAGCTCATCTGCGCCCCCGCACCAATACATTCGGCGCCGTGCTTCGAGTTCGTTCGGCTCTTGCATACGCCATTCATAAGTTCTTCCAGGAGCGAGGTTTCTTCTATCTGCACACCCCGCTTATTACAGCCAGCGACTGTGAGGGCGCCGGCGCGATGTTCCAGGTGACGACTCTGCCTCTGAATGATCTGCCTAAAACCGAGGATGGCGCGATTGATTATAGCGCTGACTTCTTCGGCAAGCAGGCTGCTCTTACTGTGTCGGGTCAGCTCGAGGGCGAGCTCGGCGCTACGGCATTGGGCGCGATTTATACGTTCGGTCCCACATTCCGTGCCGAGAATTCAAACACACCCCGCCACCTTGCCGAGTTCTGGATGATTGAACCCGAGGTTGCGTTCAATGACATCGCCGACAACATGCAGCTTGCCGAGGATTTCATCAAATATTGCGTGAAGTATGCTCTTGACAACTGCCGCGATGATATCGAATTCCTTGCTTCGATGTATGATAAGGAGCTTATTAACCGTCTTGAGTCGGTTCTCAAGGATGAGTTCGTTCGCCTTACATATACCGAGGGCGTTGAGATTCTCGAGAAGAGCGGTAAGAAATTTGAGTTCCCCGTTTATTGGGGTGCCGACCTGTCGAGCGAGCATGAGCGCTATCTCGTAGAGGAGCATTTCAAACGTCCTGTTATTTTGACCGACTATCCTAAGGAAATCAAAGCGTTCTATATGAAGCAGAATGAGGACGGCAAAACCGTTCGTGCAATGGACGTCCTGTTCCCTCAGATTGGCGAGATAATCGGTGGCTCGGAGCGTGAGGAAAGCTACGACAAGCTGCTTGCTCGTATTGAGGAGCTCGGTATACCGATGAAAGACATGTGGTGGTATCTCGATACCCGTCGTTTCGGTACGGTACCTCATTCGGGCTTCGGTCTCGGTTTTGAGCGTCTTGTTCTTTTCGTTACCGGCATGACCAACATACGCGACGTCATTCCCTTCCCGCGTACTCCCGGAAACGCAGAGTTCTAAATACAGATTTAACGTGTTCTAAATTGGAGCCGATGCCGACAACACTCGTCGGGTCGGCTCTAATCGTCCTCAGAGTATAATAAATAAAGCATTTATTCGTTAATAAAGTGTAATTAAAGTGAGCTTTCATCACGGCGTAATGAACTAACGTATATCACAAGCAATGAATATTATCCGAAATTTGGTGATTATCACCTCGATACTGATGTTGACCGGCTGTGCTGCCCGAAAAAACCAGTTGGCTTATTTTAAAGATCTGCCCAAAGACATGACCGAGGTAATTGTAGAGTCTGACGAGGACGAGTACTCACTGAAGATCGTACCCGACGATGAGCTCCTTATTACAGTTACGTCGCTTGAGCCTACAGCTACATCAATGTTCAACCTCCCAATGGCAAATGTCGCAACGCGTGGTGATCAACAGGTTACAGGTAACGTCGCAATGCAGACCTATATAGTTGACAGTTCGGGTGATATACGTTTCCCGATGCTGGGTATTATCCATGTCGAGGGAATGACGACCAAGCAACTTACCGATTATCTGATTGAGCGTATTTCTCCTGAGGTAGAGTCGCCTATGATACGTGTAGAGATAGTCAATTTTGCCATAAATGTTCTTGGTGATGTGAAGCAGCCGGGACGTTACACTCTTAACAAAGAATCTATCACTGTGCTTGACGCGTTAGCTATGGCCGGAGATATGAGTGAGTACGGACACCGTAATAACGTGTTGCTTATAAGACGTGAAGGCAACAAAAAGATATATCATCGGTTTGACTTGCGCGATAGTAAATCGCTTGAGTCGCCCTATTTTTATCTTAAACAAAATGATGTGATTTATATCGAGCCTGATGAGGTGAAGGCTTCTAATGCCAAATATAATACGAATAACTCGTTCAAGCTGTCGGTTACTTCAACGATAGTAAGTGCCGTGTCAGTTATAGCTTCGCTCATTATCGCCCTAACACGTTAATAGACATGGAAAATTCAGAAAAAAATACCACATCGTTCATCAATTTCGCTCAGTTGTTTAAGGCTTACCTTAAACATTGGAAATGGGTGGCTGTATCGGTTCTTATATTCTTGTTTCTCGGAGTTATCGTATATCTGAGGCGTGAGGAGCATTGTGAGGTTGTCGCTCAAGTGCTGATTTCTGATGAGAAGGCCAGCAGTGCATCATCCAAACTGGGCGAATTTGCAAGCCTGTTTGGTGGTGGTGGTTCGTTCGGAGCCAACCGTTCGGTCGAGGATGAAATGATTATCATCAAGGCTCACTCGGTTTTGAAACAAACCGTCATTGACCTTGATATGAACTTACAATATAAGGTCAAGAAGAATCTTATAAAAAAGGAGTGGTGCTATTATAATCGTCCCATTGAGCTTGTCTATGAAAAAAGCATGGCTGATACGCTTGGAGTCACGTTGCTGTTTGAAGTCGATGTTGATGACAAGGGGGAGGCCGATGTGGTTGTGCGCGGTCGTAAAGCACGTAAAATTTACGAGAAAAAGGATATTACACTGCCCGCTGTTATAGAGACGGCTTATGGTACATTTGGTCTTGAGGCCGGTCCCGGATTTATTCCCGGTGAATCAGTGAGCGAGGATATAAGTCTTTGCAGCTACGACAAGGCAGCTCTCGGTCTTGATAAACTTATAGCTGTAGATTACTCTGCCAAGAAAACCGACATCATGAGACTGGATCTCGTGACCACCAATCCTCTCTATGGTCAGAATGTGTTGAATACTTTGGTTAAAAATTATAATGATGTCACTATAGCTCAGAAACGCGACTTCAATTATAAGACATTGCAGTTTATCGAAGACCGTATTGCCATCCTGTCGGCCGAGGTGGATTCGACCGAGGCTCAGGTTGAAGCATTTATGGCACGTCGTGATCTCGTTAATCCACAGGCTCAGGCCGGAATATATATCGGTCGTACCTCAACTCAGGAAGTTGAATTGGTCAGGGCTGAGGCTGAATACGAATTGCTGACTATGGCCATCGACTTTCTCGGCAACGAGGCTAACAACACCTCGATGCTTCCCATCATGCCATCGATTGCGAGCCTCACGCCCCTTATCGAAGGCTACAATGAACTTATCCTCAAACGCTTGACAATCGAGGCGAGCGCCAAAGGTGATAATGTGGCATTAAAGGCGATAAATGCTCAGATTAATGCCGTGCGTGACAACCTGTTGACTGCGCTGAACAAGCAATCTGAGACATCTAATGTCGAAATCAATGAGTTGCGTCGTCAGTTCGCTAAATCAAAAGACAAACTCAGCACGATGCCGGCTATTGAGCGCGAGTATGCCAACATCATGCGTCAGCAGACGCTTAAAGAACAGCTATATGTATATCTGCTTCGCCAGCGCGAAGAGACTGAGATGGCTATCGTGGGTGCTCATCCGCGTGGTGTAATTGTCGATGAGGCTTTTGTTACAGATGCTATATTGGGAATGTCGCCCAAGGTAGTGCTGTTTACGTTCCTGTTTTTGGGACTTATGATACCCGGCGCAATTATATTGCTGTTGTGGATAATAGGGAAACGTATCTCTTTAATGGATCAGGCTGTTACTCTTTCTGGCGGAGATGCTGTGATAGCTAATATTCCGTTTGATAACGTATCTCACCCTGCAGTGTTGAATGATGCCGATTCGACTGAAGCCAAGCGAGTGAGGTTGCTGCGTGGTAACATCCTTACCTCTGAGGGTCTGGATAATAATTTAACATTGGCTGTGATCGATACTTGTGACGGCGAGTCATCGGCACGGGTTGCTTACAACCTTGCTACCGCAATGGCTCTGACCGGACGTCGTACATTGTTGCTTGATGCCGATACATTTGACAACAGTATGGAACGTCTTGTGTCATCACGGCCTGCCGTGTTGCAACCCGATGGTTCGTTATCCGGCTCGTCACATATAGCCCTGCCGCAAAACGGCATGCAGTTGGACTATGTAACGTGTGACAACCATACAATGTCGGGCGCTGATATTCTTGCTTCAGTTATGTTTGAAACGGCAGTCAAGAGACTTAAAGGAGAGTATGATGTTGTTGTTGTCAAAACGCCGTCGCTTGTAAATCATTATGCGTCGGTTGAGATTGTGAATAATATGGTCGACATGTCGATAGCTACTGTTGAAGTAGGGCGCACGCTTAAACAATCGGTACGCAATCTCGCGCTGCTTGATAAGCACGATTTCAAATCATATTTGGTGGAAGTTAACGGCTAACAGCTTGTTTATCGGTCAATATTCGGCATGAGGTCAATACTTGTTATACTGACACTGCTTGCATCCATAGGCTTTTATGATTATAAAAATCATCTGGCATTGCCTGTGCAGCGAGCTATGCTCATGTTCATGGTATTGGTTTGTTTGTTTGTCGGTATGTGTGACCGGCAGGTAAAACTGCGCGAGAGTCGGTTTCCTCGTCTGCCGTGGTTTATATTCGGGTGCTCGTTGGTCGTATCTGTTTTTATGGCCGTGTATTACCATCAGCAGTCATTGACGGCATCGTTAGTGG
>CAMWLW010000123.1 GCA_947175245.1 uncultured Bacteroidales bacterium
ATCCTTACAATCTGCGCTACAAACTCACAATCAACGTTCCCGACGGCTATACGGTCGACCCGGCGTCGCTCGAGCAGCTGCAGGTCAACAAGGCCACACGCTGCGGCTCGTACTTCGTTCAGACCAAATATAACCCAGACGACAGAACACTGACCATCGAAACCAACCACCGCAACAATCGCCGCCTCTATCAGGCTTCAATGTGGGACGAGTACCTTGACCTGCGCGACGCCGCTATCGAGTTCTCAAACGCCACAGTGGTTCTCACGGCCGAGTAATAGGTAAATTTTGCAGCAATCATACATTTTTAATGCTACAGGTCAATAAATTCAAAAAATATTTGTATCTTTGCACCGCTTTTTAGCGCTCCCGTGTGATGGGAAATTAAGAAGCATCTTAATTTTGAGTAACACAATTTAAATTAAACCACAACAATGAAATCATTCAAGTTGACCGCCGAGCCCCGTACCGACCTCGGCAAGAAGGCTGCCAAGACCCTGCGCAGCGAAGGCAAAATTCCCGTAGTTCTCAATGGCGGCGAGGTATTCACCCTCCCCTACACCGGCACCCTCCAGCCCGGCGAGAAGATCGTTGAAATCGGCGACGGCAAGGGCATGATCACCACCGACCTCACCGTTACCAACGATTCAGTACGTAAGCTCATCTACACTCCCGAGATTTTTGCTGTAGAGCTCGAGTACAACGGCCAGAAGAAAATGGCTGTCCTCAAAGAGATTCAGTTCCACCCCGTTAAAGACACCATCCTCCACCTCGACTTCCTCGAAGTTAACGACAAGAAGCCCGTTATCATGGAGGTACCCGTTGCTCTCGAGGGCCACGCCGAGGGTGTTAAGGCCGGTGGTAAACTCAGCCTCTCGATGAAGAAACTTAAAGTTAAAGCCGTTTACACCGAGATTCCCGAGCGTCTCGTCATCAACGTTGACAACCTCGGCCTTGGCAAGACAATGCAGGTTGGCGAGCTCCACTTCGAGGGCCTCGAACTCGTTAACGCCAAGAACGCAGTCGTTTGCGCCGTTCAGCTCACCCGTGCTGCCCGTGGTGCTCAGGCTACAGCCGGCAAGTAATAACTTCAGTAATATAGCATAGACTATTACAGATGAAGTACCTTATTGTTGGACTCGGTAATCCCGGTTACGAATACAGCGATACCCGTCACAACATCGGTTTTATGATATTGGATGCCTTTGCCGAGGCATCCAATATCTCTTTTAAAACCGAGCGTTATGGCGATGTAGCCAATTGCCGCCTCAAAAACAAACAGCTCGTACTGCTCAAACCCTCGACCTATATGAACCTGAGCGGAAATGCCGTCAGATACTGGGCTCAGAAAGAGAATATCCCCACCGACCACATTCTTGTGCTCGTCGACGATATTGCCCTACCCTTCGGCGCCATACGCCTCAAACCGTCGGGCAGCGATGCCGGTCACAACGGCCTCAAGAGCATCGCCCAGATGCTCGGCACGCAGGCCTACCCGCGCCTGCGCTTCGGCATAGGGCACGACTTCAATCAGGGCATGCAGGTTGACTACGTGCTCGGCACGTTCACCAAAGAGCAGCAGCGTGAACTGCCCGACCGCATCAACGTGGCCGTCGACGCCATGAAAACATTCTGCCTCGAGGGTATCGGTAACGCGATGTGCAAATTCAACAACAAATAATCACCTACTATGGCAGCATCTGAAGAACGGATTGATAAATGGCTGTGGGCCATGCGCATATTCAAGACCCGCACCATCGCCACCGACGCCTGCAAGGAAGGCCGCATAACCGTAGGCCAGGGCGACAAGGAAGTGACCGTAAAGCCATCACGCACAATCAAGGCGGGTGACATTGTCAACGTGCGCAAACCGCCGGTGACATACAGTTTCCGCGTTCTTCGGCTCACCGAGAACCGTCTCGGTGCCAAACTCGTGCCCGACTATCTGGAAAACATCACACCCCAGAGCCAGTATGACCTACTCGACATAGTCAAGATAAACGGCTTCATAGACCGCCGCAAGGGCCTCGGCCGCCCCACCAAAAAAGAAGGGCGCCAGTTACAGGAATTCACTGACACCTCGCTGGGTTGGGACTGGGAATTTGATTTTGACGATGACGACGCCGAGTAACCGGTCGCCTCAACTCTTCAACATATCAAAAAATTCACGGCGCAAGTCGGGATTGTCGGCAAAGCGGCCGGCATAGTCGATAGTCACAGTGCTCGAGTCCTGTTTCTCGACACCGCGCATCTTCATGCACAGGTGCTCGGCCTCACACTTGACAATGACACCGTGGGCCGACAACGAACTCATAACCGCCTCACATATCTGAGCCGTCAGGCGCTCCTGCACCTGCAGCCGACGGGCAAACACGTTGACAACGCGGGCGAGTTTGCTCAGTCCTATCATATTGCCGTTGGGAATGTAGCCTACCGACACTTTACCGAAGAACGGCAATATGTGGTGCTCACAAAGTGAGTAGAACTCGATATCCTTCACGACAATAATCTGGGAGCCGGCATACTCGAATATTGCCTGACTCATCACCTCGTCGGCACTCTCGCGATAGCCGCCGGTGACGCTGTACATAGCCTTGGCGGCCCTCATCGGGGTCTTGACAAGCCCCTCGCGGTCGGGATCCTCACCGAGCAGTTCGATAATAGCGCGGTAATGTTCGGCTATCTTTGATATCTTGTCTTCGGCGTCGCTCATAAATTCAAT
Source organism: uncultured Bacteroidales bacterium (assembly GCA_947175245.1). GTDB lineage: Bacteria > Bacteroidota > Bacteroidia > Bacteroidales > Muribaculaceae > JAAVFS01. The sequence continues at coordinate 2,723 of CAMWLW010000123.1, forward strand.
TTGGATTGTTAACGGCGTGAATTGATGCGATCACGCACGACGCGCACCTCACGCGCAAACGACGGGAAGCGGCTCTTGATAGCGTCGGCAACGGCTTCGGCTTCGTGCTGAGTCTTAAAGTCACCGACTTTCAGACGCCAGAACGGGCTGTTATATACAATGTATGTGCCATATTCGGGGAAAGCCTCACGAATCTGCGATTCCTTACTGCGGGCCTCGCCTTTGGCCGTACGCTGGTTGTTATCTGAAAAAACCTGAACACGATAACCGGCCATGCGGTGAGACACGTTACCGCTCACGTCACTGTCCGTCTCGTTTTCCGAGACATATTCAGGCTCCTCGGCCGATACAGCCCCACCCTCAAGCAACTCGGTCAGCGCCGCCGGCTGGATGACATGTATAGTCGATGTTGAATCATTATTTATACAAGAAGTCACGTTGACCGCACGCTGTGCGGCCAACGGACTAATTGCTATCACGGCAACTGCAATAATTAGAGTTGGTCGTGTCATTCAGAGCTTAATTAAAAAGCATTAACGATACCCATGAACGAGTCAGCCTTGAGAGCTGCGCCGCCGATGAGACCACCGTCTACGTCGGGCTTGGCAAAGAGGGCTGCAGCGTTGGTGGGCTTGCAGCTGCCGCCGTAGAGAATCGATGTATTGTCGGCAACTTCCTTGCCATACTTGTCGGCGATGACACCGCGTATGAATGCGTGCATCTCCTGAGCCTGGTCGTCGGTGGCAGTCTTGCCGGTACCGATAGCCCAGACGGGCTCGTAGGCGAGGATGATACGGCCGAAGTCCTCGGCTGACAGGTGGAACAGTGCGCTCTCGATCTGAGCCTTAACAACGTCGAAGTATGTGCCGTTCTCACGCTCCTCGAGCACCTCACCGATGCAGAAGATGGGGGTCAGGCCGTTCTCAAATGCAAGAGCAACTTTCTCCTTGAGGGTCTCGCTGGTCTCGCCATAGTACTGACGACGCTCAGAGTGACCGAGGATTACATATTTAGCGCCGGTCGAAGCTACCATAGCAGCCGAGATCTCGCCGGTGTAAGCACCGCTGGCGTGGTCAGCGCAGTTCTCAGCACCGAGACCGAGCTTGTTGGCATCGATCACATCATTGACTGATGCGAGATGAGTGAAAGGTACGCAGATGATTACATCACACTTAGGCTGTACACCCTCAAGGGCAGCGTTAACTTCCTTGGCAAGAGCAACACCCTCCTGGAGAGTAGTGTTCATTTTCCAGTTGCCGGCAACGATATTTTTTCTCATGTTAATAAATTGGTTAAGTGATATTATCTTGTTTAGTGACTGCAAAGTTAGTGAACATTTTCTTTTTCTGCAACCGCTTTCTCCAATTCATTCAAGAAACAAAAAGGAAGCGCCATCTAAACTCGCTTCCTTCAAAAAAATTACTTTATAATAGACCAAATCTACGTTTGGTAATATTATCAAATACATCGGTTTCACTTAGAAAGACCAGTACACGTTCTTTATCTTCTTTTGTGAGACATCCTTTAAGTTTTCCACCTCGTTCAGAGATTTTTTCCTTAGAGAGTTCGAATATATCAGAACAATCGAGCCAACTGTCATAGTCTAAAATACCGGGATAATGCCTTGATAGCATTGGATACTGGCAGTTCATCATTTCGGGAGATCGCTTTGATGGATCAATTTTTGAGTTTATAAGCAGTGCGCCTACCGCAATTCCCTCCGGGGTAAATCCAATAATAACTATGTATTTATTTCTGGTATTATATCCGTCGTTAAGCGTTAATCCATCCTCTTCATCTAATGGCACAAAAATAATGTCCCCGACTTTTACAGATGACATATCTACTTTCTCAGCCTCAGCAATTTTTGCTTTCAGTTGCTCAAGAGAGCCTCTAAAATCATCCATAAAAACTTATGCTAAAGCAACCTTGATGAGCTGCTTGTCTCTAATATAATCAACCATTTCCTTTGAGGCGTTGCCGGCACGAGCCATGTCTATAATGGTTATAAAATTCTTTTGAGGATCATCCTGCATACGTTGAATAGCTTCTTGCCAAGCCGAATCATGAGATAAATCAGATAGATCATAAGGCTCGATATCCTTATATCTTTCTATTGAAGCATCAAGACTGCGCCTGTCTGCTCCTGATATATAGTCCATATTTGGCTGCGACTTTGCGAAAACTTTCTTCTCTCTAACTTCAAAATCCTTCAAAAAATCTTTAAAGTCTCCTTCAAGAGGTTTTCCTTCAGCGATCTGCAATCCTTTATAAGTATAAGTTGGAACAGGACCATGTTTTAAAGCACGAAAAGAATCATCTACAATCACTTTACCATATTTAGCAAGGTGATCTCGTTGAGCAAAATACAATATCTTGAACAATTTAATATAATCCACCCCCTCCGAAAAACTCTGCATAATGTAGAGTATTACGGCTTTGATTTTTTCTATTTGATTAAGTGTCTTCATGTACTAAAGCTTTAGTCTACAAAGATACAACTAAATTCTGAATAATCTGTTCAAAAAAACATATTCATTGTGAATAATTTATAACTAACATAACTGTTGTAGAGTCCAACAGCAACCGCTTTCACTCGGGATGATGATATTTATTTCAAACAAAATCGGAGAGAAATTTTGCGTGCCACAATTTAATCACTACCTTTGTCGCGCTGACACATGTCGGCACTAAATATTATTGAAGTGCGTTTATCGGCACTCTTTCTTGGCTTGTAGAAATCTGGTAAATTTCAATTGCAGTCAAGGATGAGACAACGGTAGATGCCCTTGTGGATATGTATATTCTGCCACCGTTAGCACGTGAGTGTTAGCGATGGTTGTTGTTACATATTTGCGTGAGGCTTCTGCGTTGTCCGTTCTACTGCAATGGGCATTACCAGAGCCTCTACAAGCGGAACGGGCGGCAGGTACGGCTCTCACGCACTTGTGTTTATAACCCCTATTTAGCTTCAGAGGAGAGACCTGCGGCACCGCAAGTAAATCATGAAATTACGCAATCTACTTCTCGGAATGTTGTTGTGTGCTACCGCCGCATCGGCCCAGGATGTCATCACCAAGACCGACGGCTCAAAAATCGACGCTAAAGTCGAGGAAGTCACTGACGCAGTGATACGTTACCGCAAGGCCTCCAATCCCTCGGGCCCCGTCTACACCGTTCCCATCACCTCGGTCACGACCATCGTCTATGAAAACGGCTCGGTCGATACATTCAATGCGCCGGCCACAACGTCGACTACGACTGTTTCTGACGATGAGCTGCTACGCTATGCCGAAGCGCAGAATATCACCGGCACCTCAAATTCAACATACTTGAATGATGCACATTTGATGAGATTGGTATCGAACAATTCACTCACACCTGACGAGTTGCGTAAGAAAGCGAAAAAATATCGAATAATCGGATGGGCCGGTGGTGCCGCTTTCGTAATTATAGGAGTTGCGGCTTCTACAGCAGCACAGTACGATTATGTAAAAAGTTATATCATGATTGCAGGTGCAGGCGCAGGAGTCGGATGGTGTCTCGGTTTTAATCTGAAGGCGCGGTCATTGATGAATCAGGCGCGTGAACTGGAATACTTGTCGGCGACAATTATCGAGGATAAGATTCTGAGTTTCGGTAACAAATCGCTTATGGCCGGCGTCAACGTAATGGGCAACCGCATGCCCCATACCCAAGGCGTGGGACTGTCGCTCAAACTCAATTTCTAACCCATTAAACGTTATA
>CAMWLW010000124.1 GCA_947175245.1 uncultured Bacteroidales bacterium
GCCTTGGGGTAGGCTATGCGTGAGTGGTACATGGTGCGCAGGCGGGCTATGAAGGCTTCCTTGGCGAGCTGTATGTCGCGGAATGACAGGGGGCTCTCGCGGTGCAGCCCGTCGTCGACCTGGCTGTCGATGATGTTGTTGACGAGGCGGGTGATGGCCTCGGGCGAGTGGTCGGTCATGGAGCGTGAGGCGGCCTCGACCGAGTCGGCCATCATGAGCAGCGATGCCTCGCGTGTCTGGGGGTTGGGGCCGGGGTAGGCAAACAGGGCGTCGTCGATGACCTCGCCGGGGTGCTGGTTACAGTACTTGGTGTAGAAGTACTTGGCCTTGCCGGCGCCGTGGTGCTGGGCTATGAGGTCGCACACGACGCGGGGCAGCTTGGCCTTGGTGGCCATGCGCATGCCGTCGGTGATGTGTGCGTGCAGCACGCGGGCGCTCTGCTCGGGGCTGAGGGCGTCGTGGGGGTTGACGCCATACTGGTTCTCGGTGAAGAAGGCGGGGTTGTTGGTCTTGCCGATGTCGTGGTAGAGTGCTCCGGCCCTGACGAGCTGGACGTTGGCGCCGATGCGTGCGGCGGCGTTCGATGCCAGGTTGCTGACCGACATGGAGTGCTGGAAGGTGCCGGGACACTGCTCGGAGAGCTTGCGCAGCAGGGGGTTGTTGACGTCGCTGAGCTCGACGAGGGTGACCGACGATATGAGGCCGAACAGTTTCTCAAAGATGAAGATGAGGATGTAGGCGAATGTTATGAGTACCATGTTGATGGCGAAGTAGCCCACGATGGTCCATGAGAATGTGTTGATGGTGGCGGTGGCCATGAGTTCGATGGCGAGATAGGACAGGAGGTAGACGATGAAGACTATCAGCGCCGTGCGCAGCAGCTGTGAGCGGCGCGAGAGCTCGTGCATGGTGAAGATGGTGGCCATGCCTACCGATATCTCGATAAAGAGGAATTCGAGCGGATAGGCGGTGATGCAGGCACAGGTGAGTATCTCGATGAGGTAGAGGAAGATGGCCGTGGTGGTGTCGAAGAATACCATCATCAGTATGGCCAGGATGGCGAACGGCACGAGGAAGATGCCCATAGGCAGCGTGCCGAGCGAGAGGACGGCCAGGATGTAGAAGCTGACGAGCAGTGTCATGATGGCCGACAGGGGGCGTATGCTGTCGAATATGTCGCGCCGGCAGGTGTAGATGTAGATGTAGACGAGCGACATGACGATTATGGCCATGAGTATCTGGCCCAGGAGTATGTACAGCTCCTGGCTCGATGTGAAACTTGAGCGCTCGGCAAGCATCGACTCGTAGGTTGAGAGAATGGTGTCGAGCTGGGGGGTGACGATGTCGCCGCGGTCGATGATGCGCTCGCCCTGCTGTATGACCGAGATGGCGGCGGTGACGGGCTGCAGGAGCTCGTTGTACAGGCGGTTGTTGTGCACGGTGTCGAGCGACAGGTTGGGCGTCAGGAGCTTGGAGAGCTGCAGCTGCTGGAGGGCGTGGCGGCTGGCGGGGTCGCGCACGATGCTGTCGATCCAGGCGTAGGCCTGACGCTGTGTGATGATGCCCGAGGCGTCGCGGCGCGTGATGACGTTGGAGCGTATGAACGATATTTGGCTGCGGCGGTGGATGTCGTCGGCGGTCTCGTGGTCGACGATGCCGCGGCGGTATATCGAGTCGATGGCCGAGACGAGGTTCTCGGTCTGGGCGGCCGACAGCTGCCGGGTGGCACGGATGCGCGCTATGAGCGTGTCACGGGGCGCGTTGGTGATTTTATAGACCGGCGCATAGGTGGCGTCGATCGAGTCGATGAGGGCGCGTGTGGAGATTGAGTCGCGGTAGACGGGGATGTCGAACGGCGCCGTGAGCAGGGGGTGAATCCAGGGGCGGCCGGCGTCGTATGACAGCTTGACACTGTCGGTGTGGGGCAGCAGGTAGACCACGATGGCGATGACGGCGCCGAACAGTGCCGCGCGCGACAGGTTGTAGCGTGTGAGGTATTTTCTGATCATACGCGGGCTGCTTTTGTGACTCCGTTCACGTGCTTGATTTTGTCACACAGGTCGTTGACAACGGCGGCGTCCTCGACGAGCACCGAGAGGTCGGCGTGGAACACCTCGTTCTGGGCCTCGATGTTGAGGCGGCGTATGTCGATGTTGAGGTGGCTGGATATGAGCTGGGTAAGCTCCTGGAGGATGCCGAAGCGGTCGATGCCCTCGATGTGGACGCGGGCCAGGAACTTGCCGCGCACCTCGTCCCAGCGGGTCGAGACGATGCGCGGGCCGTAGCTCGCTTTCATGGCCAGCGCGCGCGGACAGTCGAGCACGTGGATGGTGACCTCGTTGTTGTCGTCGACAAAGCCTATCACCTCGTCGCCCGGTATGGGGCAGCAGCAGCCCGAGAACTTGAAGTTGGCACCCCGGTCGTCATACTTGAGGACGTAGGTCTCTTTCATGTTGATCGGGGTGTTGGCCGGCTGTGCGGTCTCTTTGGCGGCCTCGTCGGCTGCGGGCCGGGAGCCCGGGAGGCGGAATATCTTGGAGAATAGGCTGCGCTCCTGGTTCTCGCCACGGCGTTTGAGGCTCTTGGCTATCGAGTCGTTGAGCACGATGTCACCGTTGCCGAGCATGTAGTAGAGCTGGTCGCGGTTGGCGGCCTGATACACACCCATAGCCTTGGTCACCACGTCGTTGGAGTCGGTGATGCCGTGTTTTTTCAGGAATTCCTCAAATATGGTCTTGCCGCTGTTGATGGCCGGCTGCTGCTCGCGGCGTAGGGCGGCACGCAGGGCGGTCTTGCCCTTGGCGGTGGCCAGGAACGGCATCCACTCGGCCTTGGGGGTCTGAGACTGTGACGTGAGCACCTCGACTTGGTCGCCGCTTCTGAGTTTCTGGCTCAGGGGCACGAGTTTGTGGTTGACCTTGCCGGCGATGCAGTGGCAGCCGATGTGGCTGTGGAGGCTGAAGGCGACGTCGAGCACAGTGGCGTCCTTGGGCAGCGTTATCAGCTCGCCCTTGGGGGTGAACACCACTATCTCGCTCGAGAACAGGTTGAGTTTGAGCGTGTCGAGGAAGTCGATGGCGTTGGGCTCGGGGTTGTCAAGGATGTCCTTGATGGTGTGGAGCCAGGCGTTGAGTTCCGACTCCTCGTCGCTGTCGCCGATCTTGTACTTCCAGTGGGCGGCAAAGCCCTTCTCGGCGATTTCGTCCATGCGGCGTGAGCGTATCTGCACCTCTATCCAGTTGCCGTCGGGCCCCATCACGGTGAGGTGCAGGGCCTGGTAACCGTTGGCCTTGGGTACGCTTATCCAGTCGCGCGTGCGGTCGGGATGCAGGCGGTAGAGGTCGGTGATGGCCGAGTAGATTTCCCAGCACAGGGCTTTCTCACGCGCCGGGTCGTCACACTCGAAGATGATGCGCATGGCATAGAGGTCGTAGACTTCCTCGAACGGTACATGCTTGGCTTCCATCTTGTTCCAGATGGAGTAGACCGACTTGATGCGTGCTTTGGCCTCGAATTTCAGACCCATCTCCTCCAGACGGCGTGTGATTGGCGCCGAGAAGTCGTTGTAGATGCTCGAGCGGCGCGCCTCAGAGTCGGCAATCTGCTGTGTGATACGGGCGTAGGCCTCGGGGTGCTCGTATTTGAAGCTGAGATCCTCGAGCTCGGTCTTGATGGCGAACAGTCCCAGGCGGTGGGCCAGGGGGGCGTAGATGTAGAGGGTCTCGCCGGCGATCTTGTATTGCTTGTTGGGGGCCATCGAGCCCAGCGTGCGCATGTTGTGCAGGCGGTCGGCCATCTTGATGAGCACCACGCGTATGTCCTCGCTCATGGTGAGCAACAGTTTGCGGAAGTTCTCGGCCTGTACCGACGCCTTGTCGCCGAATATGCCGCCCGAAATCTTCGTGAGGCCCGACACGAGCTGTGCTATTTTGGGGCCGAAGTGCTGCTCGATGTCCTCGACCGTGTAGTCGGTGTCCTCGACGACATCGTGGAGCAGCGCCGCGCAGATGGATGTAGAGCCGAGTCCAATCTCCTGACTGGCAATCTTTGCCACCGCTATGGGGTGCAGAATGTATGGCTCGCCCGAGCGACGCCTGATGCCGCTGTGGGCTTCTTTGGCAAACTTGAAGGCGCGTTTTATGATCTCGACCTTCTTGCGATGATTGCTGGCGAGATAGCCATCGAGCACGTCCTGAAAGGCGGCTTCAATTATCTGATCCTCTTCGGGAGTTGTAAACTTGTTATTGTTCATAGTCATAGAGGTTGGAAATGCAAAGATAAGAAATAGCCTCTAACCTACAAAATACAAATTTTTAGCCGTGCCTATTTGTCGCCATAGTGACCCCTGAGAGATATCACGGTAACAATTATGCGTTCATCTTCAATTCGATAAATCATGCGGGAACCGTGGTCAATTCTCCGGCTCCACAGACCTGTCAGGCTACCCTTTAATTGCTCAACCTTACCGGTGCCGGTAGTGGGGTGCAGGGTGAGTTCCTCGAATAGGGCGGCTATCTTTTTGAGAATTTTCTTTTGCCCCGACCGCTGCCACTCACGCAGGTGCTTCTCGGCCTCGGGCGTCAGTATTATACTATAGGTCATACACTAAGCAGGTCTCTGAGTTCCTCCATAGTATAGGCTTTGCCTTTGCCGGCTTTCATCTCGGCAACACCGCGCTTCACCGAGTCCATATTCTGAGGGTCGTTGAACCATGTGTCGCCCGATGGCGAGGGATTCTCACTCACCTCCACCACTACTGAGTTAGCCTTGGCTATGAGCAGGGTCTCGATGTAATTTTTAAGGCTCTTGCCTTGAGCAACAGCCATGAGCGAGAGTTTCTGCAGCGTATCGGCCGGGAGGTCAATATTCTTGCGCTTGATGTTTAGTGTCGTTGCCATGTTTTAAATTCTATTATAACACAAAAGTATATAATATATATTATATACACAACAAATATTTCGGCAGTTACACCGTACATAATATCGTTTAATTTTCAACAGTTACTTATATTTCATTGTTTTTTATTATCTTTGTCACCGACTTGGTGACTATGTTTAGGAATATTGTCATATTGATACTGCTTCTCGTGCTTGCAGGCGCGCCCTGCATGCAGGCCCAGCGTCAGTGGGAGGAGATGGAAAGCGAGCTGGTGGTGACCGACCGTCAGGATGATACCGACGTGCTGGACATCTCGGTTCGTGACGGGTATGTCTATATCACGACCTCAAAGCCCGTGACAGTCAAGATATTCTCGATACTCGGCCAGCTCATTGCCCAGAAAAATCTGCAACCCGGCACGTCGCGCACCCGTATAGCCTCGCGCGGCATCTATATACTGAAAGCCGGCGCCGTGACCCGCCGCATCACGATTTAAAGATGTCAAATTAGCCATATTGGCTAATTTTATGTCAATACGGGATAGTATATACATTATATAATATAGGCAATTTGTCTTACCTTTGTAGCCAAGCTAACTTCCAAGAAAAAAATGCGTCGACTGCTATTCATACTAAGTTTCATCACATTATTGTCGGCCTCGGCCTATGCTCAGATAGTACCCGTAGACCACGAAGCCAAGATCAACGCCGACAGCGTGCGCCGGGCTTTTGACTCAGGCCCGTATTTCGGACTGTATAAAGACAACTATTTCATATTCGGCCCCGCCGTCGGTCAGAAGGTAACGCGTGAAAACACCAATGTGAAATTCCAGATTTCGATAGCCCAGAAACTCACGCGGTCGACACTGCCGTGGAACACCTACCTCTACCTGTATTATACCCAGAAAGTATTCTGGAACATACTCCAGAACTCGATGCCCATGACCGACCTCAACTTCAATCCCGGCATAGGCCTGTGTAAACCGCTGTTCACCCGCGGACGCTTCATGGGCAAGCTGACACTGCAGGTCGAGCACGAGAGCAACGGCCGCGACAGCATCTGGTCACGCTCGTGGAACAAAGTATCGCTTGGTGCCAACATCATCATCGACAACAACCTGATGGTACACGGCAAAGTGTGGATTCCGATAGTCGACGGCGTGAACAACAAGGACATACTGAAATACAGCGGCATCTACCAGATAGGCACATCGATACTGAGCAACGACCGCCGCTGGTCAGGCAGCGTGGTGCTTGTAAAGCGCAAAGACTGGAACCCCTTCAACTACAACACCATCCTGGAGCTCGCCTTCCGCCTGAGCCGCAACCAGAATCAGTTCCTGTTCCTGCAATACTACAACGGCTTTGGCGAGGGACTGCTCGAGTACAACAAATTCCACTCACAGCTCAGGGTCGGCATCGTCATCAAGCCCGAGCTGTTCAGCGACTTCTGATCCGAACGTACAGATACCAAGCGAGGCGCAGTCATCACGACGCGCCTCGCTTGATAAACCAATCATTATCACATTATATCTTAGC
>CAMWLW010000125.1 GCA_947175245.1 uncultured Bacteroidales bacterium
GTGTATGGCAGGTCAAACGAAGCGTCAATCTCGGCCGTTGTCATTGGCGGATACATAGGATTGACACGTACCACCCACTTGTCGTGAGGTTGCCACAGTGTAGCGCCGTGATAGCGGTTACTCTGCTGCTCGATATGCTTGAAATTGGCCGCCTGGGCTGCTTTATCGCGCATGCACTCGGCGTATGAATTAAGTATTATATTGTCGGTATCGGCCTCTGGCACACGGTCAAACGGCACACGTGACACCATCTGGGGCAGCTGTGCGAGCTGCTCGATTGTCTCGCCGCGGTCAAGACGGTCGGCGACCTCGACAATAGATTTTTCGCCCATGCCATATATAATGAGGTCGGCCGGCGTGTCGGCAAGCAGCGACGGACGCAGGCGATCCTGCCAGTAGTCGTAGTGTGACAGGCGCCTCATCGACGCTTCGATACCTCCGGCAATAACAGGCACGTCGGGGTACAGTTCTTTTAATATTTTGCTATAGACGATTGTTGGATAGTCGGGGCGCATGCCGTGGCGTGCATCGGGTGTATAGGCATCGTCACTACGACGGCGTCGAGCAGCGGTGTAGTGATTGACCATAGAGTCCATAGCGCCGGCCGAGACGCCGAAAAATAGGCGCGGTCGGCCGAATTTCTTGAAGTCACGGAGATCATCGCGCCAGTTGGGTTGCGGCACAATGGCAACTTTGTAGCCGTGAGCCTCGAGCACGCGGCCAAGCACAGCGGCACCGAACGACGGATGGTCAACGTATGCGTCGCCCGTGAACAATACCACATCGACATTGTCCCAGCCGCGGGCCTGCATCTCTTTGACCGACGTAGGCAGCCATCGCGACGCATCACAGGGATTATTCGACCTATCAATATGACTATCAGCCTTTGACATCAAACTTTTGCTTTAGGTATTCTTCACTCTTGAGAATCTCGTCGCGCAAGCGTGCCGCCTCAAGGAACTCCATATTCTTGGCCGCCTTGACCATAGCGTCGCGCAACTTGGCGATGCTGCGCTCAAGTTCTTCGCGTGTCATGTAAGGTATAATCGGGTCGGCAGCCACATCAACCGACGGCATATCGACACTCTCGGCATAGGCATAGCCGGTCGATTTGGCACGAGGACGCTCGGTCGGATGGTTTGTGGGACGGATAGGAGCAGCATCGCCGTCGACGGTGATTATAGGCGTACGGGCCTTGATGATGGCCTGAGGCGTGATGCCGTGGTCGCTGTTATACTTCATCTGGATGGCACGGCGACGCTCAGTCTCGTCAATAGTCTGGCGCATGCTGTCGGTAATCTTGTCGGCATACATTATCACACGGCCGTTGAGGTTACGCGCGGCACGACCAACAGTCTGCGTGAGCGAGCGATGTGAGCGCAGGAAGCCCTCCTTGTCGGCATCCAGGATTGCCACGAGCGACACCTCGGGCAGGTCAAGGCCCTCGCGCAGCAGATTTACACCAATGAGCACGTCGTATGTACCTGCACGCAGGTCGTCGAGAATACGTATGCGCTCGAGAGTGTCAACGTCACTGTGTATGTATGCCGTCTTTACGTCCATGCGCTGCAAGTAATCATTCAGTTCCTCGGCCATGCGCTTGGTGAGCGTGGTGACGAGTACACGTTCATCCCGTTCGCGGCACACGCGTATCTCCTCGAGCAGATCGTCAACCTGATTCATAGAGCCGCGCACTTCAATCTCGGGGTCGAGCAAGCCTGTGGGACGTATCAACTGCTCAACCACCACACCCTCGCTACGCTGCAGTTCATAGTCGGCGGGGGTAGCGCTCACGTATATCATCTGACGGGTCAGCGACTCAAACTCCTCAAACTTCAGCGGGCGGTTATCCATAGCAGCAGGCAATCTGAAACCGTACTCGACCAGATTGAGCTTGCGCGCCTGGTCGCCGCCGTACATGGCTCGCACCTGTGGCAACGTCACATGGCTCTCGTCGACAATCGTCAAAAAGTCGTCGGGGAAATAATCAAGCAGGCAGAAAGGACGCATACCCGGTTGACGGCCGTCGAAATAGCGGCTATAGTTCTCAATACCTGGGCAATGGCCTACCTCCTTCATCATCTCCACGTCGTATGTGACACGTTCATAGAGGCGCGACGCACGGTCAGGATAAGCCTCTTTGTTGAAGAAATCTACCTGCTGGCCAAGGTCGAGCTGAATCTCGGCGATAGCTCCGGCCGTGCGCTCAGGCGATGTCACGAATATATTTGCCGGGTAAATATTAAACTGCTCCTGAGGCTGTTTAACTCCCGTCATGTCGTCGATAAGATATATCTCACATATCTCGTCGCCCCAAAACGATACCCTGACGACCGAGTCTTCGTAGGCCAAGTGTACGTCGACCGTATCGCCCTTGACCTTGAACGTGCCGCGCGGACAGTCGAGCTCGTTGCGGCTGTACATGGCATTTGACAGCTGACGCAGGAAGGCGTTGCGGGCAATCTTCTGCCCCACCCTCACCTCGGTGACATTGTTGTGAAAATCCTCCGGGTTGCCGATACCGTAGAGACACGACACTGAGCTGACAACAATGACGTCGCGTCGGCCCGACAGCAATGCCTGAGTAGCCTGAAGCCTGAGGCGGTCAATCTCGTCATTAATCATCAGGTCTTTCTCGATATACTTATCGACCGACGGTATATAGGCCTCGGGCTGATAGTAATCGTAGTAAGACACGAAATACTGTACCGAATTGTTAGGGAAGAAATTCTTGAACTCGCTGTACAGCTGAGCCGCCAGTGTTTTGTTGTGGCTAAGTATCAGAGTAGGACGGTTGACGCGCGCTATGACATTGGCCATAGTGAAGGTCTTGCCCGAGCCGGTAACGCCGAGCAGCGTCTGAGCCGGCAGTCCCTCGTCAAGCCCTCTCACAAGCTCGTTGATAGCCTGAGGCTGGTCGCCCGTAGGTTTATATTTTGATATAAGTTCAAATTTCATTTTGCGGTTTTTCTAACTTGCAAATTTAACACTAATCGTAAACAATTAGAAACAAAACACAACAAATTTTCCCGCAAAATTTATTCAAAAGAGTCAAAAATGCCTGATTAAAATTTATTCAAGACTGCTTTTTATATGTAAGGGCAGCAAGCAGAAGTATGGCTGTCGCGAAGCCTGCTAACGCTGCATATTGTTGCCAAAGCTCTATTATAGTAGTACCTTTGAGATATACCGAACGTATTATCTCGATGAAGTACCGGGGAGGGATAGCGTATGTAAAATACTGCGCCCATTGTGGCATTGAGCGTATGGGGGTAAAAAGTCCGCTCATTAGCTGGAATATCATGATAAAGGCAAACATCACAAAGATGCTCTGAAGCATTGTCGATGACCGGTTGGCAATCAAGACTCCGAGTCCTGACATTACAAGGCCGAACAGTATTGTGGCGAGATATATCGCACCGATGCTGCCTACAGGCGCAAGACCATATACAAGCCTACCGACAATCATACCGACAGTAACTACCAACAGCGCTATAATCCAGAACGGTATCAGTTTAGACAATACGAATGTCAGACGGCTCACAGGCGTAACATTCATAGCCTCGATGGTACCGCTCTCCTTCTCGCTAACGAGATTAAGCGCCGGCAAAAAACCGCATATTATAATCAGAAGAACAACCATCAGCGCAGGAATCATATAATTACGGAAATTCAGCGTAGGGTTATAGCGGTTGATGACACTGCTTTCCGGATACCTGATTAGAATGCCGTTTTCACGTTGCCAACTGACAAGTGTTTCCATGACCGATTGTGAAACGTATCTCGCACCCAACATTCCCTTGATGGCATTTACTCCATTTGCCTCTATATCAATCGCCGCATCGCCGTCCGACACCTGTTTCTCATAATTAACCGGAATGGTGAGCAATACATCGGCAGTTCCGTTTTCAACATACTGCATTGCTTCATTATGACTGCCGCTTACCGACATTATGGTCAATATATCGGAGTGTTCCATGTCTGATATGACGCGACATGACAATTGACTGCGATCATTGTCAACGACAGCCACGTTAACACTTTTCACATCGAGATTGGCTACAAGTGGAATCACCAGCATCACCATCACGGGCATTAGCAGAACGATCTTGGGTATAATGGGATTACGCCTCATCAACGCTACCTCTTTGCGCAGAAGTGCTTTAAGTATTCTTGGATTGATCATTGCGCAGAACTGAATTTTTTGACCGACAATGTTAGCAGAACTGTCGTCATTGACAACAGTATCGCTATTTCCTGAAACACAAATTCAATGTCAAGCTGCTGTATCATCAGCTTGCGCATAGCCTCAATATACCATCGGGCCGGAATGATACAAGAGACCCATTGAAGCACCACCGGCATATTGTCAATCGGGAATATCATGCCCGAAAGCATAATAACGGGAAGCATAAATGCGACTGCCGATACAATCAGAGCCGTCAGCTGCGTATTCACAATGGTAGAAACAAGCAGTCCTATTGACAACGATAATACGATATAGAGCAGCGATATGAAAACAACATTTACCACGCCGGTCGAGAATGGCAGCCCCAGCACAGTATATGCAATCAGAAGCATCACGGCGAGAATTATGCACGACAACAGGAAGTATGGCACAAGTTTACCTAAAATGATTGTCCGGGGCTTTATCGGAGACACAAGCAGCAAATCCATCGTCCCTGTTTCTTTCTCACGCACAATTGAAACCGATGTCATTATAGCGCATATCAATATAAAAATCATGCCCATAATTCCGGGGACAAAGTTATAGGCGCTCTTCATCTGCGGATTGTAGAGCGTATGAGTCAGAACCGCAGGTGCCGCTGCCGCCCTGCCGCTGTTTAAAACAGCCTCGATATATCCCGTCATTGCCTTTGCCGACGTCGTGTTGGATGCATCGACCACAATCTGATATTCTAACGGTCCGTTCTGATTTCTAAGTAACAGTGCAACATCAGTCTTTCCTGTCCTAAGCAACGTTTCCACATCATCAGCCGATACAAGTCCCTGAAACGTGAAGTAATCATTTGCACTGAATTTTTCAAGAATTTCCCGGGTTGTGTCAGTGTGACGATCCACAACAGCGACAATTCTAACATCGTTGACCTCGGTTGATATTGCAAATCCGAACAGCAGCAAAAGCACCAGCGGCATCAGCAGGGTAATGAGCATGGTGCGCTTGTCGCGCACTATGTGCAGTGATTCTTTCTTTATAAGAGATATCAGTGTTGGCATGTCAGTCTCCCCTCTTGGCGTCCTTGGCTACGATTCGGAATACCTCATCCATAGTCGTTGCATTATACTTCTTTTTCAGTGTTTGGGGCGTATCGAGCGCGCTTATACGACCGTCAACCATGATTGAAACACGGTTGCAATATTCAGCCTCATCAAGATAGTGGGTTGTGACAAAGACAGTCATGCCATCAGATGATGCCTTATATATAAGCTCCCAAAACCTACGGCGCGTTATTGGGTCAACACCGCCGGTAGGCTCATCGAGAAAAACTATTTCGGGACTATGAATAGTGGCTGTTGCAAAAGCGAGTTTCTGCCGCCATCCCACCGGAATATCTTTTACCAGCGTGTCGCGCATATTTTCCATTTCAAGGTTCTTGAAAAGATCGGTCGAGACTTCAGATATTTTTTTATCAGACATTCCATACACAGTCGCAAACAGGCGCAGGTTTTCCATCACTGTCAAGTCACCGTAGAGTGAGAATTTCTGACTCATATACCCGATACGGCGCTTTATTCCCTCAGCCTGAGTGTTTATATCACAACCTGCTACAAAACCGTCACCCGAGGTCGGATAACTGAGACCGCACAACATTCTCATAGCTGTAGTCTTTCCTGCGCCGTTTGCTCCTAAAAATCCAAATATCTCACCACGCTTAACGTCAAATGATATATGGTCCACAGCGATAAACGCTCCGAACATCTTTGTGAGATTCCTGACCGATATAGCTATATCATTACTTTCGTTCATTGCGAGTCAGTTTTATAAACAAATCCTCAATATTACCTGCCGCTGGATATATGCTCACATCATTTAATACCTTGTCTGACAGCCTGCAAGCAGTTTTCTCCGGGTCAAAATCATTGGCACCGACGACATGAAGTGCAGCGCCGAATGTGTAGCAGTCTATCACATCGGGCAACCGGCGCAACTCTGAAAGCAACCCGAACATATCAGATGCTACGCCATTATATAGATTCTCCCCGAGCCCGGCAACAAGGTTATGGGGCGTGTCAGTCTCCAGAATTCGCCCTTTGTCAATCATCGCCACGCGTTCACATTGTGTTGCCTCATCCATATAAGAGGTTGATACAAGTATTGTTATTCCTTGTTTCTTCAGTTCCGCAAGCATCGCCCAAAATTCGCTGCGTGACACAGCG
>CAMWLW010000126.1 GCA_947175245.1 uncultured Bacteroidales bacterium
GATATAAAATTCAATCCATTGCAGAGTTTTCATCACCCAAAATGTCCATTAGGCCTGTTTTTGATAACCGTACTACCAGTTTGAACAGTTGTAAGCGTCTAAAATTAGCATTTTGGTCAACAATTTTACCAATACTGATAGGCTTTGTGTTGGTATTAATAATGATATGGCTAATGTAAATTAGGCCCAACGATGATTGTTATCTCGTCAGGCCTTTATTGTGTTTGGGTTGTATTATTGCTTAGATTATGCCGATAATCTCGTGTATATCTTTTATGCCATGTCTCTCACAATAATCATCGATGCCGTCAATGACTTTGAT
Source organism: uncultured Bacteroidales bacterium (assembly GCA_947175245.1). Lineage (GTDB taxonomy): Bacteria > Bacteroidota > Bacteroidia > Bacteroidales > Muribaculaceae > JAAVFS01. The sequence continues at coordinate 323 of CAMWLW010000126.1, forward strand.
TGTCGTTGTAGGGTCAATAAAGTTAGCTGTACCGATTTGCACTGCAGTTGCTCCGGCCATCAGGAACTCAAGCGCATCACGTGAATTCATTATTCCGCCAAGACCTATAACCGGGATTGAAACAGCGTGAGCTACCTGCCATACCATACGCACTGCTATAGGTCTGATTGCCGGACCGGACAAACCACCCGTGATAGTCGATAGGTATGGGCGCTGTCGTTCTACATCAATTGCCATACCCATGAATGTATTTACAAGCGACACGCTGTCGGCCCCTTCGGCTTCAACAGCCTTGGCAATGCTGACAATGTCTGTAACATTGGGCGACAGCTTTACGATTAGGGTCTTGTTGTAGGCTTGTCTAAGAGCCTTTGTCACCTCGGCTGCACCTTGGGCTGACGTGCCGAAAGCCATGCCCCCTTGCTTTACATTGGGGCAAGAGATATTTACCTCGATGGCATTAATCCGGGGCAGTTCGGCAATGCGTCGTGCAACCTCTACATAGTCATCGATCTTGGCTCCGGATACATTGACAATGACATTGGTATCAAGATCAGCAATGCGCGGATATATGTTTTTTATAAAGTAATCAACACCTTTGTTTTGCAGACCAACGGCATTAATCATGCCCGATGGTGTCTCGACCATGCGGGGATAGTCATTGCCTTCACGTGGCTCGAGCGTAGTGCCTTTAACGATGAATCCTCCGAGTCGGTTCAAGTCTATGAAGTCACTAAATTCTTCACCATAACCAAATGTGCCCGATGCTGTTAATACGGGGTTCTTGAGGCACAAGCTGCCAATTTTAACTTCTTGATTTACCATGTCAGTTCATCTATATTGAATACCGGCCCCTCGGTGCATACACATCGGTTGCCCTTAACAGTTTTCTCCACACAGCACAGGCATGCACCAATACCACATGCCATCACATTCTCGAGTGATACTTCGCAGTCAATTCCGCGTTCGTGGCACAGCTTGGCTACGGCTTTCATCATGGGCATCGGGCCACAGCAGAAAATGTGCTTTACAGGACGATCCAACACACTGTTTTGTGTAATCAGACCCTTTTCACCGGCACTCCCGTCATCGGTCGATAGGTAAACGTTACCAAGTGTCTTGAATGTATCCAATTGAAGCAGATCAGAAGCTGTTCGCGCTGCTAATAGAAAGTTTACGTTGATATTCCTATTTTTCAGTATTTTACCTAAGTAGAGCAGAGGGGCTACACCGACTCCGCCACCAACCAGTAGTACACTGTCATTGTTATCTGCCGGAATTGAGAAACTATTACCGAGCGGCCACATCAGATTAATTACCGCTCCCGCAGGCATGTCGCAGAGCGTATTCGTTCCATTGCCATTGCGGCATACGAGTAATTTAACAATTCTGTTCTCAATATCAACATCGTGTATTGAGATCGGACGCCTTAGAAATGTAGTGCCGTTATCAATCTTAATCTGGACAAACTGTCCCGGCTTAATTTCTTCAATTCTGGCTCCATCCGTGGCATGCAATTCTATCAGCTGATACTTCTGAGTCAGCCCGATGGTCTTAGTGATAATGAAATCGTTTAGATATTTTCCCACTGAGTTATACCTTTGAGTTAATTAATGAGCAAAGATAGTGAAAAAAACTCATATATGATATCTTGAATGGCAGGACATTGAGAAAAATGACTAACTTTGCATTATGAAGAAACTTGCTCTAATTTTTATGTTCATAGGCTGTCTTATTATGACGGCTTGTAGCGAAAAAGAATCTCCCTTATTGTTTTCTGTAGAAAACATATCTAATTATGGAAATGTGAAAATGGAGTATTATTCTCCTGACCCATCGTGCGTTTCAAAAATGTATTGGATAGATGCCAATAGTTGTGCAAGTGAAATAACTATTAAATGCACCAATTCAAATTCGATATTTATTGAGGATCATGAGGGCAAGATTTTGGAGGAATATCTTTGCTCAAATGGATTTTGGAAAGCCCAGATTGTCAATTCAAATACCATTACTTTTACTATGGATGAAGTCGATAAAAATTTGGCCGATGAATCTTATATAGTATATGTTGGATTCAATGTTGTATCTCCAACAAATAAGGGGATGGTCAGGACGGGTATTACTGTTAAACGATTGAATAAAAGTACCGAATCAGTTCTCAATTGGTAGCCAAGGTATAGAGCCTCCTGAGGAGTGGCGTTGAAAATCGAGTAGGGCGGATCACTCGGCAATCTCGTCCAATTATCAATTTGTCGGACTGAATGATTCGAAGCTGCTATCGTCATAGAATACCACAATGTTGGTTATCCTTTTGTTGCCGGCTGTATTCAATTTTATAGGCTGAGTGCCTTGGGAGGATTTCCCTGGTACATTCAGTGACGATTTAGGTGTTACATCAGTGTCTGATGCCGCTTCATGCAAATCAGAGTCGCTTTTGAAATTTTCTGATGAAAAAGTTGTAGTGTTGTAACTTTTGTTGACCGAGAGGTTAGATGCCTGATTATTTATCGATTGAAAGAAGTCGAGCGGCTGATTTACGCTATTTTGAGCTGCTGAGATTTCGTTATTTGAATTCACCGTCATACTGCCTTCGCCAAACATCAGCCATAGTATGGATAACTCGGGAAATGAATCGTGAATTTTTGTAATGAGCTCATCGCTGATTTTTTTATTCCTGCCATTCAACAGTTGAGAGAATGAAGGGCGGGGGATATAACATGCGTCCGCAAACTGTGAGCTACTCATTCCCACAGTTGACATATATCTTTTTAAACGTGAAACTATATCCATAGTCTAATTTTGAATTTGTAAACAGTATGCAAATGTAATTATTTGTCTTGAATTTTGCAAATTTAATTTTGTAAATAGGATTTGCATTTGTTGTTTGATTTTGCGAATTTGAGTTTGTAAATTCCATCACGGATTAGTTATTCTTTCTACAGTAACTAAATACTATATTTAAGTGATACATGTAAGCGAATTAAAATTAGCAGGTAGTGGTATGAGTTATCTGGTCGATGTGTGCGAATACAATAAAAGCACGGCATAAACTGCCGTGCTTAAACATGTGGTTGATAGTTTATATATAAGTGATTAATACACAATAGCTATGCTGCTGTGTTAAAATGTTGTTAACGGGTTGTTTTTGTATTTGTAAACGATGTGATTTTGTTAATCCGGCCATTGGTCGACCACATGCTCGATTCGATGTTTACCAATGTAAATGCGCTGTATTTCGTAAATTTCTATGGTCGGTGATTTGGAATACCAAATATATTTACTGCGCGATTAACAATTACAACATCATGCTTACAAATCAAAGATCTCCAGTTGTTACATTCCTATAACAAATATACTTTAGAAAAAGTTTTGCGTTCGATTAATTTTTTTTCAAGTTTTGTGTAAAAATTTTCCGCTTGATTTAGCCATAAAATTCATCGACTAATCATAGAATGTAATTTGCTTAGTTTTATAGGAAATATTGTTGGAATGTGTTATGGTAAAATAAATACTAAATTGTTTCATAATCACAATTATGTTGAAAAGAGTGTAGAGCTATCTCTACTGCTTGCATATCTCAACTCAAATAATTAAATTTGCAAGGTAAAAATTATTCACGGATGAAATTTTCTATAAAGCACGTAGCCTATGTATTTGCTGCAAAATTGACGGCAGCATTACTCGTTTGTGTGCTTTCAGTTTCATTCGCCACACAATTTCATTATCACGATCACACGGGTGCAGTTCATTCGTGTTTTCACCTCTATGGTGATGATCATTGTCTAGACTGTGCAAGTAGTCACGGCTGTAATCACTCACATAATGAGCATGATAACTGTTCGTTACATATAGTTTCATGGTTTGTTGACGAAGCTAATACAAGCCATCATCACTGCTCGGCACATCACACTTCTTGCTGTCCTGATTGTGCAATTATTTCAAGTGAAATAGTTGTACCTGAGTGCTACAGTATTGATTGCGAGGCTGTATTTGGTTTTGAACCAGTATATTGCTCGCAAAATAGCGAGTCTATTGTACTATTGCGAGCTCCGCCGGCAATTGGTTAATTCTCTCTTACCCGGGGCTGAACCGCCCTACTCCACAATTTATTTATTGTTTATCATCAAATTGTATAATCAATATTGTTTGACTATACAATCTGATATCATATATTTATTACACATGTTCAAATATATTTATTATATCCTGGCTGTAACTTTGCCTATATATATTGCGTCGTGTAATCATACCACGCACGATGCCGACGACCACCATTCTCACAGTCACGGACATTCACACCAACATACAGTTTCTCAAGCTCATAATCATGATGATGGTGAGGCTGAGACTCATGAGGACGGTATTATAGAGCTTGAACCTGAAGATGCCGAATTTTTGGGTGTTAAGGCTTCATCAATAGAATATCGGTTATTTAATGATGTCTTGCATGTCACAGGTATTATTGAAGCCGCCCCGACTGACGGTTTTACAGCTGTCAGTAAATCGGCTGGTATAGTGACATTGAATAAAAATTTAGTGCCCGGTGCTAATGTTGCGGCCGGTGCAGTTCTTGCCACAATTAATTCCCGCGGTATGTCGGGTGGAGATCCCAATGAAACTGCTTATCAGAATATGTTGGCTGCAAAGCGCGAGCTTGACCGTCTCACACCGCTTCATCGCGATGGAATTGTGTCGACGCGCGAATATAATCAGGCCGAAGCCGAATATAATCGTGCAAAGACGGCTTATTCGGGGGCTCAATCAGGCAGTCAGGTTGTTTCAAATATTAGCGGAACAGTGACTCAGATACTTGTAGCCGACGGTGACTTTGTTGAGGCCGGTACGCCCATAGTGATTGTTACGCAAGGTAAACAATTTACTTTGCGTGCAGATGTCCCCGTTCGATACATATCTAATATAGGTGATAAACTTACAGGTAATGTCCGTTTTGTAGGCAGTGAGAGAATATTTTCGCTTGATAGCCTTAATGTCAAGCGACAGTCTGCTACGATGTCAACGATGAACGGAGCATATATGCCTGTATATTTCAAAATTGACCGTCCGGGAGCTGACCTTAACCTTATCCCCGGAATGACAGCCGACATATACCTTATGGGTTCGGGTGATAACCGCTCATTGGTGGTTCCTATCTCGGCAGTAAGCGAGCAGCAAGGTGCATATTTCGTGTACGTGAGTCTTGACGAGGACTGCTATCGTAAGACGCCGGTAACACTCGGCCGTAACGATGGCATGAATGTCGAAATACTTTCAGGTATCCAGCCAGGTCAGGATGTGGTTACTGAGGGAATGATATTTGTAAAACTTGCCGAGTCAAGTGGAGCTGTGCCCGAAGGACACACACATAATCATTAAGACGCACTGCAGTTATGTTAAACAGTATAATTAAATTTTCACTCTATAATCGTTTTATAGTAGTGATACTCAGTGCGCTGATATTTATAGCCGGTGTTGTCGGACTACTGCGCTCGGAGATTGATATATTCCCCGACCTTAATGCCCCCACTGTTACGGTTATGACCGAAGCTCCCGGGCTCGCCCCCGAGGAGGTTGAGCAATTGGTTACTTTCCCTATCGAGACTGCTGTAAATGGTGCAACCGGTGTTCGGCGTGTACGATCGTCGTCTGCGACAGGTTTTTCGGTTGTCAATGTTGAGTTTGATTGGGGTACCGATATATATGTAGCCCGTCAGACCGTGTCGGAACGCATTGCCGGCGTTGCCGAATCATTGCAATCAGGGGTCGAGAATCCCGTGCTCGGACCTCAGTCGTCAATACTTGGTGAAGTTCTCATCATAGGTCTCACTGCCGACTCTACATCAATGATGCAGCTTCGTTCGATAGCTGATCGTGTCATACGCCCTCGCCTGCTGTCAATACAGGGCGTGGCACAGGGTGCTGTGATTGGCGGTGATGTAAAGGACATGCAGGG
>CAMWLW010000127.1 GCA_947175245.1 uncultured Bacteroidales bacterium
GACGAGACGTTTCAGCAACTCGGGCGACGGGAAGAAGCGGTTGTGCTCGCGGTAGGCTTTGGTGTTCAGCTCGACGGTCACGCCGCTCGAAATCACCTTGTCGACAAGCTCGTTGGCGAGCGATCGGTACCACGGTTCGCTCTCGATGCCGGGGCAGTAGTGGGCGGCGTTGTGTCCTACCTTGTCGAGATGACCTATGATGTCAAATCCGCCTGCCTCGACCATCCTGATTGATTGGGCATAGAATGTCTCGACGACGTATCGGATGTCGTCGTTGAAGAATTGGTGCATCTTACGGGCGAATGATTCGTAGCGGCCGTCGATGTCGACCATCGTGCCGTCCCGGTCGGGTATGAAGTGGACCGAGCCGATCGAGTAGTCGAGCGGCAGAGACCTGAAATAGTCATGTGACGGGCCCCACGAGTCGCCGAGGTAGTCAATCTCCATGCCGGCATAGAATAGGACACGGTCGCCGTAGGTGTCGCGTATGCGTTTAACTTCATAAAGATACACGGGTACTTTGTCGCGGTGCATGTTGCACGGCGACTCGATGGGCACGGGCGAGTGGGGCGTGAAACCGTAGTGGCTGAAGCCTTGTGCGACGGCCTCGCGCGCAAATGCTTCCATCTGGGCGCGGCCGTCACAAAACTCGGTGTGTGAGTGAAACGTATATTTAAGGCTACCGTTAAGTAACTTTATGAAGTCCATTTATTTAGAAATTATATCTGATTCCGATTGACGGGATGAAGGCGTGGCATTTGTATGAGGCGTCGAAGTTCTTGACCAGCAGCAGCTGTGATGCGGGCGGCAGCATCTGGTTTAGTTTGGCGGCAAGCAGGTCGGGGTAGCTGCATGTCACGTTGTCCTTGCCGAGTCCGGCCACATACATCATGGCGACGTCGATTGCAAGCCCCCTGACAGGGCTGAACGAGAAGCCGACGGTGGGCTCAACCTTGGTCATGCCGGGGGTCTCGGGGTTATAGTGCTCGTCGCTGATAGGGTCGGTGTCGACCAGGAGGCCGGCACGCAGGTCAAACCGTCGGGTGAGTTTGTACTCGGCGCCTACCGATACGTTCCAGCTGTTGTGATAATTCTTCTCGATGTGCTGGTTGTAGGCGGCACACACGGGGTCAAGGAACTCGATGTCGAGCGAGCGGTAGGTCTTCCAGCCGGTGAGACGGGCGTCGACGGCGAGAGTGAGGGGCGCGACAGGCTTCCATGATGCGCCGAACGACAGGACGTAGGGGCACGGCATTGAGGCGGCGAAGTTGGTGCTGTTGAGTATATCGAGCTCGTTGAGGATGAGCTGAGCCTGCTGGTTGGCATACTGTACGGCGGCTGTACCGGCCTCTACCGTCATCTTGACTTTGGAGCGGTAAGACACGCCGACGCTGAGATTGTCGAGGATGTCATACATCACGCCGACGTTGAAACCGCATGATACGTTGGCGTCGCCACGCAGGTTGACTGACGCCGGCATGGTGCCTTGATAATACTGTGGCGACTGGAGTTGGCCGGCGAGTGCCAGCAAGCCGAGCATCGCGTCGGCCGTGGCCGGGTCGACGAGGCCTTTGCTCAGGTTGACGTTGCCCCAGTTGATGGTGAGGCCGGCGCCTACCGACAGCTTGTCGGTGATGCGCCACGAGAGGGTGGGCTGCAGGGTAAATGCCTTGAGGCTGACATTCTGGTTGAGTACGGCGCCGGGCCAGTTGTCGGTCCAGTTGATTCCGCTGCCATAGGGGGTATAAAATGATACACCTGCTTTCAGATTGTCATAAATCGAGAAGGCCGCGTTAGCCATGATCGGGGTCGACGGGTCGTTGGCTGTGTGATATTTTGTGCCGTCGGGCAGGGTGGCGGTCGCTTTGGCAAAAATTGTGGTGAATGAACCGCTGATACTGAAGTTGTCGGTCATGAAGCCGAGGCCGGCGGGATTGAAGAACATGCTCTCTGCGTCGAGGTGCAGGGCTGTGCCGGTGTGACCCATACCGATTTGTCGGGTGCTCAATGTGTTTACCTGATAACCCTCGGCGTTGGCGAACAATGCTGTTGATAGGGCAAGTGCAAGTGTCGCTGTCTTTACCCTGAAGTTCTTTGTCATGTAATATAGTTGATTGGTTAAAATTGTACCTGAAAAATTGGCGAAACCGTGTGAAGTGCCGGTTTAATAATCAAATTTGCGTTTGATGGCTCCGCTGTTTATACGTTTAATGTACATCATTATAATAAATGTCACCGCGAGGGCTGCTGCCACACCGGCGGCGGTCGCTACCGAAACGTCGATGCCGAAGCCCTCGGGCCGCGGCGCACACAGCAGGTAGCTGACGCTCACGGCCGTCATGAACATGGCCGGGAGCAGTGTGATGACGTAGGCACGGTGATGACGGGCAAGGTACACGGTGGCGCCCCACAGGGTGAACACGGCCAGCGTCTGGTTGCACCAGGCGAAGTAGCGCCACAGCACTTTGAAGTCAATCATCATCACGACGAATGCCAGCGCGAATATCGGCATCGAGAGTAAGAGACGTTTCCAGAACTTACGCTGGTCAAACTTCATGAAGTCGGCGGCTATGAGGCGCGCACTGCGCAGCGCGGTATCGCCGGTGGTGATGGGGGCAGCAACGACACCTATGATAGCCAGCAGACCGCCGAATGTACCGAGCCACGTGATTGATATATCGGTAACGAGGTGGGCGGGCTTGCTGTCGGTCATGTATTCGTTGAGTCCGTCATACCCGTTGGTGAACGCTATGGCTGCCGCTGCCCATATCAGGGCGACGAGGCCCTCGGCTACCATCGCGCCATAGAAAATAGGCCTGGCCAGCTTCTCGTTCTTGAGGCAGCGTGCCATCATGGGCGACTGGGTGGCATGAAATCCCGATATGGCGCCGCATGCTATCGACACGAACATCATCGGGAATATAGGTATGCCGTCTTTGTGACGTGAATAGAGGCCGTCGGTTATACCGTCGGGGATAGTGACAGTGCCTGTAAGCAGTACCACCATGAGACCAACGGCCATGAAAAGCAGCGCGAAGCCGAACACGGGGTACAGGTTGCCTATCAGCTTGTCGATGGGCAGCAGGGTGGCGAGCAGGTAGTAGATGAAGATGATGCCGATCCACACCGTGCTGTTAAGATAGTCGGGTGTCATCTCGGCCAGGATGTCGGCCGGGTTGACTACGAACACGGCGCCGACCAGTACAAGCAGCAACAGTGAAAAGACGCGCATCACCTGCTTGACATTGGTGCCGAGCTCATGTCCCACGACCTCGGGCAATGACAGGCCGCCCGAGCGGACACTCATCATGGCCGATATGAAATCGTGGACGCCGCCGGCGAGGATGGTTCCGAGAACTATCCACAGGAAGGCGGCCGGGCCGAACATGATGCCCATGATAGCACCGAAGATGGGGCCCAGTCCGGCAATGTTAAGGAACTGGATGAGGAAAACTTTCCAGGTGGGTAGGGGTATGTAATCGATGCCGTCGGTGCGCTCGTAGGCCGGCGTCGTGCGCGAGGGGTCGATTTTGAAAACGCGTTCGGCAATCAGACCGTATATCAGGTAACCTATTACCAGAACGGCAATTGAAATAAGAAAAAGAGTCATGACAGGGTGATATTCAAAACACAGTAGGGCCGTTGATTATTGCATCTCGGCCTCGATAACTTCGTTGGCAGCCAGGCGCAGGGTGACGGCATCGTCGACGGCCTGTCTCTCGAGTTGCAGAATTTCAGCTTCAACAGTGCGGTCGCCCGAAGCCCATGCCGCTCTCAGCTGTGACAGGTGCTCGCGGTCTTGCCTGATGCTTTTCTCAAGATCGAGGTAGTTTCTCATAGCCAGTCGGGCGTCAGAGTTGGTGAGCTGTTCAATTCGGGTGATGATGCGGCCGTCGGGTAGGGTAAACCTGCACTGTGACTGGAGGTTGTGGGCCGAGCGGCTGATGTTGGCTATCGAATTCTTCAGTTGTGAGTAGTCGGCGCCGGGCTCCCATGTCGATTTGATTGACGTGAGCCGGGCGCGGTCAAGGATGTCGGGCGCGGTCACATCGACATTGACGCGCATCTCGGCCGGGATGAACATGTAGATTGTCACCATATTGTCGAGGCGGTTGCGGTCGCTTGCCCACCAGCCTACGCCTGTAGTCTCGTCGATGGCGAGCATGTAATCGTTGTAGGGCGAGTTGTAGGGCATCCCCAGATTCTGGGGTTGCAGGAATCCGTTGCCGTCGCGGCGCGTGATGAATATGTCATACCCGCCGAGCGAGTTATCGCCGTCGTTGGCATAATATAGTGTAATGCCGTCGGGCATCATGAACGGGTAGTTGGCGTCGCCGCCTTCACCCAGATGGTCACCGACATGCTCGGGGGCGTCCCACTCGTTGCCGTAGAGTGCCACCGAACTCACCAGGACGGAGTTATTGTCGGCATCGGGCATGGCCCACATCATTTCGGTGCGGCTCTCGGGCTCATATACGACAGTTGGTGTGGCCGCTATGAACCCTTGGGGAAGTACCGACGGCGGATTGATTGAGCCGCTCTCGGGCGACAGCCTGTAGTATGTGAAAAACTCGTCGGCAGGCACGTTGATGCTGTCAAACACCACTATTTTCTCAACGCGGTTAAGCATATTGCGTGTGCGCTCAAGCTGCACGGTCACATCGTCCGACTCGTCGGGCAACGTCTTGCGGCCCTTCTTCAGCCCCTTGCGGTAGTCGGCGAGCTGGGTGTCGGCATCGTCAATGCGGTATTCTCTGATTGCGATCTCGATAAGGCCGAGGCGGGCGTCGTTACAGCTGTTCTTCACAGCCTTGTTGTATTCCACGATAGCCTCAGCGTCATTGCCCATAGCGCGGTAGCAGTCGCCGAGCAGCAACTGTACTGTCCCGTTGCGGGGTTCTTTGGTGGCATACCCTTTGAGCATGCTGACTGCGGCTTCATAGTCGCCCCGGGCGATGAGTTCGCGTGCATCGGTCAGATTGACAGCTGCCGACGCTGTCAATGATGATAACAGCAACGCCGGCAGGCACATATATTTGATAAAGCGCTTCATAGTGCCGACGGTTTAAGTGCAAGTCCTGTGCGTTCAGACAGTCCGAACAGCAAATTCATATTATGTACGGCTGTGCCGGCGGCTCCTTTGAGCATGCTGTCGATTACCGAGGTGACAAGCAGGCGGTTGCCGTGTTTCTCGAGGTGAATTATACACTTGTTGGTGTTGACAACGTCCTTCAGGTCGACCTGCTTGTCGGCAACGAATGTGAAGCCGTGGTCGTCGTAGAACTCATCATAAAGCCGGCGTATCTCCTCGATTGTCAGCGGACAATCAAGATATACGGCCGCTATCAGGCCGCGCGAGAAGCTGCCGAGCATCGGTATCATGTGTATCGATGAGTTGAACGACGTCTGGAGCGACTTGACGGTGTTCTCGATTTCTGCCACGTGGGCGTGGGTTAACGGCTTGTAGAGCTTTATATTATCGGCCAGCGTCGGGTCGCCCGAGACGGCCGAGATATGAACGTCATCGTTTATCAGCAGATTTTTGGCGAGGGGCAGGAGTGCAAGCTCAACGGCTGTTGCAAATGCGCCGGGGTTGGCTACCTTCGTGGCGCCGCGTACCATTGCCTTGCGGTTGAGCTCGGGCAGACCGTACACATACCCTTCGTTGTCGTCATACCTGTAGTCGCCCGACAGATCGATAATCTTCAGGTCGGCCGGTACATCACCACAACTGGTGATGTAATTGCGCGCATGTCCTGTGTGACAACAGTTGAACAGCACGTCAATGTTGTCCCACTCGGGTTTCTGTACCAATATAATGTCACATTCGCCTATAAGACCCTGGTGAATGTCGCTCACTTTCTGCCCTACATGGCTGTCACTTTGTATCCATTTAAGGTCAACATCGGGGTGATTGAGCAACAGGCGAACTATCTCGCCGGCTACTTTGGATTCACCTCCCGTAATACCTACTTTTATCATAAATCAAAACCGGTTTGTGATTTCAATTTACAAACATACGAAAAAATTTCGTATAACATTTCTTTTATGCTCAACTTTCTGCCGTTTGTGCACGGCTCTTTCATTAAAAAGCCTTTGTCAGGTCGTTTGCAGTCATATTTTATTAGCGAATCAATGTATACAAACTTACCCGACTCGCTTTGAATCGGGTAAGAG
>CAMWLW010000128.1 GCA_947175245.1 uncultured Bacteroidales bacterium
AAATGAATGTCGCGAAACCTTATTTTCGGGTACAATTCGGTTACAAAGATATAAAAAATTATTCAGTATAATTAATTAATGTGGCATTTTTGCTCCAAAGCTCACAAATATATAGCCATTTTGGCAAAAATATTACGTATCAGGTTAATAATCGATTACAAAAAAAGCTTGCCTTACCACATGATTGTGGAAAAGACAAGCCTTTTTTATATAAATGATGAATGGAGTATCAATTGACGCGGAAACGGTCGATGCCGTCGCGCAGGAATGCAACTACCTGACGGGCAGCAGCTATACCGGCATTGATGTTAGCCTCGGCTGTCTGGGCACCCATTTTCTTGGGGGTGAAGAAGACACGGTCGGGGAACTCGGCGATAATCTCATCGGCACGGTCGGGACGCACGTCGGCTACATATTTGATGTCGGGGCGCTCACGAAGCGCACGTATTAAACCTTCCTCGTCGATAACCTCTTTGCGTGCCGTGTTGATGAGTACGCCGCCCTTAGGCATGAGGGTGATGAGGTCGTAACCTACCGAGCCGCGTGTCTCGGCTGTAGCAGGGATGTGGAGCGACACAACCTGATTGTCGGCATAGAGCGACTTGATATCCTTGACGGGGGTAACACCGGCCTCAACGATAACCTCGTCGGGGCAGTAGGGGTCGAGGGCCGAGACATTCATACCGAAGCCTTTGGCGATGCGGGCGACATTGCGGCCTACCTGACCGAACGCGTGGATGCCGAGCGACTTGTCTTTGAGCTCGGTGCCCGATGTCCCGTTATACATGTTGCGGACGGCCATGACTGCAATGCCGAATACGAGCTCGGCAACGGCATTGGAGTTCTGGCCGGGGGTATTCTCGACACACACGCCGTGTGCGGTGGCCGCCTGGAGGTCGACATTGTCATAGCCGGCACCGGCACGAACCACAATCTTGAGATTCTTGGCGGCGTCGAGCACCTCGGCATCGACTTTGTCACTGCGTATGATGAGAGCGTCGGCATCACTGACGGCATCGAGCAGCTGAGATTTCTCGGTGTATTTCTCGAGGACTTCGAGTATGTATCCGGCGTCGAGAATGACGTCTTTGATACCCTGCACAGCTACAGGTGCAAAGGGTTTTTCGGTTGCTACAAGGACTTTCATAGGAGATGTAATCAATGTGTTTCTTCAAAGTCTTTCATTGCGTCAACGAGCACCTTGACGCTCTCGATGGGCATGGCGTTGTAGAGCGACGCGCGGAAACCGCCCACGTCGCGGTGGCCCTTGATGCCGATGATGCCGCGCTCGCCTGCAAAGTCGATGAACGACTTTTCAAGCTCGGCATACTCGGGCTTCATGACGAAGCAAACATTCATGATCGAACGGTCTTCGTGACCAGGAACGGTGGCTACGAACATCTTGCTCGAATCGATGGCCTCGTAGAGCATCGCAGCCTTGGCGAGATCGCGTTTCTCAAGTTCGCGTATGCCGCCCATCTGCTTGTAGAATTTCAGCGTCTGGAGTGCCGAGTAGATGGGAAGCACAGGGGGAGTGTTGAACATCGAGCCTTTTTTGACATGCGTACGGTAGTCGAGCATGGTGGGGAGCACGCGGTCAACGTGTCCGAGAGCCTCGTCGCGCACAATAACGATGGTGACGCCGGCCGGGGCGAGGTTCTTCTGGGCGCCGGCATAGATGAGGTCGTACTTGGCGACGTCAATGGGGCGCGAGAAGATGTCAGACGACATGTCGGCCACGAGGCGCACGTTGCCTACCTCGGGGTCTTTGCGTATTTCGGTACCGTAGATGGTGTTGTTGGTGGTGTAATGGAAGTAGTCACAGTCGGCGGGAACGGTGTAGTCTTTGGGGATATAGGTGTAGTTGCGGTCTTTAGACGATGCAACGACGTCGACGTCGCCGAACAGTTTGGCTTCCTTGATAGCTTTTGACGCCCAGACACCGGTGTCGAGGTAGCCGGCTTTCTTGGCGAGGAGGTTCATTGGAACCATTGCAAACTGCATGCTGGCACCGCCGCCGAGCCACAGCACCGAGTATCCGGCTGGAATTTCAAGAAGCTCTTTGACGAGAGCGTCAGCCTCGTCGATGACAGCCTGGAACTGCTTGCTGCGGTGTGAGATCTCAAGGATTGAGAGCCCCATGTCGGCAAAGTTGAGAACGGCATCGGCGGTGTTCTGGATTGTGTACTGGCTTAGGATTGACGGTCCTGCATAGAAGTTATGCTTTTTCATGACTCAATGTATATTTTTATGTATATGAATGTTCTGCTGTCACAAAATATGATGTATGACTAATTTTGCTGCAAAATTAAGAATAATATCTCAAATTGCCACCCGAACGGCGATAAATTTTTCTAAATGCTTCCAAATCAGGGTCAGCGTCCCCAGCGCTGTCGCTGGCGGTCGGCGAGGGCTTGCTCGGCAGGATTGTCGGCTGCGTTCCAGAAGCGGGTGCCGTCGAGTGCGTCGGGCAAGAATTGCTGGCGTACGAAGTGACCGGGATAGTCGTGGGCATATTTATAGTCGGCTCCATAGCCCATCTCTTTCATGAGCGATGTAGGAGCGTTGCGTATGTGGAGCGGCACGGGCAGGTCGCCGGTGTCACGCACGCGGGCAAGGGCGGCATCGATGGCCAGATAGGCCGAGTTGCTCTTGGGCGAAGTGGCGAGATAGACGGTACACTCGGCCAACGGTATGCGACCCTCGGGCATGCCTATCTTGGCGATGATGTCGAAGGTGGCATTGGCAAGCAGCATGGCGTTCGGGTTGGCAAGACCTATATCCTCCGATGCCAGGATAACAAGGCGGCGGGCTATGAACTCGGGGTCTTCCCCACCCTCGATCATGCGCGCGAGCCAGTAGATGGCCGCGTCGGGGTCGCTGCCGCGCACGCTCTTGATGAAAGCCGATATGATGTCATAGTGCATCTCGCCGTTCTTGTCGTATGCGGCCGGATTCTGCTGAAGACGGCGTGTGACACCCTCGTCGTCGATAACGATAGGCTTGTCGGCCGGGGTAGACTGCATGAGCAGGTCGAGAATGTTGAGCAACTTGCGTGCATCGCCACCAGAGAAGCGGAACAGCGCGTCGGTCTCGCGCACGTCGACCTGCCGGGTAGAGAGAATAACGTCGGTAGAGATGGCGCGGTCAAGCAGCTCGCGCAGCTGCGGAGCCTCGAGTGGCCTGAGCACGTACACCTGTGCTCGTGAAAGCAGGGGGCGTATGACCTCGAACGATGGATTCTCGGTCGTAGCGCCTATCAGAGTGACAATACCGCTCTCGACAGCTCCGAGCAGACTGTCCTGCTGCGACTTGCTGAAGCGGTGAATTTCATCAATAAACAATATCGGACGACCGGTGGCAAACATGCTGTCGTTGTCGGCACGGCAACGGTCGATGACCTCGCGCACCTCCTTGACGCCCGAATTGACGGCGCTGAGGGTGTAGAACGGACTGCCCGACGCCCTGGCGATGATGCGCGCCAGGGTGGTCTTGCCCACGCCGGGCGGCCCCCACAGTATGATTGACGACACCTGGCCGGTATCGATCATCTGCCTGAGAATGTTGCCGTCACCAACGAGGTGTGACTGGCCTATGTACTGGTCGAGCGTCGTTGGCCGCAGTCGCTCGGCGAGGGGTGCGATTGTTGTCATGAAACTGTATTGAATTATATTACAAAAGTAGTAAAATGCGGCCGAAATTCAAAGTGGTATTAAACCTTTTGACTATCGGGAAGTCACATTTTAGATTAACAACTGAAACCAATCTGAATTTATGAATTATCTCAAGCAACTTTGTGTGGCAGCGACGGTGTCGTTATCGATGACATCTCAAGCGGCAAACTATCACTGGCTTACGTTTCGCATGACTGACGGCTCGGAAATGTCGGTGGCCGCTGACAATCTCGAAGCCACCTACGCCGACGGCTATATGCAACTCTCGTCAAGCACTGTAAACCAAACCATCAAGACAAGCGACATCAAGTCGATGAGATTTACCGAAGAGAATGCTGCCGGCATCGATGATATTGAGACTGACGACAATACAAACGCCGATTATTATACAGTCGCCGGGGTCTATGTCGGAACATTCACTTCGCCCGGATCTGCCCGCGAATCTCTTGGCTCGGGCACATACATAGCAAAAAACAAAGTCAAAACATTCAAAGTAATATTCTGATCGCCCTATGAAAAAACACCTGATTATAGCCGCGCTCGCCGTGTCGGTAGCCTTGACCGGTAACGCCCAGACGATAAACTTCAGCAAAGGGGGCGTCACATACAGTTTCCCGGCCGAGACTGCCGGTGAAATGACATTTGAGAATGAGTGCATAACCGTGACCGAGCGTCGCTTCAATCTCAACGAGTGGTCCAATTTCTATGTTGACAATGCCTCAGTATCAAAAAACACAGTGGCGATACAATACTCGGGGAACATAGCCACTGTAAACGTATCGGGCGATATAGCAAAGTATATCGAGGCCGACGTGACCGGCGCACACGTTACTATAACACAATCTGACGAAGTGTCCGAGTCCACGTGTGGCGAGATTACATATATATTAAAAGGTGAGGCGGCCGACGGTTCGCTGACACTCAATGGCTCATACAAATCCACTCTCGAGTTACAGGGTCTCAGACTCGTGAATAAATCGGGGGCAGCCATTGACATTCAGAATGGCAAGCGCATAGCCGTCAGCGCCAAGAACGGCACGGTCAACTCACTCACCGACGGTGACGGCAGCCAGAAAGGCGCCATCGTGTGCAAGGGCCATCTTGAGCTGAAAGGCAAAGGACAGCTCACGGTAAGCGGAAACAAATCGCACGCCATATATGCCAAGGAATATGTCGAGATAAAAAATCTGACGCTGAATATTACCGGCGCTGTAAAAGATGGTATCAACTGCGGTCAGTATTTCATGATGGAGAGCGGTACACTCACCATCACCGGCACAGGCGACGACGGCATACAGACAGCGTTCAAGGACGACACCGACCGTGAAGCCGAAGACACAGGCACACTGACTGTCAAGGGCGGCACAATCGACGTCTCAATAACTGCCGATGCGGCTAAATGCCTCAAAGCCGACGCCGATGTGATAATCTCGGGAGGTACAATCAAGTTACACACCGGCGCCAACGGCATCTGGGACAGCGCCAAAAACAAGACCAAAGCCTCGGCATGTATCGGCGCCGACGGTAATGTCGAGGTGAGTGGCGGCACAATCGACCTGACAGCTTCGGGAAGCGGCGGAAAAGGCATATCGTGTGACGGCGTGTTCCGGAGCGACGGCGGCAAGATAACTATAGCCACCACCGGCGGCATGCTTGTCTACAGCAACGGCAGCCTCAACCACAACTACACAGCCTCGGCCGACCGCATCAATTCTGATTACAAATCATCGTCTAAAGGTATCAAGGCCGACAGCGGCGTGATAATCAACGACGGAGAGATACACATCACAACCGCCACCAATAATGCCGAGGGCATCGAAAGCAAGAAAGAGCTTGACATCAACGGTGGCACGATATTCGTTAAAGCCTATGATGACGGCATCAACTCGTCGGGCGACTTCAGAGTGTCGGGCGGAGACCTCACGGTAATCTCGATCGTCGGTGACGGTCTTGACTCAAACGGCAATCTGACTATCAGCGGCGGTTATGTCAGGACAATGGGTTCGGGCGGAATGGAGATGGGACTCGATGCCGCGACCGAGAGCGGATGTGCCGTCTATATTACCGGCGGAACACTGATGGCTTTCGGCGGCAGCAACACCTACCCCACCAAGAGCGGTTCGACTCAGGCATTCGTCTACACGACCGGCTCAATCAAGGCCGATACCGAGGTGTCAGTAAAATCGGGCAGCGAGATTTTGGCTACATTCACCGTCCCGACCGAATACTCATCGTCAACAAGTCGCGCCGGCACACTTTATGGCCCCGGCAATGGCCCCGGCGGCGGTGGCTGGGGGCCCGGCGGAAATTCGGGCAGCGGCTCGCTGATGATAAGTTGCCCGTCGCTCACATCGGGAAAATCTTACACCATAGTAAACGACGCGACGACAACCAACACCACCGCCACACTAACAAAGTCTGGCCTATGACAGC
>CAMWLW010000129.1 GCA_947175245.1 uncultured Bacteroidales bacterium
TCGCCGCCTTCGACCTCGACAACCCCGCCGCCTGATGCAATGCACAATTCACAATGCACGATGCACAATTAAGCTAATTGTCTGAAACACAGTAGGGACGTCGCCCTCAGGTTTCGCGCCCTCAGATGCGCTCCACCTAAGGTTAACCGTCACCTCGTGTCTCCTACACTCATCAGTCTCGGTAATATCTCATACTGCGAAGGGTGTGGGCGCGTCGGAGACGTGTCGGTCATCTGAAACCCCTGGTGGAGCGCGTAGCGCGGAACCTGGGGAGAGTGACGTCCGACCATAACGGGAGTCTCGTAGAGACGATGTTTTTGATTTTATGGTATAAAATTCAACGAATTGGCAGTAATATCAAATATTCTTTATAACTTTGTGTCGCTCACCCACGGTGGGCTGACGTGTAAAACTTTTCTATAAATTAAACTGTTATGAAACACATTTTCAGACTGATTGCTGTTATCGGTATCATTTTATGCGGTACATCGACTGCTATGTCTCAGGGTGTCTTGTCTAAGTGGGGTAATGCCCCTTCATCGTGGGATAATGTCCCTTCGGCTGAAATCGGCAGACAGGTTCGCTTTAACTTTAACGACGGCGGCCGTTTCGAGGGTTTTGCTTACTACAAGGATAATCAGCTCACACGTTATAGTGGGAAACATTTTATGCCCAATGGCGACTATCTGCAGGGCGATTTCAGTCCCGCACATGACTTGATTGGGTCGGGCTTTTACTATATCAAGCGCGAAAATCGTGTAATCAAGGTCAAATCAGAAAACGGACAACTGGTTCAGACCGAATATTGGGATCAAAACCAGTCGGGCGGGTCGTCATACCAGGGCTCTGCTCCGGCACCTACCTACACAGCGCCCGCTACTTCGGGGTCAAGCTATTCCAACCCGGCATCGTCAAGCAAGACTACGTGCATGGGATGTCGCGGTAACGGCAAGTGCCAGCATTGTCATGGCAGCGGATGGGTCAACAACAACAAAAACAAGTGCAGCCTGTGTCACGGCACAGGACGCTGCCAGTCGTGCGCCGGCTTAGGATACGTGCACTAAAAGATTTACTCGCCCTGATTGGATAGGGTGGCGGCGAGGACGCGGGGGTAGTGGATGCGCTCGAGGGCGTGTATGGCTGTCTCGACGTCGGCGGCTGTCGAGCCCTGTGCGACAGGGATGGCGGTCTGAAAGATGATGCTGCCGCCGTCACACTTACGGCTGACGTGGTGTATGGTTATGCCTGTCTCGGTCTCGCCGGCGGCCACGACGGCCTCGTGTATGTGGTGGCCGTACATACCTTTGCCGCCATACTTGGGCAGCAGCGAGGGGTGTATGTTGATGATGCGGCCCGGGTAGCGTTCGAGCAGAAAGTCGGGAATCATGAGCAGGAAGCCGGCGAGCGCGATGGCGTCGACACGGGCATCGTCGAGTGTCGGGAGCATGACGTCAGGGTCGTTTATCTCGGCGCGTGTCATTACCTTAACCGGGACGCCGAGGCGTCGTGAACGCTCAATGACGCGTGCGTCGGGGCGGTTGCTGACCACGAGGGCCACCTCGAGGCCGCTGTCGGGTGTCGACCGGCTGTAGTTGATTATGTTCTCGGCGTTCGTGCCGCTGCCCGATGCAAAGATGGCTATTCTGGATGGTTTCATGGCGTGAAGTTAGTGAATTTTCACGATACGGCCTAATCTGGGTGTCACCCGGCGTGGTTGGCGCGGCGCAGCTGGAGGGTGTTGATGACGTTGTGCCAGATGCTGTAGAAGCCGCCGGCGATGGCGGTGACGGGGGTGAAGAATGTGTAGCCTACCCAGATGGCCAGGACTGTATTCTTCTGCCCGAGTGCCTGGCCGGCGGTGACGGTGTCGCCATATCGGCTGCCTATGCGGCGCCCGGCCCAGAACTGGAACAGGCAGGCGAGCAGCGATGTGACCACGAGCCACAGCTGTGTGGCCAGGGTGGTGTGGGTGTGGAAGATACTGCGCGTGGTGACGGCGATGGCGAGTGACAGCGAGACGGCCCAGATGTAGAACGACAGCTCCTGACGGGCCACGAGCAGGCTGTTGAGCCGCGGGAACAGCAGGCGCACGAGCTGGGCCGTTATCAGCGGCAGCAGTAGCAGCGGAAACACCTTGCCGAGTATCAGCAGCGCCGACGAGGTGAACGACGTGCCCGGGGTGGGGTGTACCAGCGGCTGGAAGGTGGGTATGAGCAGTGTCGCCAGCAGGTTGATGAGGATGGTGTAGGCTGTGATGTCGTTGATGTTGCCGTGCAGTTTCTTGGTGATGACGGCGGCGGCTGTGGCCGTGGGGCAGATGAGCAGTATCATCGTGCCCTCGAGCGGTACCCTGAAGCCGGTGTGTGGGAACAGTATCAGCAGCCCCGAGATGGCGGCGAACAGTCCGCCCTGTATCAGCAGCAGCCACAGGTGCCACATACGTGGCCTTAGCGCGCGCGGGTCAATGCGCGAGAATGTGAGGAACAGCATGGCGAAGATCATCGCCGGCTGGGCTACAGCCACGACGCGGTTGGAGATGACGTGAGCCGCCGGGGGCAGCGGCAGCTGTATGTAGATGATGTAGGAGACGATGCCGAAGATGATGGCTATGACGAGCGCCCAGTCGCGGGCAAATTGTGTTACCTTACCCATTGTACCGTGTTTTGTATTGGTTACTTATAAAAAATGGTCAACTGTTGCATTGTAACAACTGTCAACCGATTAAGGTGTCCGAAATGAGACTCGAACTCACACGATCCAATGATCACTACCCCCTCAAAGTAGCGCGTCTACCAATTCCGCCATCCGGACGAGGTTAAATCTATATGTCTATAAAATAAAATTGGTTAACCATTGTTCTGAACAACTGTCAACCAATTTATGGTGTCCGAAATGAGACTCGAACTCACACGATCCAATGATCACTACCCCCTCAAAGTAGCGCGTCTACCAATTCCGCCATCCGGACAAGTTATCATTCGTCTCACAAGACTCTGAGATTGCCGATTGATATATTGAGAGTCATGTTGGAGCGAAAAACGGGACTCGAACCCGCGACCCCAACCTTGGCAAGGTTGTGCTCTACCAACTGAGCTATTTTCGCATTTACAATCTCTTAATCTCTGAGAGTGAATGATTTAATAAGTAAAAGTTCTCTTTCAAAATTTGAGCGAAAAACGGGACTCGAACCCGCGACCCCAACCTTGGCAAGGTTGTGCTCTACCAACTGAGCTATTTTCGCATTAAGTCAAATGTCGCTGTTTTTCTCATTTGCTCTGCAAAGGTACGCACTTTTTTTGAATCTGCAAGCGATTTGAGCGATTTTTTTTGTCAAAAATATAGAGTGGTTTCTCTATGGATTGAATTACAGTTTGTTACATCGGGTCGACATCGTAGTACAGCGCCACGCCGCGCAGGGTGGGATCCTGATAGAGGTTGTCGTAGAGTTTCTTGAGCAGCTCCTTGACGTGTTTCATCGAGGCGTCGACCTCGACCTTGAGCATTATCTTGCGTATGTACCAGTTGTTGATGCGCTCTATGGCCGGGCGCTCGGGGCCGAAGACGCGATTGCCGAATATCTGCTGCAGACGGGTGGCGTAGGCCGCGGCCACGCGGCTTATGGTGGCCTTGTCGCGGTGTTTGAGATACACATATATTATACGCGAGAACGGCGGGTAGAAGTATTGGCGGCGCTGGGCGAGCTCGTTCTCATAGAACCCCGTGTAGTCGTTGGCCGTCAGAAAGCCGAAGATGGGGTGCTCGGGCATCGACGTCTGGATGATGACGCGCCCCTCGGTGTCCTCACGGCGTCCGGCGCGTCCGGCTACCTGCTGCAGGGTGTTGAAGGCGCGCTCGGTCGAGCGGAAGTCGGGGAAGTTGATGAGCGAGTCGGCGTTGAGCACGGCCACCACCGACACGTTGCCGAAGTCCAGGCCCTTGGTAACCATCTGCGTGCCCACCAGTATGCGCGACTTCCGGCTCGAGAAGTCGTTTATTATATTAATGTATGACGACTTGTTGCGGGTCGAGTCGAGGTCGAGGCGTGCGATGTCGTTGCCGGGGAAGAGCGCTGTCACTTCCTCCTCGACGCGCTCGGTGCCGTAGCCCAGGGTCTCGATCGCAGGCTCGTGGCACTGGGGACACGTGCGGGGTAGGGTTGTCATGCTGCCGCAGTAGTGGCACACGAGCTGATTGATGTCGCGGTGATAGGTGAGCGGCACGTCACAGCGCGAGCACCTGGGCGTCCAGGCACACTGCCGGCAACGGGCCAGCGGCGAGAAGCCGCGACGGGGCTGGAACAGGATTGCCTGATGGCCGCGTGTGAGGGCGTCGCGTGTGGCCGATATGGTGTCGAGCGCGAATGTGCCCGACGTGCGCTTGGCCGCCCGTTGCCGCTTCATGTCGGTGATGGTCACCGTGGGCAGCGGCGCGTTGCCGAATCGCTCGGTCATCGACACCAGGCCGAATTTACCTGTGGTGGCTTTATAGTATGTCTCGATCGACGGGGTGGCCGACCCCAGCAGTGTCTTGGCGCCGTGCATCGAGGCGAGCACGATGGCGGCGTCGCGGGCATTGTAGCGCGGCGCGGGGTCAAACTGTTTGTAGCTCTGCTCGTGTTCCTCGTCGATGATGACGAGTCCCAGCGACGCGAACGGCAGGAAGATTGACGAGCGCGCACCGATGACGACACACGGCGACGTGGTGTCGAGCAGACGCCGCCAGATGTCGACGCGCTCGTTGTCTGAGAACTTGGAGTGGTAGACGATGACGCTGTTGCCGAACACGGCCTGCAGGCGCTTGGTGAGCTGGGTGGTGAGGGCGATTTCGGGCACGAGGAACAGCGCCTGGCGTCCGCGCCTCATCACGTCGGCAATCAGGTGCTGGTAGACCTCGGTCTTGCCCGACGAGGTGACGCCGTGCAGCAGCGTGATGTCGTGAGTGAGCCACGAGCGGTGTATGCTGTCGAGGGCGGCCGACTGGTGCTGGGTGAGGCGTGGCAGTTCGATGACAGGCGCGCCGTCGTATGCAAATCGGTTTATCTCTTTCTTGTAAACCGTTGCAACCTCCTTGTCGACAAGCGCTTTGAGCACAGCCGGGGTGCAGCCGGCACGTTCGAGCAGCGCCGCGCGCGGTATCTCGCCGAACGTCTTGCCGTCACCCTTCTGGGTCATCTCGATAAGAGCCAGCAGCAGGGTCTCCTGTTTGCGGGCACCTTTTACGCGCTCAAAGGCCGTCGGCATCTCATCGCGCGTGAACGCCGGCCTGACATACAGCTCGCGCTTGGGGCGGTAGCGCTCGATTAGCTTCTCCGACACAATGACTATGCCCCGCTCAATCATGCCGTTGACGGTGGCGTGCAGGTTCTTCAGCCCGGTTTTTGAGGCGATGGCGTCGATGTTCATGGCACCCTCGTGGTCGAGTGTCTGGTACACGACGGCCTCGCGTTCAGACAGTCCGGTGCTGTCATCGAGCTCAAAGTCGGGGTTGATCTCGACAAACGTCTCGCTCTCGAGCTTCAGCCCGGCCGGAATGGCGGCCTTGAACACCTCGCCCTCGGCACACAGGTAGTAGTCGGCAATCCACTCCCACAGCTTGAGCTGGGGATGGCGCACGATTGGCTTGCTGTCGATGGCATACGATATATCCTTGATATCAAAGCCCTCGGGCGCCGACGGCACGGGTGCCACGACGATGCCGGTGTAGAATTTCTTTGTACCGAACGGCACGATGACGC
>CAMWLW010000130.1 GCA_947175245.1 uncultured Bacteroidales bacterium
TTGACATACCGGTGAGTTTGCCGTTGAGCTCGGGGATAACTTTACCTACAGCCTTGGCAGCGCCGGTTGATGAGGGGATGATGTTGCCTGAAGCGGCACGGCCACCACGCCAGTCTTTCATTGAGGGACCGTCAACGGTCTTCTGGGTAGCGGTGGTTGAGTGTACGGTGGTCATGAGGCCTTCTACAACGCCGAACTTGTCGTTGAGAACCTTGGTGATGGGTGCGAGACAGTTGGTGGTGCAAGATGCGTTTGATACGAACTGTGTGCCCTTAACGTAGGTGTCCTGGTTAACACCGCATACGAACATGGGGGTGTCGTCTTTTGAGGGAGCTGACATAACTACATACTTGGCACCGGCCTCGATGTGAGCGGCGGCTTTCTCTTTGGTGAGGAACAGACCGGTTGACTCAACTACGTACTCTGCCTCTACAGCGCCCCATGCGATCTCGGCGGGGTTCTTGCATGCGGTAACGCGGATCTCTTTGCCGTTTACGATGAGAAGGCTCTTCTCCATGTCATAGTCAACAGTGCCCTCGAAGCGACCGTGCATTGTGTCATACTTGAGCATGTAAGCCATGTAGTCAACAGGAAGAAGGTCGTTGATTGCAACTACCTCGATATCGTCACGCTTGGTTGAAGCGCGGAATACGAAACGACCGATACGGCCAAATCCGTTAATACCAATTTTTGTCATGATAATTGTTAGTTTTAATGTTTATTTAGGGTTAAATTACCTGCTGTTTTGCTGCCGGGACGGGCCCGGTGGGTCTTAGCCACCGCAAAATTACTAATTATTTCATTTACTTGTATCTATTTGGTGAAAAAATTAATGAAAAATTTCGTTATTGGTGACACGCCGCGGTTGACTGTTTGGGTATTAACGATTTTTTCATAACTTTGCACGTTATTATAATAATTATATTCACACGATGGCCCAGATTAAGATAGCCGCGATAATGAGGGCGGGAGCGTTTTCGCCCAATCACATAGGCAATGATGCGAGCATTCTGAGCGGTGTGGCTGAACAGCTGCGCCGTCGCGGATGTGAGGTCAATGTCTACAGTGAGGAACAACTCAATGCCGGAGCGGTGTCTGAACCGGTCATCATCAATATGTGCCGTGAGCAGCGGTCGCTGAAGATGCTGGAGCAGATGGAGCGTGACGGGAAAACGGTCATCAACTCGCCTCAGGGCATAGCCAACTGCATACGCGAGCGGCAGACGCGCATCTTCATAGGCAGCAACATCCCGTTCCCCGAGAGTGTCATCACGAGCACCGACGTGGTTATCAAGGGTGAGCTTGAGCGCCGGGGCATTGACAAGTGCTGGATCAAGCGTGCCGACAACTATGCGATGCACAAGGAGGATGTGTCGTATGTGCGTACGCCCGACGAGGCTCAGGAGGTGTTGCAGGAGTATTTCCTGCGCGGCATCACGCGTGCGGTTATCACGCGCCATGTCAAGGGCGACATTGTCAAGTTCTATGGTGTGCTCGACAGCTCGTTTTTCTACTGGTATTTTCCATACGACCCTGACCATCATCAGCCTGCCGACCCTGAGGCGTCGGCTGCGATTGAGTCACACCTGCGCCGGCTGTGTACGGCTGCGGCGACTGAGCTCAATGTGATGGTGTATGGCGGTGACGCTGTCATCGACAGCACCGGCCGTATCACTCTGATTGATTTTAATGACTGGCCCAGTTTCGCGCCGTGCCGTGCGGCAGCGGCTACGGCGATAGCCAAGGCGGTGATGGGGCGTGTCAAACCTCGCCGCGGCACATCGAGGACTGTTTGATAACTGGATACACGACGGTACAATGAATATTTTTAAGAAAATAGCTCAGAAGTTTGTGTATGGCGGCGGTATATTCACGTTTATACGCTCGTCATTGTCGTCACAGCTGGCCTCGTGGATCGATATGGGCAGCAGCATCGGACTTGTGGCGCTCGGAATCAGCGAGTGGGTGGCCACGCCGGTGGGTGCGGTGCTGGGCGGTATCGTCAACTGCTGTATCAACTATAAGTTCACGTTCAGGGCGGGCGATTGTCCGGTCAAGGCGGTGGCTGTCAAGTATCTGTTGATATGGCTTGGCAGTGTGCTGCTGAACACCGTGGGCACGTCGTTGCTTGCCAATGTGCTTGACAACTGGCACATACTCGACGCGCTGGGCTTCACGACGGTGGGCAGCTTCGCGGCTGCGCGTCTTATAGTGTCGCTGGTGGTGTCGCTGGCGTGGAATTTCCTGATGCAGAAGCATTTTGTCTACAAGCGCCGTGACCGTTTTGACCCGGTGGCGATACAGGCTGTCGACGCGATGCTGGGTATTTTTAAGAAAAAGAACGTATAAAATAAAGCTAACAATAAAAATAACACATTATAAAAATGGGAAACAGTACATTCAAGAAATTACGTGACGGGCTGCAACAGGGCATCTATGTTGTGATCAATCCCTTTGTCAGGTTCTTGATCAAGATGGGCGTGACCCCCAATATGGTCACCACGATAGGATTCTTGGGCAATCTGCTGGCTGCCGCCATGTTTGTCTATGCGGGCATCATTCACCGCCGCGAGCTGTCGCTCGATGTCGAGGATCAGTACCAGTTTGGCTGGATAGGCTGGGGTGGCGGCATCCTCATCCTGTTCTCGCTCTTTGACATGCTCGACGGTCAGGTGGCGCGCATCGGCAACATGAAGTCGACTTTCGGCGCCATGTATGACTCGGTGCTCGACCGCTACAGCGAGCTCGTCACCCTGGGGGGCATCACATTCTATCTGCTCGAGCTACAGCCCACCAACAGCGCGCTGGGCGAGATAGGCGCTCTGATCACGTTCATAGCCCTGATAGGCTCGATCATGGTGAGCTACGTGCGTGCGCGTGCCGAGGGTCTGGACATCGAGTGCAAGGTGGGCCTGATGCAGCGCCCCGAGCGTGTGGTCATCACCAGCCTCGCCGCTCTGCTCACGGGTATCGTGGGCAAGTGTGTGCCCATCGAGGAGTTCAATGCGCTGTATATTCTTATCGGCGGAATGGCTATCATCGCTGTGTTTGCCAATATCACGGCGTTCGCACGTATACGCCACTGTCGTCGCGAACTGACACGTCTGAATAAATGAGCGGGTCGGTAACCGGTCGTGGCAGGCTGCTGCCCACGCTGCGCGAGGGTGTAGTAATGCTTGTGGCTCTGGCCGTGTGGCTGGGTGTCACGGCTGTGTGTGTAGGTTTCAGACCCGAGCACCTGTATCTGGCCGCGCTCATAGCGGTGCTGTTCTTTGCCGCGCCTGTTACCCGCCGGTTGGTGGTGGCGTTGCTGCCGTTCATCGTGTTCGGCATTTCATACGACTGGATGAACATCGTGCCCAACTATGAGGTCAACGCGGTCGATATCGAGGGGCTGTATAACAGCGAGAAGAGCCTGTTCGGCATCACTGTGGCCGACGGGGCGGTAAAGACGCCCAACGAGTTCTTCGCGATGCACAATGCGCCGTGGGTCGACGCGCTCGCCGGCTTCTTCTACCTGTGCTGGGTGCCGGTGCCTATACTGTTCGGCCTGTGCCTGTACATGGCGCGTCAGGACAAGGTGTACCTGCACTTCGCGCTCGTGTTCCTGCTCGTCAATCTGCTGGGATTTGCGGTCTACTACATTCACCCGGCTGCACCGCCGTGGTATGTGGCCAAGTACGGGTTTGATTTCATTGCCGGCACGCCGGGCGACGTGGCCGGCCTGGGGCGCTTTGACGAGATGACCGGCTGGGGTGTGTTTGACGCGCTGTATGCCCGCAACTCTAACGTCTTTGCCGCCGTGCCGTCGCTTCACTCGGCCTACATGCTCATAGCGTTTATCTACTCGCTCAGGGCCCGGTGCAGCAATGTGGTGAGGGTGCTGTTTGCCATCATCACGCTCGGCATCTGGTTCACGGCCGTCTACTCGGGGCATCATTACCTCATCGATGTCTCGCTGGGCATACTCACCGCCCTCGTGGGCACAGCGCTGTTTGAGTGGGGACTGATGAGAATCCCGGCCTTCAGACGCTTTGTCGACACGACCTATTGTAACTACATAAGTAATTAATATATCATAGTATAATGAGCAACAACAAGATAAAGGTAGGCATCACCCAGGGCGACACCAACGGCGTGGGCTATGAGGTGATACTCAAGACACTCGAAGATAACCGACTGCTCGAGCTTTGCACCCCGGTGGTGTACGGTTCGGCCAAGATAGCCGCATATTACCGCAAAGGGCTCGAAATGCCCTCGGTGCCCCTAAACACCATCAACGAGGCATCGCAGGCCAAGGCCGATGCCAACAATATAATTAATGTAGTTGGCGAGGATGTAAAGGTTGAGCCCGGAGTAGCTACACCCGAGGCCGGCCGCGCAGCATTCCAGGCACTGGAGCGTGCCGTCGCCGACCTGAAGAACGGCGATATTGACGTTCTCGTGACCGCCCCCATCAACAAGAACACCATCCAGAGCGATGATTTTCACTTCGCAGGCCACACCGAGTACCTGGCAAGCTGTGCCGGCGATGGTGCCGACGCGCTGATGATACTGTGCAATGACCGTCTCAGAGTAGCCCTCGTTACCACCCACTGCCCCATAGCTAAAGTAGCCGAGGAGATAACCACCGAACGTATTGTTGCAAAACTGAAGGCATTTTACACATCACTCGAGAGCGACTTCGGCCTGAGTCACCCACGCATAGCCGTACTCGCCCTCAACCCCCATGCCGGCGACGGCGGCGTGATAGGCGACGAAGAGGCAAATATCATCATTCCGGCCATCAAAGAAGCCAAAAATGCCGGCGTAAACTGCTTCGGCCCCTATCCGGCCGACGGATTCTTCGGCGCCGGACAGTATGAGAAATTTGACGGCGTACTCGCCATGTATCACGACCAGGGCCTGGCCCCGTTCAAGACACTTGCAATGGCCGGCGGCGTGAATTTCACAGCCGGTCTGCCCTTCGTGCGCACATCGCCCGACCACGGTACAGGCTACGACATCGTGCTCAAAGGCGCCGCCAGCGAGCAGTCGATGCGCGAAGCCATCTATGCCGCCATCGACATCTACCGCAACCGCCAGCGCTACAGCGAAGCCCACCGCAACCCCCTGCGCCGCCAGTACTTCGACCGCAGCAAAGACAACGTCGTCCTCGACCTCACCAAAGAAGACTAACCACTTCACTCCCCGACACCACACGCAAGGCCCGGCCATCCCCGGGCCTTGCGTTGTAACTATTAGTAACGTCAAGTATATGTTTTCACTATGCTTGCCGATCCTATCGCATTGCATGACCGAATTTTCTACTGAGCCCTCTTATCGGGAAATCCGTGACACTGACTGCATCCATGAAGCCCTTGGACTCAAAGTGCGCATCACCTTTCAGATCAGGGTGCATCTTCTCATCAAGGCCGATATGTATCTCCGTTGCAGTCT
>CAMWLW010000131.1 GCA_947175245.1 uncultured Bacteroidales bacterium
GTCGGTTTGGCTAACACCGCTCACTAAAACTGTGCGTTTCTATTTGGATTCTTCATTTTTGCATTGTGACACCCGGTTTGTTTAACTTCAGTAGAAATCTAACCATGTTAATACTGATTGTCCTTTTCCAACTTATCGTTTGCTTAATATTGGCGACGGTGATTGCATTGCCATTGGCAGCATGCCTGTTCTATTTCTCCAAGCGTAAAAAGAAGCGAAGAGCATTGTTTGGTCTGTTAAGTCCCTACGTGTTCATATTCAGTTTCTATCTTGTGTGTCTGATAGGCAGTTTATTTTGTGCATGGGCCTTTGACACGGGATGTGGCATGGATGATTACTGGCACACCGATTTGCCCAACGGTTATGATATCGAGTCCATAGCGTGTGATAATGAAGATATTACAGGAAACATCCGCAAAAACAACCGGTTTATTGTAGGTAGTGTTACCCGACTCGCAATTTCAGGAGACACAATTTATGGTGAACGAGAAGCCGAAGCGTGCGAGAGTTATTTCGCTCTTGATACCGAGACAGGCTCTCTGACTCAATTTGACTCGCTTAGTGAAGTTCAACAAGTCAATCCCGACATATCGGCACAGCTGACTCAGATTGAATCATTCTATTACGATTCTTGGGGGTGGACTACGCCGTTGGGTATAATTGCCTTTCTTATTCCGACGGGCCTGGTGGTGTTATTATGGTTTGTAATATTTAAAATGGCACCCTGGTTATTGAGCCGGATTAACAAAAAGTGGGCAAAAAATTTGGTGGAATAAAAAATAAGTTCTTACCTTTGCATCGTTGTTAGCCGAGGCTCAACTTCACCATCAATATGGCGATTTAGTGTAGAGGCCTAGCACGCCGCCCTCTCAAGGCGGAGACTCGGGTTCGAATCCCGGACTCGCTACAACGCTCGATAACGCCGACTCCACCCGCGGGTCGGCGTTGTTTTTTTGTGCTTGCGCCAAGAAATGTCTGTAACATGTATGCCCTGTCGGCATTACCGGTCTCAAGGATACCGGGAAGTGTGTTTTGCATATAAAAAAGGTTTTAAGGTTAATAATTATCGGCACTGCAAAGATACAACCGCCACATAGCCGTTTGCAAGCAAAATTTCCACGCTTCACAAAAAAAGTTTCACCCTCCCTGCAATCCTAAATCAACCTACCCTACTCCCCCCTCTCTCTCGCGCGCGTTAATTGCGAGAGCAATTATTTTATTTTCTATTCTTCTTTTTCTTTTAATTATTATTCTTATTAAGTTTGTTTTGATTAATTAAGTTTGTTCTGAGTTTGTTTTGAGTTTGTTTTATTTAACTAATACACTGCACGTTGATTTATTTTCAGTTTGTTCTTGGTTTGTTTCTCAGTATGTTCTTGATTTTGTTTTTGATTAAAAAAATTGGCTAAAATATTTGGTGGATTAAAAATAAGTTCATACCTTTGCACTGTTGTTAGCCGAGGCTCAACTTCACCATCAATATGGCGATTTAGTGTAGAGGCCTAGCACGCCGCCCTCTCAAGGCGGAGACTCGGGTTCGAATCCCGGACTCGCTACAACATCCCACCAATAGCGCTGACTCATCACCGGGTCGGCGCTAATTATTTATTTCGAGCTTACCGCAGCACGCCCGGCGCACAAAAATCTATCATTATACCATATTTGCAGTATATTGTCAACCGACATAGCTGCAATTCAATCAATATTTAGTCAATTATAAGTATTTGACAACACATATAAATATCGTACCTTTGTCAACAGAATTATGAAGACATCATTATCACACTATATATTAACAGCGATTGCTGCAGGTACAATTTCACACATGGCAGTTGCCGCTCCGGTCAGGATTGTCGTTCTCGACAGTCAGACACGCGAGCCGCTCGAATTGGCTGCCGTAGCCATCAGCAATAACAATTCGGGTAACATCGGAGCCCTGACCGACGCGGCCGGCGCCATCACGACCGACCTGTCGAACGGCTCATGGACGGTAAACGTACAGGCCGTGGGCTACAAACCCCTGCGTTACAAACTGGCGCTGAAAGCCGGCAGCCCCGACAGCTACACACTGATGATGCAACCTCACGACCCGATTGGCGAGGTGGTTGTCACCGCACGCGAGGGACGCCACGCATCGAGCTCGTCACTTATCGACTCGACCGCCATGCAACACCTCCAGCCCTCGAGTTTCACCGACCTGCTCGAACTCTTGCCCGGTAACGTATCCAAAGACCCGTCGATGGGGTCGCCCAACGTCATCAACCTGCGCACGGCTTCCAACGTGACAGCAACTGACGACTACATGACATCGGCCATAGGCACATCATTTGTAGTGGACGGCGTGCCGATGAACAACAACGCCGGGATGCAGACCACGATAGACTCAAACCACTCGGGGCACGCCACCGCGGCCAAAGGCGTCGACATGCGCGCCATCGGCACCGATGACATCGAGAAGGTCGAGATAATACGCGGCATCGCGTCGGTCGAGTACGGCGAGCTCACATCGGGACTGGTCAACATCAAGCGCAAGACGGGTGTGACCCGGCTCGAGGCACGCTTCAAGGCCGACACCAAGAGCCAGCTGTTCTACGTGGGCAAAGGCTTTGCCATGCCCGGCCGCGACTGGATTATGAACGTTGGCGTGAGCTACCTCGACGCCAAGATTGACCCGCGCAACACGCGCGAAAACTACAAGCGCATCACAGGCTCGGTGCGCAGCAACAAGCGATTTAACAACACCGTGCTGAACACCGAGTGGAACTCGTCGCTCAACTACAACGCCACGTTTGAGCGCGACAACAACGACCCCGACCTCACGGTCAACAACACCATCGACAGGTTCTCGACCACCAACCACTCGTGGTCGTGGAACAACACCGTCACCATCAAGCCCGTCGAGATCAAGGCATGGCGTGAAGCATCGCTCACGGCCGGCGTCAGCTACTCGCGCGAGCGATTGTCACAGGAGAAACACGTATCGTCGACCCGCATCATGCCCATGCCGGTGTCGCTCACTCCGGGCCCAAACTATGTAGGCTACCTGCCGCTGCTATATCTGGCACACCTCGATGTCGAGGGTGACCCGTTCACTACATATATTAAAGGTGCGACAACGCTGCGGTTCACCGGCTCGCGCATCACCTCGACGCTCAAGGCCGGTATTGAATGGAACATGAGCAAGAACTACGGCCGCGGCAACGTCTACGACATCGAGCGGCCCATCACTGCCAGCCCGTCGGTGCGTCCGCGATCGTTCAACGACATCCCGGCCATGCACCAGCTGTCGGCCTACATCGAGAGCAGCAACATGATTCATGCCGGCGCACACACCATCGAGGCCACCATTGGCCTGCGTGAGACCCAGCTCGCCCACCTCGACTCGCGCTATGCCCTGTCGTGGCATCCCTACCTCGACCCGCGCGCAACCGTCAACTGGACGCTGCCTGCCCTCTTTGCCGCCAACCACCCTGTAGTGTTTGAGGTCAACGGCGGTATCGGACTCCAGACCAAGATGCCCGTGTCGTCGTTCCTGTACCCCGACCTGCGCTACAGCGACTTCGAGCAGATCAACTACTACCACAACAACCCCGACTTCCGCACGATGAACGTCATGACCTATGTCGAGGATCTGACCAACTATGACCTCCTGGCCGCCCGCAATCTCAAGTGGGAAGTAAGAGGCGACATCAGCTACCGTGACAACCGACTGTCGGTAACCTACTTCCGCGAGTCGATGAACAACGGCTTCCGCCACACGGGCAACGTTCACCGCTACACCTACAACCGCTATGATGCCACGGGCTACGACCCCTACGCCACCGGCCACGCTCCAACAATCGACGAGCTGCCCTACACCGAGGTGGCCTATCAGGCCGTGCGCTCCACCGTCACCAACGGCAGCTCTACGCGTAAAGAGGGTGTCGAGTACACGTTCCAGTCACGCCGTCTGCCGGTCATCAACACCCGTCTGACCGTGAGCGGAGCCTACATGCACACCACCAACAATAACAGCCAGCCGCTGTGGTACAAACCGAGTATCGTCATCAACGGCCGTGACCTGCAATATGTAGGCCTGTATGACGACACCGACGGCAGCGACTACAAGAGCTTCAACACCAACTTCATGTTTGACACCGACCTGCCCAAGCTCGGGCTGAGGTTCTCGGTCAGCGTCCAGAACATGTGGTTCACATCGCGCCACACCCTGTGGCGTGACGGCGTGCCGACCCACTACATGGATCAGGATGGCGACGTACACCCCTACACGGCCGACGGTCTCAATGACCCGTATCTCAAACAGCTCGTCCGCACATTCTCGTCAGCGGCATTCGACATCTACACCGTCCCTGTCGAGACGGCTTTCAACATCAAGGCCACCAAGGCGTTCTGGAACAACCGCATCAATATCGCCATGTATGTCAACCGCCTGTTCACCATACAGCCCGACTACAAGCAGAACGGACTCACCGTGCGACGCTACTCGTCGCCATACTTCGGAATGGAAATCAATTTTAAAATCTAAATTATATTAATTCTATGTTAATCAACAAATCAATTATCACACGCGCCATGCTGTGCATGGCTCTGACAGCCACAGTGAGCGCATGCTCTAACGATGATCCCGCCCCCGTCTACGAGATCACTGCCACCGAACAGCTTCCCGCCGCCGACCTCACGCTCAAGGATGTTG
>CAMWLW010000132.1 GCA_947175245.1 uncultured Bacteroidales bacterium
ATCCATGTCAAGTATGAGGAATTTATTGCTTACCGTTCTACTGACCGCGTGCACGCTCTCAGCCGCCGCGACCGACTACCGCACGCAATTCAATGAACTGCTTGCCGCCGAGAAATTCAATGCCGCCGACAGCGTCCTGACCCTGTGGGAAGCTGAGTCTCCCGGTGATGCCGAGGTTATGATAGCCAAATTCAATCTTCTTTTCAATACATCACAATTCACAACTATAATCTTAGGCCCCAAATCAGAAATGAAAGGAGAATACATATTGCTAAACGATTCTCTCGGTCACCCGGCCAGAGGCATAGGTAAATATTCTGAATGGGACGATAGCTTATACAATGCAGCCATCAATGTCATCGACAGCGCGATAGTGCAATGGCCCGACCGTCTTGACATGAGATGGGGAAAGGCTAAGGCAGAGTCGATGAGAGAACACTGGACAGAGGTGGCCGACATTGTTCACGCTGTTTTGGACCGTTCAGCCGAGACCAATTATGCCTGGACTTGGACTGATCGTGTGTCATTAGGAGACTCAGTAACTGTCGCTGTGCACGATGGGGCATACGACTACATGCGTATGACATTAGAAACTCAATCTGACGAAAATCTATCCATAGCCGACTCTCTTGCACGACATATTATCGAACTGTACCCTAACGACTGCTTTACACTGAATGTAATCGGTGGAATATGTGTCTATCGCCAAGACTTTGAAGGAGCACTCCACTATTTCACTCGGGCCGATGAAACATGTCCCGGCGACGGACTGATTGCCACTAATATCGCTTATAACTACCTGATGTCGGGTAACGAAGAAAAAGCGTTGGAATTGTACACATCAATTGCCGATAATCCCATCTACGATAACGACACCCATGAAATAGCCCGCAGGATGATAGCATATATAAACAAAGATTTTGAGGAACTGAAGCCTTATACCTACTTCTTCAACTATCTGCCCGGTATTGCCGGAATAACCACTGTAGAGACCGGCGCGGAGGTGCTGTCAACACCTGAGACTCTCAACTCCGTCTATCCGACCTACAACGAGTTCAAATCGCCTTTTGCCGACAGTGATATCACGGTAACTCCTGTAACCGTTGGCGACAGTACAATTTATGTGTGGAAGTTTCCCGAACCTACCGAAATGCCGCTTTGCCTCTACGTGGCGTTCGTGCCAAGCGACGGCCACTATAAAATCTATACCCTCGAGCGGTCATTAAATAATTTTTGGGTGATAGGCAGCATGAACGAGGGCTCTCACTCCAACTACGGTAACATCACCGAGTGTCCCGCGTCGGCCGACGAGTTTGTTAATCTGCTTGAAGCCAACAAACTTCTCTGACCACTACTATATAACGTTGACACCGATTACTAAAAAAATTTAAGCCGGTCAACATTTATTTACGATATAAGGTTGTATTAGAGTAAATGAAATATTATCTTTGTCTTTAACTTAATTTTAAAAATTGACTTTACAATAACTAAACTCAATACCACACTTTTATGGACAACGAACAACTTTTGCAGCAAGTTACGGCCAAGGCCCATACATGGCTTGGCGACGGTTATGACGACGAGACCAAGGCTGAGGTAAAGCGCATGCTTGAAGCCGAGGACAAGACCGATCTGATCGAGTCATTCTATAAAGACTTGGAATTTGGTACCGGCGGTCTGCGCGGCATCATGGGTGCAGGCAGCAACCGTATGAACATATATACCGTGGGCGCCGCCACCCAGGGCCTCGCCAACTACCTCAAGGAAGCATTTGCCGACCTGCCCGAAATCAAGGTAGCCGTAGGCCACGACGTGCGCAACAACTCACGCCGCTTTGCCGAGGTCGTAGCCGACGTGTTCTCGGCCAACGGTATCACCGTCTACCTGTTCGACAGCTTCCGCCCTACCCCCGAGCTCTCGTTTGCCATACGTCACCTCGGCTGCCAGAGCGGCGTCAACATCACCGCCTCTCACAATCCCAAGGAGTATAACGGCTACAAGGCCTACTGGGAAGACGGCGCGCAAATCATCGCCCCCCACGATGTCAACATCATCAACCATGTGAACCAGATCAAGGGTGCCAACGAGATTAAATTCAACGGCGACAAGTCGCGCATCCATATCATCGGACGCGAGATTGACGACGCATTCCTCGCCGCCATCAAAGGCCTCTCACTCAGCCCCGACATCATCAAGAAGCACAGCGACCTGAAGATTGTCTATACCCCCATCCACGGCACCGGTGTACACCTCATCCCCGAGTCGCTTGCCAACTATGGCTTCACCAACATAATCCACGTTCCCGAGCAGGACGTCACCAGCGGCAACTTCCCCACCGTCGAGTCGCCCAACCCCGAGAATCCGCCGGCCATGGCAATGGCTATCGCCAAGGCTAAGGAGGTAGGCGCCGACCTCGTCATGGCATCAGACCCCGACGCCGACCGCATCGGCTGTGTCATGCGCGACGCCAACGGCGAGTATGTCCTCATCAACGGCAACCAGATTGTCATGATTCTGCTCTACTACCTGATGACCCGCAACGCCGAGCTCGGCCGCCTCACAGGCAAAGAGTACATCGTCAAGACCATCGTGACCACCGAGACCATCAAGGCCATCGCCGATGCCAACAACATCACCATGTTCGACTGCTACACCGGTTTCAAATGGATTGCGGCCGTCATCCGCGACCACGAGCAGACCGCCCGCTACCTCGGTGGCGGCGAGGAGAGCTACGGCTTCCTGGCCGAGACTTTCGCCCGCGACAAAGACGCCGTTTCGGCAATCTCACTCATGGCCGAGGCAGCCGCGTGGGCCAAGGAGAACGGCCTCGACTTCATGGCAATGCTCCAGGACATCTACATGAAATATGGCTTCTCGATGGAGAAAGGTATCTCGGTAGTGCGCACCGGCAAGAGCGGCGCCGAAGAGATCCAGAAGATGATGCGTGACTTCCGCGCCAACCCGCCCAAGACCCTCGGCGGCTCGCCTATCACCGTCATCAAGGACTACGAAGCCCTCACCAAGACCAACGTGGCCGACGGCAGCATCGTGAAACTCGACATGCCCACCACCTCTAACGTGCTCCAGTACTTCACCGAGGACGGCACCAAGGTTTCGGTTCGCCCCTCAGGCACCGAGCCCAAGATCAAATTCTACATCGAGGTTAAGGGCATCCTGGCCAAGAAAGAAGATTACGACGCATGCAACGCCGCCGCCGAAGAGAAAATCAAGGCCGTGATGAAAGACCTCAACATCTGATAGAGCACTATCATTCAGACCAATATAACTTCCTGCACTGTCTTGACCGGGCAGTGCAGGAGTTTTTTATTCATGACCCTTTTAATGCCCGGCGGCAACAAAATCGTCATATATATAAATCACATCATAAAGTTTATCACATGTACCGTAAAATTTTACTCTCATTGTTCATGATTGTCTCAGTGGCAGCATTTGCCCAGGGACGCAAATCAGTTTCAATTCTCGGCGACTCATACTCAACCTATGAAGGCTATATCGAGCCGGCAACCAACTGGACATGGTACTTCGCTCAGCCACGCGTCGAGACTACCGATGTAAACGACGTCAAACAGACGTGGTGGCACCAGTACATTAAAAACAACGGCTACAAGCTCGAGAAAAACAACTCATTCTCAGGCTCAACCGTATGCTACACCGGCTATGACGGTGCCGACTACACCAAGATATCATTCGTCAGCCGCATGGACAACCTGGGTAATCCCGATCTGATCTTCATCTTCGGCGCCACCAACGACTCATGGGCCAACGTTCCCCTCGGCGAACTGATTTATGAAAACTGGACACCCGAAGACCTCAAATCGTTCAAACCGGCACTCACATATATGCTCGACCACATGAGCAACCGCTACATCAACGCCGAGATAGTCTACCTCATCAACAACGGCCTTAAAGACGAAGTGACAAATGCCATCAAAGAGGCATGCGACCACTACGGCATACGCTATATTGAACTACAGGATATCGACAAGACAGCCGGTCACCCCAACGTCCACGGCATGACCCAGATAGCCGACCAAATCAACCAAGCCCTCAAATAATCCAATAGGCCTACATAAAATCGAAACGGGTCGAGTCACGATAGTGTGACCCGGCCCGTTTGTAACGTAACCAAAAATTATAAGTTATAATACTTAGCTATTTTAGGCAATAATTCATTATTTTTAAATAATTCTTGATAAGTCAACAATTCGGGAAGAATCTCGATTTGCTGAGTATAAGATCCTTTACCATTCATTGCCTCGGAAATTATCTGCGGATTAAGCTGCCCGATTGTTTCCTTATAAAAAGAATTATATTTAGTAAACTCTCCGGGGAATTTATAAACAATACACCCAAATCGCAGCTTTGTGTCGGGAGATACATTTTTCCAACATGGTTCATCGTTATTCTGCGGGCCATTGCATATTCCGATGATATGAGATAAACACTGTTTTATACCGTCAAGGTATATTTTTTGGTAATCCTTTTTTGTAGATGTTGGTTGAATTGTAAATCCTATTACTACTTCTTCTTTCTTGTCATCTTCCCAGTGCTTAGGATAAGCCATTTGTAACGGTAATTTTGGAATATCTTTAAGAAGTCTTACAT
>CAMWLW010000133.1 GCA_947175245.1 uncultured Bacteroidales bacterium
GTTGTGGGAATTTTGCTTGCAAAGGGCTATGCCGGTGTTGTATCTTTGTAGAGCTTACAGGCGGTGCTGTCGGCGTGGCAGTCAGACGGGGACGGCCATCAGCGGGATGTCGGCGTGGAACAGCAGCTTGTGGGCCAGCGACGGGTTGAATAGGCGGGCAAGTATGTTTTTCTTTTTGTTGGGTATGACGATGAGCGAGACGCTCTGACCCGAATTGATGTTGTTGAGGTAGTCGATGGCGTGGTCGGTGTCGAGACTGTCCATCGTGAATGTGCACACGGGGTAGTGGGTGCGGCAGTACTCGAGCATCATTTCACGCTCGGTGTCGGTAGCGATGCCTCTGAGCCGCTTGCCGGCGATATGCACTATGTGCACGTTCATGGCCGTGCGCGGGGCCATGCGCGACAGGGTGTCGAGCGCGAGCATGTCGTTCTGGTCGAGATTGCTTATCAGGATGACTTCGCGCAGGTCGTCGACCGACTTGAGGCTGCTCTGCTCGGGGATGGTGAACACGGGCTGCCGGCACGAGTCAAGCACCTCGGCGGTGACCGAGCCTATGAGCTCGCGTTCCTTCTTGTCGGCGCCGCGCGTGCCCATCACTATGAGGTAGGGTTTGGTGCGTTTCGACAGGTCGAGGATGGCGTCCTCGGGCACGTTGGGTATAATCTCGGTCGAGAACACAACGGGGGGCAGCTGGCCGCCCTTGATCTGCCGGCGCAGTGTGGCCGTGAAGTCGTCGAGGCGTTTGCGCGCCGCCACAGCCATCTCGTCAGCGAGCATCTCTTCGCCCACCGGGTCATCGCCCGTCTCGCCGCTGTCAAAATCGAGAGTGGCGTTGAGCTGTATGTTGATGCGCGATGGCGGGACGTAGGCGTGCAGCAGTATGATGCGGCCGTTGTGGCGGTTGGCTATGTCAAATGCCAGCGAGCAGGCCTTCATCGAGTAGCTGCTGAAGTCGACCGGCACCAGTATCACCGGCTGGGTGGCCTGGCGGTTGTTCTCCTCGGGCACAATGAATATCTCGCTGTTCTCGATTATGCGCAGGGCCAGCGGCAGGTCTGATTCCTTGATGCGCACCCTGACGCCCGACGACACATTGGGCTCGGTGAGGTTGACATTGTGCAACACCACTGTTATACCCTCGTGTTCCAGAATGGACTTTAACTCGAGAGCTTTCTCGTATGTATGTATAGCTACGGTGAGAAGTCGGTCGGTAGTCATTGTAGTGCCCTCCTGGTTTTAGGTGTAACAGTGGTGTTCCAATAAAAAAAATTATGAAGCAAGAGCTTGGTGTGGGGGATGTCTCCCCGTCAGCGTGTGCTCTTACTTCTTCTTGTCCTGCTCTTCCTGCAGTATCTCTACAGCCATGTCATAGATGGTTGTATCGTCGAGAACGACGATGCCGCCGTCGGGGCCGGGCTCAATGTGTACGCCACAGTTCTTGCCAAACTCATAGTTGACGCCGCCAAAGTAGTTGCGGACAGTTTGAACGGTCACATTGAGCTTGTCGGCAATGCGATGTGTGGCGCCGTCGGGCAGACTGTCTTTGAGACGACGAAGATCGTTGAATGAGATTGTTTTTGTCATGACTCTATAATTTTAGTGGGTTAATAATTACAATATATCTCTATTTTTGCCCTAATTTAATAAGTATATATGAGCTGTGCAAATTTTCGGGTAATTTTTATCAGAAAATTCAGTTTTTTATAAAAGTCAGGCACTACGGGCGTCATATTCGCTCCATGTCGTTGCCGTTGATCCAGGCACGCGCGCTGCCGGCTACTTTCACTTCATACCAGCGTGTTGCGCCCGGTGTCGACGGTATGACCGAGTCAACGACCTCGACTTTGGTGCCCTCGTGGAG
Source organism: uncultured Bacteroidales bacterium (assembly GCA_947175245.1). Taxonomy (GTDB): domain Bacteria; phylum Bacteroidota; class Bacteroidia; order Bacteroidales; family Muribaculaceae; genus JAAVFS01. Next base: position 1,865 of record CAMWLW010000133.1, read on the forward strand.
CAGGAATGCCTGGGTGTCGGCATCGACCGACTCACGCGGCGCCGTCGACAGCTGTGCCGAGGGTGACGTGATGATGGCATAGTCGTGGTCTGATGCACGCGAGGCGCCGGTCAGTGACAGCGACAGGGTGAACAGGGTCAGTACAATCAGCAGGCCGCCGCCAAAGAAACATATCTTGCGCACGGTCACCTGACGTGTCACGAGGTAGCCGACGAACGCCAGCACCGTGAGGGTGAAAAGCGCGAATGTGATCCAGGCCCAGCTGTCGGGGTGGGCGGCGTTGACCATGTTGTCATAGATGCGTGCCACGAGCGACCGGTCGTTGACCGGCTTGTCGGTGATGCGCGTGTTGACGAACGCCAGGTTGTCGCGTGCGTCGCCGTTGGTGGGGTCGAGCTGCAGCGCGCGCTCATACCACAGGACGGCACGCCCCAGGTCGCCGAGACGGTAATAGGTGTTACCTATATTATAATAGAGGTGGGTCGAGGCGCCTAACGAGTCGAGAGCCTCGGTGTACAGGTTAAGAGCCTCGGTATAGGCTGTCTCGTTGTAGGCCGAGTCGGCACGCGCCGTCAGATCCTGTGCCCACGCGTTGCCTGATGCTGTGACGAGCATCACGACCGGTAGTATGATTCGTAAGATAGTCTTCATTTTACTTTCTTTATGCTTTCAAGTGTATCCATTGCTTTAGACGCGTCGTCATATATCTGGCTCATCGTGCGCATTGACGCGTCGGGCGTATAGCGTGCCATCTCACACTCGTCGAGAATGTCGATGATGCGGGCTATGTCGTCGTCGGTCATGCCGCGGGCCGACAGCTTCTCGCTCACGTTGGTGCGGGTGAGGTCGGCGACGGGTATCACCAGGCGGTCGCTGATGTAGCCCCACAGCGCGCTGAGCACCTCGGCATAGAACTGCTCTTTGTCGCCGTTGTCCATGAACGACTTGGCCCGGCGCAGGCGCTTCTTGGCGACACGTCCGGCGCGTGCTGTCTTGCGGCCTACGACGTCGGCCTCGAGTCTGAGCTGCCGGCGGTACAGGAACAGTCCGCCCGTGGCCACGGCGATGACGGCCAGCCATGCGAGCCAGAATGACACACGGTACACGGCCGGGGTCGACGCGCCCGCGAGCGAGGCGTCATTGAGCTGGTGTATGTGCAGTATGTCGGTAGCACGCTGCTTGATTTCGTTCTGCTCGGTGACACCCACGGTGGTCGCCGCGCCGCGTGCTACTTCAAGCTCGTAGCCGCCGGCGGTGAGGGTGACATATTCTTTCTTGACGGGGTCAAAGTAGCTGAACTCGACGGGCCTGATGTTGAACGTGCCGACGCTCTGAGGCACAAACGTGTACTCTGACGTCACGGTGCCGGTGACCGTGTTGCCCGAGACGTGGGTGCGCACGTCCTCGCTCGGGGTGTACTGCTCGAAGTCGACGGGGAGGTCGAGCTCGGGACACTTCACATACTTGATGTTGCCGGTGCCGGTGATGATGGTGGTGATTGACGCGGCCTCGTTGGTGCGCAGGCGGTCGTTGTTGAGGCGCGACTCGAGGGTGAATTTACCCACGGCGCCGTTGAATGATGCCGGCTTGGGCTCGGGCAGGGGGGTGATGGTGAGTGTCGAGGTGGTGGGTGACAGCTTCACTTCCTGCTCGACGGGTATGCTTGTCGTGCCCCAGAAACCGTGTGACACGCGCTGCATGGTGGTAACGCCGACGTTGTATTCGCCCGAGGTCACTGTCAGCTGGCCCGACTTCTGAGGGAAAATGATATACTTTTTCAACACGGCTGTGAGGTAGTTCTGGCCGTTGACGTGCTCGATGTCGTTGTTCTGAGAGGTCTGTGTCAGCTCCTCGATCAGGAAGCCGTCAAATGTGGGCAGCTTCAGGGGCTGTATGCCGCTGATGCTGTTGTAGCGGGTGAAGAGCTTGAGCGTACACTCGACGGCCTCGCCCTGGTAGACGTGTGACTTGTTGAACAGGATGCGCACGAAGATGTCAGACGACGATATCTTCTGACCGGCGTCGGGTGTCTGGCGGTCAGGACTCGTGGCGCGTCCCGAGTAGGGGTCGGGGTTGTTTGACACGGGGTTTGAGTCGGGCGGCAGCACGGTTATCTGGGTGGGCTGCGACTGGACTGTCTTGCCGTTGACCACGAGGGTGGCTGCCGGGATGGTGTATGTGCCGGCCTTGACCGCACGGTAGGTGTAGGCATAGCCCGTGGTTGACGACGATGTGCGCTGGCCGTTGATGATGGTCACCGACGAACTCGACGTGACACCGGGGCCGTTCAGCTCGGTGCAACCCTCGATTTTGCCCACTTTGATATCCTCGGCGCGTGCATCACTGAGCTGGAACACGACCTGGAACATGTTACCCTCGACTACCTGGCGCGGAGCCTGCACGGTAACCTGCTGTGCGATACCCCACAGGCACGCAAGCATGAATGTGACTGATGTTATGAATTTACGTATTACCATGGCTTATCGGTTGTTCGACGATGTGACGCGCGCTCGCGCTCGGCTTTCTGCTGGGCTTCGACGCGGCGGCGTGTGGCATTCTCTTCGTTCTCCATCGCTTTCAGAATCTGCTCGGCGTTGGCCTGGCTCATGCCGCCCTGTTGCTGCTGTTGTTTATCGTCCTCCTTGCGGTCTTGCTGGTCGGGGCGTTTGTTGCCCTGCTGCTGATCCTGGTTCTGATCCTTCTGGTCTTGCTGCTGCTGCTGATTCTGGTCGTGCTGTTTGTCCTGG
>CAMWLW010000134.1 GCA_947175245.1 uncultured Bacteroidales bacterium
TTTCGTCGGCCGTGTCATTTTTTTATAAGAGACAGGAGTTAACAATTGGCGGGGGTGGGGTGTTTGAGTATTAAACAAAGAATATTAACAGCATTTAATCAAAAATTTATGAAAAAGACTTTTTACATCGCGTCGGCCGCCGTTGCTATGCTGGCGATGGCTTCGTGCACATCAAACAAGAAAGCTGACAACCAGGCCGCTCAGCCTGTAGTAGAGGATGTTACTGAGGTGTATGCAGGTATTCTGCCTGCTGCCGATGCTGATGGCATACAATATACTCTCGTGCTTGAATATGAGGCCGATGACAACTTCATGGAGGGCGACTACAATCTTACCGAGGTTGTATTGACCGCCGACACCACAAGTACCACAGGCTATGCGGCCGGTGAAACTATGGTCTCAAAAGGTGATTTTGACGTGTTTACCAAGGATGGCGGCAAGTACCTGAAACTTACCAAGGACGACAGCGAGACCGATGTGATGTATTTCCAGGTTACGAGCGACTCGACTATCGTGATGGTCAACGCCGATCTGGAGCAGTCGGTAATTCCCGAACTGAACTACACCCTAACAAAGAAATAACCCCTTAACATAAAACATAATAATGACTGAGACCCGGGCTGCAATGCGGCTTGGGTCTCATTGCGTTAACATTTTTTTGATGGCTGCGTATTAAAGATAAGCGATGCCTAATCGTCTTAAATGAAAGAAAAAATATCACATTATATTATTTAAGAATGAAAAAGTACAAATTAGCTATCCTGGCATCGGTGGGTATCGCGGCACAGTCGCTGTCGGCCTACACCGTTAATGTGGCCGAGGTGGCTCTCGTAGGTGACGGCATCGTGCGCTTCGTGCCCGAGAAGTTTGACAGCACTGTCACGCCGATGCTCATCCTGTCGCACGAGCCGGCCGTCATCGGCGCCAAACCTGCCGGCTGGAGTCTTAACCCCAAGTACAGCGTTACCGACCGCGGTGTCGAGTGTGTTATTACCATTCCTGCCGGTGTGAGTCTCTATGGCGGTGGTGAGGTGACCGGCCCGCTGTTGCGCAATGGTCAGAAAATCAAGATGTGGAACACCGATACAGGCATGTATCTCGTCGACGGCGGTTCGCGCCTGTATCAGACCCATCCCTGGGTGTTGGGTGTGCGTCCCGACGGCTCGGCGTTCGGCGTGCTGTTTGATACATTCCACCGTGGCGAGCTGCTCACGGCCGACGACCGCATAGAGTTCACGGCCGAGGGAACGCCTTACAAGACCTATGTTATCGAGAGCGAGTCACCTCAGGGTGTGCTCAAAGGTCTGGCCGAGCTCACGGGCACTATCGAGATGCCCCCGCTGTGGGCTATAGGCTACCACCAGTGCCGGTTCTCATACGTGCCCGAGTCGCGTGCCCGCGAGGTGGCGACAACATTCCGTCAGAAGAAGATACCCTGTGACGTGATGTGGTTTGACATCAACTATATGGACGGGTTCAGAGTGTTCACCATCAGCCGTGACGAGTTCCCCGACCCTGTGGCTATGAACGACTTCCTGCACGACAACGGCTTCAAGTCGGTCTATATGATTGACCCGGGCGTGAAAGTCGACCCCGATTACTTCGTGTATGCGAGCGGTAAGGACAAGAACGTGTTTGTGACCGACGCATACGGCAACGAATTCCACGGCAAGGTGTGGCCCGGCGACTGTGCGTTCCCTGACTATACGCGTCCCGAGACACGCCGGTGGTGGGCAGCGCTCTACAAAGACTTCCTCGCCAACGGTATCGACGGCGTCTGGAACGATATGAACGAGCCCTCGGTGTTTGATGGCCCCGGCGGCACAATCCCCGATAATTGCATGCACCGCGGAGGCGGCAATCTGCCCGCCGGCCGTCACTCGATGTGGCACAATGCCTTCGGCCGTCTCATGGTCGAGGCCTCGCGCGACGGTATTCTGGCCGCCAACCCCGGGAAACGCCCCTTTCTGTTGTCGCGCTCCAATATACTCGGCGGTCAGCGTTATGCCGCCATGTGGACGGGCGACAACGCCGCCAGCTATGACCACATGAAACTGTCGGTGCCCATGTCGCTGACTCTCGGTCTGTCGGGCCAGCCCTTCAACGGTCCCGATATAGGCGGATTTGCCGGCAATACCGATGGCGACCTGTACGGTAACTGGCTGGGCTTCGGCGCGTTCTTCCCCTTCTCGCGCGGACACGCCTCGTGTGACACCAACGACAAGGAGCCCTGGGCATTCGGCAAAGACGTTGAGCGTGAGGCCCGCATGGCCATTGAGCGCCGTTACCGACTGATGCCCTACATCTACACCGCGTTCCGTGCCGCCCACACTGACGGACAGCCCGTCATGGCGCCCGTATTCTTCGCCGACCCTGCCGACCAGAGCCTTCGCGCCGAGGAGCAGGCATTCCTCATCGGACAGGATCTGCTCGTCATCCCGGCATTTGCCCAACAGCCTGCCCTCCCCGCCAACTTCACTCAGAAGCTGTCGCTTGTAAAGGGCGATACCAAAGGTAAGTATCAGGCCGAGTTGCGTGTGCGCGACGGCAGCATCATCCCGGCCGGCCGCGTGGTGCAGAACATGACCGAGAATCCGTTCGAGCCCCTCACGCTGATTGTCTGCCCCGATGCCGACGGAAATGCTCGCGGCACCATGTACTGGGACGAGGGCGACGGCTGGTCGTTCCGCGACGGCAACTATGCTCAGCTCGACTTCACCGCCCGTCGTGACGGCCGCGATATCGTGGTGACAATCAACACAGCCGACGGCCACTATCCCCTCAATATCGACCGTGTCAACGTCGAGGTTCTGCTTGGCGGCAAGACCTACCGCGCCACCGGCACCACGGCCGCTCCCATCAAAGTCAAAATCTGAACTACCCGATAATAATCCTCGATAACCAAAGCGCGGTGTGACTCCCCCATCCCGGGAACCACACCGCGCTCAATTTTGTAGGTTGTGGGAAACGTTCCTAAAAGATAGGGTAGAATGAAAAAAATTATTATCTTTGCACGCGAGAATGAGTATAGTTAATCAAACCATGCCATTCCTCTGACAATAACTTCGAGATACGATCGGCTATGTTATTGAATTTTAGTATAGAACAACTTAGAACAGATACCGCTACACAGGATCAGTTATTCGGGATGTTGAACCCGAAGTTTCCAGTTTTGATGGCTAAGGATATGGTCATCAATGCAATTTTGTCGTATATTTCAGATTATAGGAATGATTTGCAGATAATTGCCGAGGATAATTATGTGGATAAAGTTTATCGTAATAGTTTTTCAAATTACTATTCGACAAAACTTAATCCTTATCCAGAATATTGTGTAAGATTATCCTTTTTGGAGTCAGATGTTGATTTTGATGAAAAAGATGATATCCTTAAGAAATATTTAGGCTTCATGATTCTTAGACCCATTAATCCGGGAGTTGTAGGTAGGACTGCAATCAATCCAAAATCTTTAAAATCGGGTGATGACTTGATGGTTTGTAGGGCAAAAATTAGGTCATCAGTCCTTGGATATAAAACTTTTGTTGAAGCTTTCCCCCATTCATCTCAGGATTCAGAATATTCAACATGTGCTGAGACATCAATTTGGACATTAATGGAATATTTTGGCAATAAATATCCCGAATATACCACTATACTTCCATCAAAAATTCATGAAATTCTTGATAAGAAAGCTCATGAACGTCATGTCCCTTCATGTGGATTAACATATTTTGATATTTCATATGTTTTGAAGAGCTGTGGTTTTGGAATTAAGAATTACTGTCGAAACCGATATAAAGATGATGATGACTTGGATAAACATATTAAGGTGTCTTTTAGAAGAATCTTTAGCACTTATATTGAAAGTGGATTCCCCGTTGGTGTGGCAATTTCATCCGAAAGTGAACATCCTTTTGGACACGCTGTGGTTTGCATTGGGCGAAAGAAAATAAACAGAACTCTAATTTCTAGTATTGCTGCAGAAGAGATAAACGGAAAGAAAATACGTCGGTGGTCTGATGTGCCAAGTGAGTTTGTTTTCAATGATGACAATGTAGGAGTTTATCGGCACACCAATTTTAATAATCCAGCTCCGCAATACGGCAGAAACGATTTATACATCTCTAATATTATAGTACCTCTATACAATAAGATATATTTAGATGCGCCATATGCTCTATACCTTTCTGAGAATTTTTGTACTCGAGTGTTTCCAATAAGCGACGGATATGTGTTTAGAAGTTATTTAGCTTCTAGTAACTCATATATGAATCATATTATGTCAGATGGATTGCTTTCTGACATTTACAAGAATGCAATAATAAATTTGATTCGATTACCCAAATTTGTGTGGATCACAGAAATTGCAAGTGAAGAAAAATTTATAGCAAATGAAGTAGAAGGACTTCTGATGCTTGATGCAACTGAGCCATATAAACTTGGAGTTGTATATCCATTGCTTGGCATGTATGATAAATCTATATATTTCTATGACGTGAATACACAATCGTACAGAGTAAATTCAATGCCAACTCCATTTCAAATTACATCATTTAGTAATATAT
>CAMWLW010000135.1 GCA_947175245.1 uncultured Bacteroidales bacterium
ATTGGGGGGCGGTGGGTGTAGTATTTATAGAAATGAATTAATTTTGTACACTATGTTTACAAGACTGTATAGCTCGTTGATGATATTTTTGGGTGTTGCTGTCGGGTCGGCTATGGCTGAGACGGTGGTGCCTATCTCGTTCGGTAATATGAATAACTGGGAGGTGCGCCTGATTCCGGAGAGCGGTATCATAGGCGGTAACACGAAGACGCTGTATGCTATCGCGCCTAATGATACTGTCGATGGTAATATCGCTTACAAGAATAAGGGTGGCTCGCCGTGGGCTACGTGTAATATTCTTGCCCATGTGAAGGGTATCACGAAGGGGTCGAATGCTGTGTTCCCTGACTCGCGCGGCGCGGGCAACCGTGCGGCGAAGTTGTCGACGATGATCGAGAGGGTGAAGGTTATCGGCCTGATTAACATCGATGTGCTTGTGGGCGGTTCGATTTTCCTGGGCGAGATGATTGAGCCTATCACGTCGACGAGCAATCCGTACGGCAACATGGTGATGGGGGTGCCGTTCACGAAGCGTCCGAAGGCGTTGCAGTTTGACTATAAGCTGCTGATGCCTGACTCGAATGAGCGTACATACTCGAGCGGTTTCGGCCGCAAGAAGACGTTGCCGGGCCATGATGAGGCTGAGGTGTACATAATTCTTCAGCGCCGCTGGGAGGATGCGAACGGAAATCTGTATGCCAAGCGTGTGGGTACGGGCCGTGAGCGTTATGGCAAGACGACTGACGGTTGGGTGAACGGTCACCGCATCGAGGTGAAGTATGGTGACATCACGGGGCAGCCGGGTTACAAGGATTACATGGGGCTGATACCTGAGGATAAGTGCTACTATGCGCGCAACAGCAAGGGCGTGATGGTGCCTGTGCACGAGGTGGGCTGGGACTCGCCTGACGCGACGCCTACTCACTTGATGGTGATGGCGTCGGCGGCGTCGGGTACGGCTTACATCGGTACGGTCGGTCTGACGCTGTGGGTCGACAATTTCGGCCTGGTTTACTGACGCTTGATGTGGGCGCCGAGGGCGTTGAGGCGTGTGTCGATGTCTTCGTAGCCGCGGTCAATCTGCTCGATGTTGTCGATGGTGCTGGTGCCTTTGGCTGCCATGGCGGCGATGAGCATGGCGATGCCGGCGCGTATGTCGGGCGAGTGCATGTGGTTGGCGCGCAGTTTGCCTTTGTTGCCCATGCCGATGACGACGGCGCGGTGTGGGTCGCACAGTATGATTTTTGCTCCCATGTCGATGAGATGGTCGACGAAGAAGAGGCGTGACTCAAACATCTTCTGATGTATGAGCACCTCGCCGTGACACAATGTGGCGACGACAAGCAGCACCGAGATGAGGTCGGGGGTGAGTCCGGGCCATGGCGCGTCGGCGAGTGTGAGCACTGAGCCGTCGAGATTGGTCTCGATGTCGTAGCTTTCTTTGGCGGGGATGTAGAGGTCGTCGCCGCGTTCCTCGATGGTGATGCCGAGGCGGCGGAAGCACTCGGGGATGATGCCGAGGTTGCGGCGCGAGACGTTCTTGATGGTGATTGAGCTGCGTGTCATGGCGGCCATGCCTATGAAGCTGCCTACCTCGATCATGTCGGGGAGGACGCGGTGCTCGGCGCCGCCGAGTGATTCGCAGCCGGTGATGGTGAGCAGGTTGGAGCCGATGCCGTCGATGCGTGCGCCCATCGATACGAGCAGGCGGCAGAGTTGCTGGAGGTAGGGCTCGCAGGCGGCGTTGTAGATGGTGGTGACGCCGCGGGCGAGGGTGGCGGCCATGACGATGTTGGCGGTGCCGGTGACCGATGCCTCGTCGAGGAGCATGTAGGTGCCGGTGAGGCGTCCGTCGGGCGACTCGAGCAGGTATGCGCGGCGGTCTTTGGGTGTTGAGAGCTCGGCGCCGAGGTTTATGAGTCCGGTGATGTGGGTGTCGACCTTGCGGCGTCCGATCTTGTCGCCGCCCGGGCGCGGGAAGAAGGCGCGGCCGAAGCGTGCGAGCAGCGGGCCCACGACGAGCACCGAGCCGCGCAGGGCTGCGCAGCGTGTGACGAACTCGGGGCTGTCGAGGTAGTCGGTGTTGACCTCGTCGGCTGCAAAGCGGTAGCTGCCCTCGCCGAGTTTGTCGACTTTGACGCCCATGTCGAGCAGGAGGGCGATGAGGTTGCGTATGTCGAGAATGTCGGGGATGTTGTGTATGGTGACGGGCTCGTTGGTGAGCAGTGTGGCGCTGATTATCTGCAGTGCCTCGTTCTTGGCACCCTGGGGGGTGATCTCGCCACTGAGCGTGTGGCCGCCTTCTATGATAAATGAGCTCATAATCTCGGTGTTGGTTGGTTTTATTTTATGTATTCGACCTCGGGGGTGAGTGTGATGCCCCACTTGTCACTGATGTCGGCGATGATGTCGGCGGCGAGTGCCTGTATCTCGATGCCGGCGGCATAGCCTGTGATGTTGACGAGCACGAGCGGCTGTCCGGGCCAGGTGCCGACGTTCCAGCGGCGGTAGCCTTTCCAGCCCGACTTGTCGATGAACCAGGCGGCCGAGAGCTTGATGAGCGGCTCGCCGTCGGGGCCGGTGACGTGGTGGACGGGCATTGCCGAGGTGTCGATGCCGAGGCGCCGGGCGTTGGAGAGGACGATGTTGTACTCGTCGGCACTGACGACGGGGTTCTTGAAGAAGCTGCCGGCGCTACCGGTGATACCGACGTCGGGTAGCTTGGCGCGGCGTGTGCGTATTATCTCGTCACGTACATCGACCGGCGAGAGCTGTTCGTCACGATCGGCGAAGAACTCGCTGAGGCGGCCGTAGGTGAGGACGGGAGCGGGGCATTTGGACAGGCGCAGTGTTGTCCAGACGACTATCATGCGCTTGCTCAACGGGCTGTGCTTCAGTGCCGAGTCGCGGTATCCGTAGGCCATGTCGCAGACGGGTATGTCAATGGTGCGGTCGGTCTCGGTGTCGTAACAGGTGACGCTTACTACCCGGTTGCCGAACTCGACGCCGTAGGCCCCGACGTTCTGAACCGTGGCGCCGCCGACGGTGCCGGGTATGAGCGACAGGTTCTCGAGGCCCCACCAGCCGTTGTAGCATGTGTGCTCGACGAGGCGATCGAGCTCGCAGCCGGCGCTGACCGTGAGGATGACGTCGGTGTCGGTCTCGCTGACGAGACTGATGGTGTCATTGACGCAGCGCAGCAGGGGTGTGTGCACGCGGTAGCGTGTGAACAGCATGTTGCTGCCGCTGCCGATTGACTTGAACGACTGCCTGACGACGTGTGACAGGTCGGGGCCGGTGAAGAGACAGTGCAGGTCGGCGGCGCTGCTCCACTCGACGTAGGTATCGACGGTGCCGTCTATACCCATTGTGTTGAGCGGTTTGAGCTGATGGCCGGTGTGGATGCGGAACATAGGCCGGAGGGTGTTATTCTTTGATGCCGAAAGCGAGGTCGCCGGCGTCGCCGAGGCCCGGAACGATGTAGCTGTGGGCGTTGATGACGGGGTCGATGGCGGCCACCCAGATGGTGGTCTTATCGGCCGGGAATGTACGCTTCACGTAGTCGATGGCCTGCTGTGAGGCGATGACCGAGGCGACGTGTATGTGGGAGGGTTCGCCCTTGGTGAGCAGTGCGCGGTAGCTGAGCTCCATCGACGCGCCGGTGGCGAGCATGGGGTCGGCGAGAATGAGCACCTTGCCGTCGAGGCGGGGTGAGGCGAGGTATTCGATGCAGATGTCGAAGTTTTCTTTCTCCTTGTACTTGCGGTAGGCGCTGACAAAGGCGTTCTCGGCATTGTCGAAGTAGCTGAGGAAGCCCTGATGGAACGGCAGGCCGGCGCGGAAGATGGTGCCTAAAACCACCTTGTCGGTGATGGCGTCGCACTCGCATGTGGCGAGCGGTGTAGTTATCTCTTCCTTGGTATAGTTGAGGGTGCGGCTTATCTCGAATGCCATTATCTGGCCCATGCGCTCGAGATTGCGGCGGAAGCGCAGTTTGTCACCCTGAATGTTTATGTCACGTAACTCCCTCATGTACTGGTTCATCAACGAGGGGAACTCGGCGAAGTTTACTACTTTCATATTTTAATAGATTTATTTTCTCCAAAATTACATTTTTAAATCCATAATCTGAAATTTTAAAATGCAATAATTGGGATGTATATATTTTGATTTACAACTTTTCGATATTATATTTGCAAAATATTACCAAATCCACATTATTATGCTTACAATTTTTGGGATTTCTTTCTATAATTCTCAAACTTTAGTTATTTAAATTATAAATATGGCTAAGTTTCTTAAAACTATAATTTTTATTCTCGTAGGTACGATATGTATGTC
>CAMWLW010000136.1 GCA_947175245.1 uncultured Bacteroidales bacterium
GCCGCGAGTGGGACTCGAACCCACGACCTTTTCGTTACGAATGAAATGCTCTACCAACTGAGCTATTGCGGCGTGTCTGCGAACCGTGTTATTGATTCGCAGTACAAAGTTACTATATTTTTACAGTTTGTTTGCTATATGAGAGAGAAATTTTTGCGTCATCAAGCAAAATTTTTACCATCACCGGTGTCTCGACATAGGGTACAATCGAGCTGATAGTGGTTGTGGGGGTTGTGTAATAGTAGTAATAGCTTGATGATGAGTCGGTCTCGGTGTTGACGGTGACGGGCGTGATTGTAAATGTGTATTCTTCCTCGCTTGCCGGGTTCTCGTTCTTGATGCTCTCGGTGAGATATGCTCTCAAGTCGGGGAATTCGTAGCACTTGTCGGTCGAGTTATATGTGCCAAGGAATGATGTCAGATTGTCGGTAATCTGGTTTTTGGCAAAGAACTCGGCTTTCTTGTCGCTGCGAACCATCAGGATGTAGGGCGGGGGATTGATGCCGTAGGTGTTGTCAATCTCCTCGACCGGCAGACTGAACGACAGGCTGTTTATGACGGCGAGTTTGCCGGCACCTGTGAGATATGAGTCACGTATATTGTTGATGGGGAACTTTATCTCCATGTCAAGGCCTATGGGGGCTACGAGCAGGTTCTCGCCGGCGTTAAAGCGATTCTCGAGATTTTTTGACATCTGATATGTGATGTTGTTGTTGGTGATGATCTCGGGTGAGACGCCATAGTAGTCGCCTACATAATTATATACTGTATCTTTGCCAGCGTCGGTCTTGCCGTCGATGTGGTATTTGAGCGACATCATCGTGGCTCCGATCTTGACTACGCGTCCGTCGCCATAGTTGCTCTTGACATACAGGCCGTGGAATTTCTTGGCGAACTGCTCGGGGATGAGGTAGTTCTCCTTATTCTCGATGTATATGTCGAACAGGCGCTGGGCAAGCGATTTGGGCAGGTCTACAGGAATCTCGAAATAGGACAAGGCTTTGATTGAGTCGCTCAGTCCGGCGGTGTTGAAGTTATAAACTTTAGATGCTATCGGTTTGTCCGGGTTATAGTAGTTGGCTACCTCGTCGCCGAATGAACTGTATATCGGGTATTTCAGATTGTCGGTGAGCTCGTACACTTCGAGTCCCATCGGCACGATGGTATCGCCTACATATCCTGTCGATTTGGGTATGGCCATGCGCAGGGTCAGCCCGTCTATGACAACGCCCTCGGTCACGATCGTCGCCGCAGGCATGAACTGGGTGACGAAGTCGCTGTACAGCGAGCCATACTCGGTCGCGTCGATTGAGCCGATAAGCTGCATCGTTGTGCGCGACTGCACTTTCTCGTTCCTGATACATTTTCCGGCTATCGTGAAGTCGTCGTCGGTGACGATTGATATTTCGTCGTTTATGATTGACGCACCGATGTCATTGCTGTTGTCGCACGATGTGACGGCGACGGCTGCAACGGCAAGTGCGGTAAGAGTGAGTCTATTCATCGTCTGGCGTAAATGAATATGTTGGGTTCGTGATTATTTTATCATATTGTTGTAGGCTTCGACGTAGGGGGCGAAGTTGTTGTCGTCGCCGGGGTATTCGATTATCGGTTTGCCCGTCGAGCGTGCGTAGTCTATCAGCTCCTGTGACGCTTCGGGTGATGATATCGCGATTTCATCGCTGAAGTCAATGGCGAGTTTCATCAGCTCGGTATAGTTGAAATCCTTGCCTTTGAGCCGGGCGACGATGTCGGCCGGTATGCCGGCTTCCTCGAGCTTGTCGACAAAACGTGCATCGAGATTGCCGTCAAAGCTGTCGTTGTAGAGACTGTAGACTATCCTGGCATTTTTGAATGTCGGGTCGTCGGCATACAGTGTCTTCATGTACAGCGGGGCGAGGCATGACACCCATCCCTGACAGTGGACTATGCACGGCTCCCAGCGCAGCTTCTTGACGGTCTCGATGACGCCGTACGAGAAGAACATCATGCGCTCGTCATTCTCCTCGGGGTACAGGTTGAGCTCGAGCTCGCTGATGGTTTTGTGTATAAAGTAGTCGTCGCTGTCGATGAAGTAGACCTGCATGCGTGATGGCTGCAGTGTTGCCACCTTAATGATAAGAGGATGATCGGTATCGTCAATTATTACGTTCATGCCCGACAGTCTTATAACCTCGTGGAGCTGGTTGCGGCGCTCATTGATAGCCCCGTATTTGGGCATAAAAATGCGCACCTCATATCCGTTTTCCTGAGCGTATTGCGGCAATTTCTGACCGATTGTCGACATACGGTTGGCCGACAGGTAGGGCGTGATTTCCTGAGAGATATACAGTATCCTATTACTCATTAGCGATTATGTGATTTGTAGCCGGTTTAAGGCCGAAGTTAATTTACAATGTGCAAAATTACTTATAATTTTTCATTTATCGAAATGATATACACCCATATTGCACTAAAAATCTTTAAAATATGATATTTTATGACATGCGGTGATTTTTACACGCCATCCGGGGCGATATATCGTGGAATTTGCGTAATTTTGCACCATAAACCCCATATCATCAATCATGATTACATTTTTCAAAAAAGGATCTTCAACGATTTATGCTGTCGAGAGTGATCACCGGTTCACGTCCGACGAGAAAGAACGACTGTCATGGCTCCTGGGCGAGGCTCGTCCGCTGAGCGCGACATCAGTCAAAGGTACATTTGTCGGGCCACGCAAGGAAATGATCACCCCGTGGAGCACCAACGCCGTCGAGATCACTCAGAACATGGGCCTGTCGGGCATAACCCGTATCGAGGAGTTCGCTTTGTCTAAAGATGCCGAGCCTGCATTTGACAAGATGCTCCAGCGAGTGTATCAGGGCCTCAACTCGCGCGTGTTTAATGTAGATAAGACCCCCGACCCGATAGTCTACATTGATGATATCACTGAGTATAACAAACAGGAGGGCCTCGCACTGAGCAAGGATGAGGAAGATTACCTGCGCAGCCTGAGCGAGAAGCTCGGCCGCAAGCTCACCGACAGCGAGGTGTTCGGTTTCTCACAGGTAAATTCCGAGCACTGCCGTCACAAAATATTCAACGGCACGTTCATCATCGATGGCGAGGAGAAGCCGATGTCGCTCTTCAAGCTCATCAAGAAAACATCACAGCTTAATCCCAACGGCCTCGTGTCGGCCTATAAAGATAATGTGGCATTTGTTAAGGGCCCGTCGGTCGACCAGTTCTATCCTGTCAACCCCGATAAGCCCGACTTCTTTGAGACCAAAAAGATTGATACCGTAATATCGCTGAAGGCCGAGACTCACAACTTCCCCACCACGGTCGAGCCGTTCAACGGTGCCGCAACCGGTTCGGGCGGTGAGATCCGTGACCGTCTCGGTGGCGGTAAGGCCAGCCTGCCTATCGCCGGTACAGCAGTCTATATGACTTCTTATCCGCGCATGTCGATGGAGCACAGCTGGGAGCTGATGATGAATCCGCGCGTGTGGCTCTACCAGACTCCGGCCGAAATTCTCATCAAAGCTTCGAACGGTGCCAGCGACTTCGGCAACAAGTTCGGTCAGCCCCTCATCTGCGGTTCGCTGCTCACATTCGAGCACGACGAGAACGGCAAACAGTATGCCTATGACAAGGTCATCATGCTTGCCGGCGGTGTAGGTTTCGCTGCCAAGAAAGATGCCATCAAGGGCGAGCCCGTTGCCGGCGAGAAAGTCGTCGTGATGGGTGGTGACAACTACCGCATCGGTATGGGCGGTGGCGCTGTATCATCGGTCGATACAGGTTGCTATGACAACTCGATCGAGCTGAACGCCGTGCAGCGTGCCAACCCCGAGATGCAGAAACGTGTGTCAAACGTCATCCGTGCCCTCGCCGAGAGCGATAACAATCCCATCGTCTCGATTCACGACCACGGTGCAGGCGGTCACCTCAACGCCCTGTCTGAGCTCGTCGAGGCCACAGGCGGCCACATCGACATCCAGTCGCTTCCTGTCGGCGACAAGACTCTCTCATACAAAGAGATTGTCGGCAACGAGAGCCAGGAGCGCATGGGCATGATCATCGACGAGGAAAATATCGAATATGTCAAGCGCATCGCCGACCGTGAACGCGCTCCGATGTATGTAGTAGGTGAGACCACAGGCGACCATAAGTTCGTGTTTGAGGACGCCAAGGGTGTCAAACCTATCGACCTCGAGATGGCCGACATGTTCGGCAACTCGCCCAAGACCGTCATTACCGACAAGACCGTTATCGCTACATATAAAGATGTAACCACCGACGCTGCCAAGATCGACGAGTACATCAAGAA
>CAMWLW010000137.1 GCA_947175245.1 uncultured Bacteroidales bacterium
ATTATATCCGGAGACATAACCGTTCCATACATAATTGCCAAAAAATCCATCAGGCGCGAGAACTTTTCCTGTCGGGGTAGAAGGTTGCCCCATATCTTTTCTCTTGAATTTAAGTCTTTGGGATGATCCCCGTACTAAATCGGCCCACATTTCATCGTCAAATACATTCTCAATAATTAATGAGGGCAAAAAAGGGCCTCCAATATCGAGACTTACTATTTTCCACTTATTATCCTTATATTCCCAACTTTTCATATTATCTGATGTATATGAAGGAAATTTAGAATCTACTGAAACGAAACATTTATGACCCAAAAGATATGTTTCGGAGGTAAATCTAATTTCGATTTTTATAGCTTCATCGGGGCTCAAATAGTACCATGTGCCAAGTATTTCTGAGCCCTCGATATTTGACGACGGATTGTCTTCGCCGTTATTGTCATTATTAGAATTGTTCCAATCGCTATTATTCCATTCATTATCTTTATTGGGTAATGAGGGTTCATCCGTTCCACAAGATACCAGGGAAGAACTAATAGTGACCGATAGAAGAATAATGATTAGCTTTATTGTTTTCATATTTTTAATTTATACCTAATGTATTATTGTCTTGTGTAGTAACCTTCAACATCTCCGTCAGCATATAATAACACGAGCGTAGATGACGTAAGAGTCTGGACAATCAGTGTTTGCTGATACGCCCCATTTTGGCCTTCAACTGCTTTTACGTTAATAGTCATTAGCGAGTTGGAAGGATTATAAGAATACGTGCCTACACGATATTGACCATACTTGTCGTTAAGGTCTGACCTATAGGAACCATCCGTACCAAGAGTCATAACTTTACTCCCATCACGCCACTTTCCTACAATACTCGTGCCGGCAGAATTTGAGATATCATCATCGTCACTGCTGCAAGCGGTAGCGCCAACAATCAACAGCATAATACATAATATCGTGCTGAAGAATCTATATGTTTTCTTCATTTTGATATTCAGTTTGCTTTTTAGTTTCTATGCTTGAAGATTATTATTTACGCTTGAAAAGCATTACATAACCGTCACTAATTTTTATTGACAGTGTCGAACCGGCAATTGTAACGCGACAATTGTATTGAGCATAGCCGCCCTCAAAGGGTCCATCCATATTTCTATCTCCCGATGTATAAATGACTGAAAGCATTTGATATCCATCGCTTGTAGAGGTTAACGACCAGTCGAAATTCATTTGCTGTGTAACGGCAGCTCTCGAACCATACTCGTTTCTAATATAACCTGTGTGGTTAGAGTTGAATACCAAAGTAAATTCATCGTAGCTATCCTCATCGTTATCAGAGTAAAGCCACGTGCCGACGATACCCGGCTGCTTATCTTCGTCATCGTCGCTTGAGCAAGATGTAACTGTGATGCCTGACATGAAGGTAATGACCATGATGGTTAAAAACTTGTAGATTTTCATTTTAAATAATTGATTTTTAGGTTAATAAAAGTTAGTTATAATTAATTGTGTCTATTATCAGAATCCCCAGCCTATGTTTATTGCGAAATAGGAATCATCGCCAAAGTACATTTCTTGATTATCGTTCAGCGGCATGACATACGATCCACCCACATTAAACCCGCCAAGTCGCAATTGCACACCTACACGTGCATCTATACCGACTTTTTTTCCCAGTTTAAATGTCTCTTCAGTTGAAGAACCACTGGTATGTTTTTTCTCTTTGTCTTTAGCAGCTACACAAAAATTTAAATCTAAGCCGGCATAGGGTGTGATACCAAAATTTTTATTAGATGTAGTCAATGCATAACCCACATTCAAGGGAATTGAAATAAAGTGAGACGACCGGGTAAGATCGTAGTAGCTTCCACGCTCGCTTTCGTGTAAATTAAGCGTTGCCGAGCTATATCCAATCCGCGCGCCTGCAAACAGGCCTGTATTCTTGTGCATAAAATAATAATTGACACCAACAGTAGCTGTATAGGCTAAGTTGGTCGACCCTCCTGTTTTGGGTAAAAAGCCCCATTCTATTATTCCCGCAAACTCAGCGCCGGGTGCATCATCGTTGGCCGTCTCGGGTTGATAAGAGTGTGTCTCAACCTGCTGTGCGGTTGACGGGGCATAAGTTGCTGAGGAAGATTGATTGTTAACGGCGGCGTTGGACGGGGCCACACTCTCGGGAATAGTGAGTTTGAGCCCGACATAGAACAGTTTCTCGGCACCGGGATTTGCCTCAACAAGTTGTTTTGTTGTGAGGTTGTATTTCTCGGCGATACTTTGCAGGGTTTCACCTCTTGCCACGGTATGAGTCTCGGCAAACATTGACAGGCTGCCCACAAGCAGCGCCACCATCAAGATAAGCTTTTTCATAAATTGGAAGTTTAATTATTGAGTTTGTATTACAAGTATGTTTGACAGGCTCCAGAAGGCATTTGCGTCACGTATAATCAATGTGGTGACATCGCCGCTGACACTGAGCGCGTAGCTCGACGAGGGGGCCGGCGACAGTATCGTCACTTTTTTCGACCGTATGGGCAACTCGCTGAACTCGGCGATATTGACCCGGCTGCACATAGATAGGTTTACCTTGCTAAGATTAGTCTTAGACCGTTTCAGCAATCCGCCGCCTTCAATCACACCCATTGCCTTGAGTTGCTCTTTGGTGGCCACGAGCACGCTACCCTCGTTTATTATCTCGGTCTGAACCTGAACGGCCTCGGTGAGGGCGTTGTTCTGAACAGTGAGGTCGCTGACCTCGGCTGTGAGATTGTCGACGCGGTCGTTAAGTGACCGTATGTTGCGCTGGTGTACACCAATCTCAGCTTTCAGGCGGTTGATCTGCTCCTCTTTTTCAGCCAACTGACCTATCAGATACTTGATAGTGCTGCGCAGGCCATTGGTACGTGTCGTGTCGACGCGGTTATTCAGCGAGTCGACAAGCGACGATATACGCTCTCTCTGGCCCATGATAATCTCCGACAGCTGATTGAGACGGCGCGACATCTCGCGCTGACTGTAGCGGCGGTTTGTCTCGACGTCAATTTGTGCGGCAAGGAGAGTTTCCTGTTCGGTGATACTGTCAATACAGGCGGCCACTTCATCAAAAAAGGCTGTCATACGTGACAGTTCGCGTTGGCTGTACTGGTTGACAATCATTAGCGAGTCACGCTCCATGCGCAGGGCTTCCTGTTGCGCGGTATTATCCTGATTGCTGCACGACACCGAACAGCACAACAGCACAAGCAATGAAATGCTTGTAATAAACAATGATCTCATAATGTGAAGAATTTAAATTGATTATTGTTCAAGGGGTACAAAAGACAACACAGCCAAATCGTCGTCGTCAAGGCCATATATAATCAGAGTCTCTCCATTGGATGACAACTCGTATCTTATGGTCGCAATATCACCATCTACATATCTAAGAGTAAGTTTTGAACCATTAAGCACATAATCAAACTCATCCCTATCAGATGACATGTATTCTGTAAACCATATATAGCCTGTACCATCCTCACTAAATAAAAGAATAATCGGGTCAAACATATGATTACCATGAGCATCATTGAAACAAATCCATTTTCCAACAATGGTCGGCGCTTGATCTTCCTTGTCATCACTAATAGACGGGGGTGGGAGCAAATCCTCATCCTTGTCGTCACTGCTGCTGCACGAAGCGAGCAGGCCTAAAAAAATCACGCACAAAAAAGACTTTAGAACTTTGTTCATAGCTGCTTGTCGTTGTCGCCTCCATTCCCGATTTGACGATTAGGTTATTAAAAAAAGAGAAGCGTGGAATGATATCCTGCCTATCTTCACGGGGCATCGCCAAACGCCTTGTACGAAATAAACAGTCCACTCCCACGCCCTAATCGAATATCGATTTCCCCTTGTCGGGGAGTGGATATACGACAAGCATGAGCGTTCTTTGACTGCTTTCTCCTTCGTACTTTGAAATTGGCGATTTCCGTGAAAGGATCAAGCATGAAACGCTTACACAATATGTCTGCACGGTCGCGTGACCATGCGGGTGCAAAAGTAATACTTTTATTCGGATTATAAACAATCCCCGACCCAATAAAAATTAAAACATCGATTTTTAGTGATAATCCATGTTGATTTTGCTTCGACAATTTTTGGGGAATGTTACCGATGATGTTAGTGGGAAAGCGACTCGGCTTAACAGCTGATGCGGATTAACTTTTTGGGGCGAATGACCGACTGACGGCGGGATGGGAGGCGGTAGGAGGCTGGTGGGTTATAGGTGGTAACGGATTTATCACGGACGGTCTTATCGGGGGCGGCGG
>CAMWLW010000138.1 GCA_947175245.1 uncultured Bacteroidales bacterium
CTCCCCACCCGCCTGTAACCCCTCAACACCCAAACAACAACCGCTTAGCCCCACGTTAAGCGGTTGTTCCTTTTATCATGTGTGGATAATCAGAAAGTATTTTGCTCAAAATAATAACATAATGTTGGATAACATTGCAAAATATTGTAATTTTGTCAGCTCAATTTGATAATTGCAGGCTAATTATTAAATCGAGACAGTTTGACAAACCATCATTATTAATTATATGAAGAAAACTTTACTACTTATTACTCTGGCTGTAGCCGGCGCACTTGCGGTCGGGGCAGCAGGTCCTGAGACCCGAACAGGCTCACGCACGCATAGCGGTATCAAGCAAATTAACCGCGACCACCATGCCGCCACAGCACGCATTGAAGCCCCCAAACCCATGCGCGTGGCAGCCGAGGTGCCCGCCAACGCCGTTGAGGTACCTTTCAAACACAACCTTGGCAAGGGAGGCTCTGAGGTGGCTAACTACACCGCCATTAATGTCAACGACGACAACCGCAAGTGGCAGCATGGCACTGCCAACGGCTACGCGGCATGCATGGTTCCCAATGCAGCCGACATTGACAACAACGACGACTGGCTCTTCACAGTGCCTATCCACCTTACACCCGGCGACTACACCGTATCGTTCGAGGTGGGCATGATGGGTTCGGGAGCACTGGCCGTTGAAATGGACGTGGCCCTTGCCACCGAGCCTACCGTAGAGGCCGCCACGACTGTCATTTCACCCTCGACCAAGTACACCGCTAAGGATTTTACAGAATACAACCACAACTGTACCATTGCCGAGGAAGGCTACTACTACCTCGGTTTCCACTGTACCACAGCCAAAACCGACAAAGGCACCCTGAAGCTCGCCAACGTAGGCATGAAAGCCGGCAGCACCGAGCCCCCGGTAGTTGTTGACCCGCCCGCCGCCGGCCAACTCTCATGGACCCTCGCACCCAAAGGCGAACTGAAAGCCACCATACAATACACCGCCCCCACACTCACCAAAGGCGGCAACCCCCTCGAGACAATTTCCAAGGTAGAAATCACCTCACGCTGGGGTGTAGACAAATTCACTTATGAAAACGTAGCTCCCGGCCAGATAATCACCGTGGAGAACGTCGAGATGTATCAGGGTATCAACAACCGCTTCACCGGCGTAGCCTATGATGGAGACGTGGCCGGCGACATGGTAGAATACAAATCGATATGGTGTGGCAAAGACACCCCGCTCGCTCCCGAGAACGTGCGCCTCTCGGTCAATGCCGACTACACCACCGCCACCCTTGCATGGGACGCAGTACCCGAGACCGGCGAGCATGGCGGTTATGTCGACCCAGAGAGCGTGACCTATTACATTTTTGATGCGTTCGGCACATACTACGACCCCGCCCTCTTCACAACAACCTCTACCTCCTGTACCATCAGCTATGAGGATATGACCGAACAGGACTTCTATGCCTATCAGGTAACAGCCGGATATGACGAGAATTATTCGCTCGACGGTGTGTCGAACATCATCACCGCCGGCACCCCCGATGCACTTCCCAAACGCGAATCGTTTGGCGGCGGCTATTACGAGACCTTGTGGCTCGGCAACACTGTAGTCAACGGCTACATGCAGTCAGGTACCGTAACCGACGACTACTTTGCCTCGCTCTTTGACCCCGAGGATCCAGACAGCCCCAAACCCCTCGCGTCACAGGACGGCGACGGCGGCTTCTTCTTCTGGATGCCCGTCGACAAAGACGTAGCTTACGGACTTATATCGACCCGTGCCGATATATCCAAAGCCACCAAACCAGTGCTCGAATTCTACTATCAGGGCCAGGGCAGTATAATCGAAGTGTATGCCGGACACGAAATCGGCGACATGACCAACATCGCTGCCATTGACCTCAAGGCCAACCCGACAGACGATTGGACTCTCGCACGACTGCCCCTTGACAAGTTCAAGGAGATGGGTGCCGTGATGGTTGAGATACGCCTCGTGGCCGCTCACAACGACGACGAGCACATGTGGAGCATACCCCTCGACAACATCTGCGTGCGCAATCTCGACGACAACGACCTGCGCATCGTGACCTTTAACGGTGCCACCAAGGCCCGTCCAGGCGACAACGTCAAGTTCACCGCCCACATCGAGAACCTCGGTACCACAGCCGCCTCGCCCGTTGCCGTGTGGACTGTCAACGGCAAGGAAACCGCCACCGAGACCCTCGCACAGATTGAGCCCAACACATTTGCCGACGTCGAGCTCGCCTACACAATCCCCTACAACGCCCCCGATGCTGCCGACGTGACCCTCACCATACAGCTTGACGGTGACGGCACACCCGCCGACAACACGGCGACGGCCACCGTTACCGTGAGCCGAGCATCATTCGCTACAGTCAACGACCTCGTGGCCACAGCCGACGGCTCACGCGTAGTGCTCTCATGGAGCCACCCCGTCAACGACGAGGCTGTAGCCGAGACCGTGACTGAGGACTTCGAGAGCGACGACTACACCCCGATGTCTATAAGCGGCGCCGGCGACTGGACCGTCTATGACGGCGATGGTGTTAAGACCTACAACGTCTTCCGCGAGCAATACAACCCCTACCAGACAAGCCCCATAGCCTTCCAGCTTTTTGACAACATCATCGCTGAGGTGCCCGCACAGTATGCCGCCGACGCCGCGGCCTATAGCGGACAGCGCTACATGCTCGCCCCGAGCGCACAGAGTGCCGACAACGACAACTGGCTCATATCGCCCGAACTCTCGGGCAACGCCCAGACCGTCACCTTCATGGCCAAGAGCTACACCGTCGCCTGGCCCGAAACACTCGAGATATACTACTCGACCGGCGACAACGCCGTGGCGTCATTCACCACTCAGGTGACCGACATCACCGGCCTTGCAGCCGACGGCACTGTGCCTGAAGAGTGGACCCTCATCACCTTCAACCTCCCCGAGGGTGCCAAATACTTCGCCATACGTCACAACACCTACGACACTCTGGCCCTCTTCATCGATGACGTGACCTACGAAGCCGCCCCCTCACAGCCCGAAGACCTCGCCATCATAGGTTACCACGTCTTCCGCGACGGTGAACCCATCACAGCCGAGCTCCACGACGGCGTGCTCTACACCGACGAGCCCCTCACAGCCGAGCATCCCGACGGTCAGTACGAATTCAACTACACCGTCGTGCCCGTCTACAACCACGGAGCCGTAGCCGAGAGTAACGTGGCTACCGTGACATTGAGCCACTCGGGCGTTGAAGGCGTGCTGATTGACAACGCCGACGCTCCCGCCGTCTGGTACAACCTCCAGGGCCTGCGCGTATCAGAATCGTCACTGACAACCGGTGTATATATACGCGTCAAAGGCAACCAAGCCGAGAAAATCGCAGTCAAATAAACTGTTCGGCCCTACCCCGGGGGCAGACCCATACCGGAATAAACAGCCCGGAGAGCGCGTCAAAAGATATGATGCACTCTCCGGGCTTTCATTTATCCCGCGCCAGGTGAAAGATTAGCGAAATTTTTCTCTAATTGTGATTGATTTTCAAAAATCCTCACTATCTTTGCAGTCGAATTAGTAGGGACTGACTGCCCGTGCCGTCAGATTGCCTTCGCTAAAACGACCGAAATTAGTAAAACCCTAATATAATTTAAACGAAATGAGCAAAATTGATTTAACTCAGTATGGTATCACCGGTACCACTGAAATTATCTACAATCCCTCGTATGAGGAGCTCTTCAAGGAGGAGACCCTTCCCACCCTCGAAGGCTTTGAGAAAGGCGTAGTAACCGAGCTTGGCGCTGTAAACGTTATGACCGGCGTTTACACCGGCCGTTCACCTAAAGACAAATTCATTGTGCTCGACGAGAACTCGAAGGACAATGTATGGTGGACAACCGAGGAGTACAAGAACGACAACAAGCCTGTTACCGAAAAGACCTGGGCTGCCGTCAAGGAGATCGCCGTCAAGGAGCTCAGCAACAAGAAACTCTATGTAGTTGACCGTTTCTGCGGTGCCAACAAGGACACCCGCATGGCCGTTCGTTTCATCATGGAGGTTGCATGGCAGGCTCACTTCGTGACCAACATGTTCATCGCTCCCACCGAGGAGGAACTCAAGGACTTCAAGCCCGACTTCATCGTCTACAACGCCTCTAAGGCTAAAGTCGAGAACTACAAGGAACTCGGCCTCAACAGCGAGACCGCCGTTGTGTTCAACACCACCTCTAAAGAGCAGGTTATCATCAACACATGGTATGGCGGCGAGATGAAGAAAGGTATGTTCTCAATGATGA
>CAMWLW010000139.1 GCA_947175245.1 uncultured Bacteroidales bacterium
ACCGAGTGTGCGGACAGCAACACCCCTCCCACCCCCGAGCCCCGGAGGGGCGATGTTGTCTCCACCCAAACCCTCATAAACATCTAAACTTTTAAACCAACGAGGCGCAGCCTCGTAATTAAACCTCGGCGTTAGCCGAAAATTATTAAACCTCGACCGACAGGTCGAATTTTTTGCAAAAACTATTGGATTATTATTAAAAAATCTATAAATTTGCCTCGATTTACATTCCCGTGCCGTCACGTCGGCGCGTCCCGATTTGTAGAGATTATAAACTATATATTTACCAACTTTATCACCATGAAGAAATCTTCAATGTTTGTCGCTGCACTTATGTGTGCAGGCTCGATTATGGCTCAGTCAGCGACATGGCATACTCAGCATTATGGGTATATGCAGACTGATACTATCTATCATGTAACGGTGGGACCAGGTACCACTGAAACCCGAGCGCTGTTACATTTTACCACTACAGGTTCAGATGATGACCCATTTAATGCGTCAACTCACATCAATTATCTCGAAATTGATTTGACCGATCCCTATGTTACGCTCAAGGTTGCGCGTGCAGGCAATACCAATGATAATGTAAAAAGGACAGTCAGAAACCTGATGTCAGACAACACCACTTATCAAAAGCACTATTTTGCAGGTGTTAATGCCGACTTTTTCGGTTCGTCTACTTGTGGTACTTGTGTTGCTGATGGCGTATATGTTTCAGCCGGTGCTACTATGTCTAACGAGAAGCTCCCCAATCAATTTATCATTGATAAAAACGGCGTTCCCACGATTGCAACTGATATTCAGTTGAATGGTTCTGTTGACCCGGGTTGGATGGTTCATACCGATGAGACACTCGGAACCGTCACTTTACCCAATGGTCACACCGAAAATTCAGTCCGTTTCAACACCAATACACGTTGGGAAGGTTACATGGTGGCTTACACCGAGGACTTTATGAAGCTTGATTATGATAAGGTTCATACTGAAATTGACGCAAGTGGAAATACCATTAAAGAAAATGGAGAAAATAAGCAGTTCCCCAATCAAACCGGTTACACTTCTCAGAATCACTGGGGCGTTGAAGTAGCTCTCGTGCCTGTAGCCGGTCAGAAGTTTATTATAGGTGAGCCTGTTGAATATGTTGCAACTAAAGTTACTCAAAGTGGAACCGGTGGTAACATGAAAGTCCCCAAAGGTGGACTTGTTCTTTCAGGTGCAAACTGCTCAAACGCCGAGCATCCATTCAATGCTGCAAAGGGAAAACTTGATCAGGTTAAGGTAGGAGATAAGATCACTCTTAACTTCCCGTTCACTGCTGACGGTGTGGCAATGACTTGCCGTGAGACTGCCGGTGGATTCCCTCGTATCGTTACCAATAACAATGTTATTACGAGTGTTCCAACTACTCCCACCGATCTGGCTTTAAGTAAACGCAGAGCTCGTACTGCAGTAGGATATAATGCCGATAAGACAAAAATGTATATTTTTGTTGTAGAGGAAAGTGCACTTATGAATGATGGCATGACAGTTAAAGCATTGGGCAATCTGATGCAGGCAATGGGTTGCCATGAGGCACTAAACTTTGATGGCGGAGGATCTTCAGTGCTTCATGTTGAAAATTTAGGTCAGCGCTCTGATGTACAGGGATCATCTACATATCAGCGTCCCGTCATGAACGGTCTCTTTGCTGTTACTGAAGCTCCCGAGGATCGTGAGGTTGCTCGCATCGAATTTGTCGACAAGGCTCTAACCATCAAGCCAGGCCGTGGCTATCAGCCCGTCATCTACGCCTACAACAAGTATGGAGTTCTCATATCAGCCGGTCTTAAGAACTACACCCTCTCGGCTCCCGAGGCTACGTTTGACGCAACAAAGCGCAAGATGATCGCTCCCGAGTCTGGTTACTTCGCGCTGACTGCTACCTACAACGGTATCACCACCTCGATTCCCGTTAAGGTTGACGCAGCCGGTGTCAGCGGTTCTGATCCCGCTACCGCTCCATCATTCTCATCAGGTGCCGAAATTACTTCAATTCCTGAAAAGCCTGCCGATTGGGTTGATCCCAACCAACCTAATTTGCATGTAATTGGCAAATTTAATAATTGGGATAAAACACAGCCGTTAGTCGTTCATCCTAATACAGGTTCTAATGGTATCTATGAGTTTGATATCCATTCGTCTGACAGCGATGATATTCAGCATACATACTTTAAGATGACAACTATTGACCCGTCAAGAGATCCTAATGCGTTTACTGTTACAGATCAGACCTGGCACATCAATAATGATGTTGAAGGAGGTAAAGATAAACCCGATTCTGATATTTTGGGTAACGGTATAAAACTTGATCTTATTGAGGGCAATGCCAACAATATCAAGACCCCCTGGAATGGCAACTGGCACTTTGTAGTCGACCTTGGCAACAAAACTATCACTGCCACTACCGACACTCCACGTCCCGCCGTTGAGGCTGCCAATGTAAGCCTCGTGGCCGAAATCGATGGCGAGGATATGGTGCTTGACCTCGAGGGTTCAGATGGTATCTACAAAGCAAAGAATATTAATATCACAGGTACTGCCCTGTCGTTCCTTGTTGATGGTGTCGCCTACGGCCCAGCTGTTAACGGTACCAAGATAACCGACACCGATGACTACTATGTATCGCCTGCCAATGAGTGGACAGTAGACGCCGGTCCCTACAACGTCACATTTAATACTGTTGAAAATACAGTCACAGTTATCCGTCAGGTATATGCTATCCTTCAGGATGTAACACCGGCCGGATATGACTTCGACAAATATGAGCCTGGTACTGTATGGAAATTCGCTGAGCTGCCCACTACGTCGACGAGTGGAACATGGACTGCGCCTGCAGGCATCTACACTCAGTCTGCCATGGATAAAGACGGTCATGTTACTGCCATTCACGTTCGTGGAGCTGACATGAGCACTCACCACGGCGACGGTGATGCCAAAACATATATCGATGACAAGATAAAAGGTTTTACTATTCAGAAACATCCCTCTGAAAATGTAGGCAATTGCTTGGTTTACACACAGCAGTGGAGCCCCGGTAATAGTGTATATAGCTGGCCTTCATCAACCAATAATACTCGTTCGTTCCAGGTTACATTCTATGCCGATCCTACAAAGATTAATGGCAAGGATGCCGATCATCCTGTACGATTCCGCATGGTGCTTCAGGTGCTCTACCGTGGCCGTCACGCTCAGGATGATGCTCACAGCAACGAGATAACGAGCATATATACCTCTGGATTTAATGCCGGATCAGCTTGGGCTACCTCTTATAACGGCATAGGCGATAATGATATCGCAGCAGCCTATCCTATCGACCACCGCTCTTTCTATAAATGGGAAAATGAGGGTACCACAATAGCCTCTATCCCCGAAGTTAAGACATTTGTCGATGGAACAGGCGTAAAAGAGCCTTGGGATGCTGACGGTACAACCAATCCATATCTCATGAACGGTGACCGCTTTATGGTTTACGAGTATGATATATATGGCGGCCATGAGAATGGTTCGTTAGCTGTACATGTTAACTTCAACACCACACCTTGGACAACGTTCGTATTTAAGGAAATCAAATTCTACAACGTGCTCAATCAGGACGAGCTCATGGGCAAAAAGAAAGCCGCCAGCGCTCCCGCCAAGGTTTCCGCCGCTGAGAAGGCATTCCGCTCATCTACCGTTCCCGGCTCGCTGATCGGTACACGCGCTTACAGCTACCGCTACTATACTCCCGACGGTCTCGCAGAGTTCCAGCAGGAAGAAATGAATACCGGCGTAGACAACGTAGTGGTTGACGACAATGCCGACGCTCCCGTTGAGTATTACAACCTCCAGGGCGTACGTGTTGAGAATCCCGCACCCGGCCTCTACATCAAGCGCCAGGGCACCCCCGCTACCAAAGTCATCATCCGCTAACCGCGCCTGATATACCCCTATCCCCCCG
>CAMWLW010000140.1 GCA_947175245.1 uncultured Bacteroidales bacterium
ATCTATAACCGCATCAGTGGTAGTCGGTTTCGAGGAAGTCGATGTCGGTGGTATTGGCTCGGGAGGGGGTGACGGCAGGCATGTCGATTTTGCTGCCGTCGGGGGTATTTTAATCAATCGGCAAGCAATTTAACTTCTTAAAATTCACTAATCGGCGTGATTTCTCAACATTTGTTGATTTTCGCGGTAGCCGCGGCCATCAAAAAGCAACGCCGGGGTGACTGGCTGTGTCACCCCGGCGTGGGTTATCAATGTGGGTGGATGAGCTATCAGAAAAGTTTCTCGGGATAGGTGCCGTCCTTGTGGAGCTCGGCAAACTTGGCTACCACGCCGTCACGGTCGGCGGCATAGGTGACGCCAAACCACTTGCTGGTGGTGTCGAGTACCTTGACGGTGGCCTCGCCGCTGTTGATCAGTGTGTCGATACACAGGGGGATGAAGAACTCGGCCTTGGGGGTATTGATGTCCTTGTCAAGGAATTTCTTGAACTCGCGCTCGCTGTAGTCAAAGTAGTCGGGTGTGAAGCCCCACAGGTTCATCGACACGGGAGTGGTGGGCTCGAGGGTCTGCTCGACGCCGTTCTCGTCGGTGAACACGATGTTGTGGTCTTTGTCGTAGCTGATGGCGGTGCGCTCTACCACCGAGGTGAGCAGGCCGTCCTTGGTCGAGCATACGCCGCGTGCCACCGAGCCGTTCTCGGTCATGGTGTTGCCTACGCGGAAGCCTACCATGCAGTAGTCGCCCTTCTTGTCGCGGGGACGCTGAAGCTCTTTGGCGATAACCTCAAAGGCGTCGCGGCCATAGAAGTCGTCGGCGTTGATAACGGCAAAGGGCTCGTTGATGACGTCGCGGCCCATGAGCACGGCGTGGTTGGTGCCCCAGGGTTTGGCACGGTCGGCGGGACAGGTGTAGCCCTCGGGGAGCTTGTCGGTCGACTGGAACACGACCTCAACGGGGATGTGGCCCTCATATTTTGACAGGATTTTCTCGCGGAAGTCCTGCTCGAAGTCTTTACGGATAACAAAAACTACTTTGCCAAATCCGCTCTTGATGGCATCATAGATCGAGTAGTCCATGATGGTCTCGCCGTTGGGGCCGAGGGGATCAAGCTGTTTGAGGCCGCCATAACGGCTGCCCATGCCGGCTGCTAAAACAAATAATGTAGGTTTCATTTTGTATTTTTAAAAGTAAATTTGATGGTTTCCTTATACTGTTGACCCGGGCGGAGAACAGGAGAGGGGAATCCGGGTTTGTTGGGGGCGTCGGGGAAGCCCTGACACTCGAGGGCCACGGCGGCATAGTCGTGATAGACGGCGCCGTCCTTGCCTGCGGGACAGCCTTCGAGCCAGTTGCCGCCATAGACCTGAACGCCGGGCTGGGTGGTCGACACCTCGACCGAGCGGCCCGACTTCTCGTCGGCGAGCGTGGCCACGTGCTGCAGCTTGCCTTTCTCATAGTCGTCAAGCACCCAGCAGTGGTCGTAGCCCTTGCCTATCTTGAGGTCTTTGAACGGGGCATACATGTGACGGCCTATGGCCTTGGGCTCGGTGAAGTCCATGGGGGTACCCTTGACGGGAGCGAGCTCGCCGGTGGGTATGGCGGTCTCGTCGGTGGGCAGGTAGCGTGATGCCTTGAGCCACAGTTTGTGACCTGTCATCGAGCCTGTGCCGTGACCGGCGAGGTTGAAGTACACGTGATTGGTGAGGTTGACGACGGTGGCGGCGTCGGTCTCGGCCTCGAGCACGAGGGTGAGAGTGTTGTCGGCGCTCCATGTGTAGGTGGCCTTGACGTGGAGGTTGCCGGGATAGCCTTCATAGCCGTCGGGGCTGAAGTGGGTGAACACCACGGTGTCATCGCCCTCGGTGGCCGAGTTCCAAATCTGGTTCTGGAAGCCCTCGGGGCCGCCGTGAAGCGCGTTGGGGCCGTTGTTGATGGCGAGGTGGTAGGTCTGGCCGTCGAGTTCGAACGTGCCGTTGGCGATGCGGTTGGCAAAGCGTCCGGGCACCTTGCCGGCACACGGGCCGTCGGCTATATAGTCGGCCGCGTCGGCATAGCCGAGCACCACGTCGTCGAGTTTGCCGTCACGGTCGGGTACAACGACGGCAACGATGCCGGCTCCGAGCGACGACAGGGTCACTGACGCGCCGGCGGCATTGGTCAGGGTATAGAGAGTGATGTCACCCTTGGGCGACGCCACTCCCGTTGACTGTATTTTCATATCGTTTACTCGCACTTGTGAGCACCGTCCGAGATAACCACGTCGATTACAACGGGCTCGTGACCGTACTTCTCGTTAAACTTAGCCTTGGCAGTGGCGATGAAGTTGTCATACAGCTCGTCCTTGACAAGATTGATGGTGCAGCCGCCAAAGCCGCCGCCCATGATGCGCGAGCCGGTGACGCCACATTCCTTGGCGATGTCGTTGAGGTAGTCAAGCTCCTCACACGATACCTCGTAGTCCTTTGACAGGCCCTCGTGGGTCTCGTACATCTTCTTGCCCACGGTCTCGTAGTCGCCCTTGACGAGAGCATCACACACGGCGAGCACGCGGTCTTTCTCACCTATCACGTAGCGGGCGCGCATGTAGTCCTCGGCGGTGATATCGCTCTTGATCTTGTCGAGGTCTTCCATCGTGGCGTCGCGCAGGGTCTCGATGCCCAGACGGGCGGCAACGCGCTCACACGACTGGCGGCGCTTGTTGTAGGGCGAGTCCTTGAGCTCGTGCTTAACCTTAGAGTCGAGCAGGACGAGCTTGTAGCCCTCGGGGTTGAAGGGATAGTATTCGTGCTCGAGCGAGCGGCAGTCGAGGCGCATGAGGTTGCCCTTCTTGCCGAACACCGATGCGAACTGATCCATGATGCCGCAGTTGACGCCACAGTAGTTGTGCTCGGTCGACTGGCCTATCTTGGCCAACTCAAACTTGTCGATGCTGTTGTCGTTGAACATGTCGTTGAGGGCGAACGCGAAGCAGCTCTCGAGGGCAGCCGACGATGACAGGCCTGCGCCCAGGGGTACGTTACCGGCAAAGACGGCGTCAAAGCCTTTCACCTTGCCGCCGCGCTTGAGAATCTCGCGGCACACGCCGAATATGTAGCGTGCCCAAGACTGTGTGGGAGCGTCCTCCTCGTTCAGACCAAACTCGGCATACTCCTTGATATCAATTGAATAAACGCGCACTTTGTCGGTGCCGTTGGCGGCAATCTCGGCCATGATGACCTTGTCGATAGCACCGGGGAACACGAAACCGCCGTTGTAGTCGGTGTGCTCGCCTATGAGGTTAATACGTCCGGCCGAGGCATACATCGTGCCCTCGATGCCGAATCTCTCTTTGAACTCTTTCTTGATCTTGGCTTCCATAACTTCGATTTAAAGTAAGTTGAATTATTTAGTTGTTGGGTTAATTATTCGTTACGATAATGCAAATTTAATCATTTAGGTTCAACCTTTCAAATTATTTAGTAAATTTGCAAATAAGATGGAAAATTTTGCACAGGTTCTTGTTCCGTTACCGCTCAATGCGACATTCACTTACCGCATTCCGCCCCACCTGGCCGACGCCGTGCGTGCCGGCCACCGCGTCATCGTGCCGTTCGGTACAAAGAAATTCTACACCGGCATCGTCGTGGCACTCGTGCCGTCGGCTCCCGAGGGCTTTGATATCAATGATATATCGTATGCCATCTACAGCAAGCCAATAGTT
>CAMWLW010000141.1 GCA_947175245.1 uncultured Bacteroidales bacterium
GTCGGGGTGACTAGACTCGAACTAGCGACCTCACGCCCCCCAGACGCGTACTCTAACCAACTGAGCTACACCCCGATTTCTGAAAAGCACTGCAAAGGTAGAGCAATTATGGCTATCTTGCAAATCTCGGGTCTAAAAAATAGGGTGGGTTAACAAATTTTAAACAATCGGCGTCCGCTCGGGCTGTGTTCACGGGTGTGGCTGATGGTTCCAGAAGGTGAGGTAGCGTCCGGCGACGACGGTGGCCGAGTTGTGGCGCTCGACGAACTCGCGGCCCTGTCGTCCCCGTTCGGCGAGGAGGCCGGGGGTGCTGACTACGTGCAGCAGTGTCTCGTAGATGGCGCGGTCGTCGGGCACGACGTTGACGATGGGGCGCAGGGTGGGTTCGCCGATGAAGCGGTAGTAGTCGTCCTCGGCGCCCGTGATGACGGTCTTGCCCATTGCCATTGCCATGAGGGCGGTGGTCGCCGGGGTGTAGGAGTAGAGCTGGTCGATGACGACGTGGGCGGCGTCGAGGCGTCGGCGGAAGTCGGCGAGCGGTATGTCGCTGGCAACGTCGAGCGTACACAGGTCGGGCCTGTCGGCGGCGAGCTGACGGGCGGCGGCGAGCAGGCGCTCGGCGCCTTTCTCGTGCATGCGTGCCGATGGGTAGCCCAGGAACAGGCGCACCCTGCCGTCGGGCGCGGGCGCGTAGGGTGTGAATGTGATGGTGTCGAGGTCGACGGGGATGCCGCCGTAGGCTATCCTCGAGGCCGGCAGTCCCGAGTGGCGGGTGGCGGCGATGTGGTACTCGTAGAGTGCCGTGACGATGCCGTCGATGTGGTCGGTGAGGTGGCGGCAGTAGGCACGGAGCGGGTCGGCGAGCCACGCACGGGCTATGAGGCCCTTCTCGGCGGCGTATGGAGTGGGGGTGTTACCTACGCGCCACTCGTTGTAGGCTATGGGCGAGTCGGGGTCGAGGCACTCGGTGATGTGGTTGGTGTCGGTGGCGAGGGCGGTCATGTAGACGCGCTTGTTGGCCCGGCGCACCATGTCGAATATCGATGTCAGCAGGGCGGGCTGGAGCCGGGCGAAGTGGGTACCCGACAGGCTGACGATGTCGTAGCCCTTGAGCCGCGGGGCCAGGGAGCCGTAGCGCATGCGGTACCACAGCCGGGCGCCCCCGGGCTTGCCGTCGCCGCGGCTCAGGTCGATGTCGCGCGCGGTGTTCATCCACCCGGTGCCGTCCGAGGCCACCGTGACGTCGTGGCCGAAGCCCCGGAGACCGGCGGCGAGCGTGTGCTGGAAGTTGCTCGTGTCGCCTAACAGTAATATTTTGAGCTGACGTGACATATATAATATAACGCATGGAATTAACGTTAATTATGTGTCAACCGTTTATTTTGGACTGTTTATTTTGGACAAATGAGGAACCCAGTCACGAGACTTTGTAATGCCGTCAAGGCGGTGAGGGCCAAGTTCGATGAGCCGCTGAGGCTCGAACTGTCGCTTGTTGACCACTGCAATCTTAACTGCAAGGGGTGTACCCACTACTGCCCCATAGCGCCGCGGCATCTGATGCCCGTGGCCGAGGTCGAAGCGTGTCTCAGTCACCTGGCCGGGGTCGACAGCTCGATGTTCAGCTACATCTATCTGCTCGGCGGCGAGCCGCTGCTGCACCCCGATATCGCCGAGGTGTGCCACCTCGTGAGACGCTATTTCCCCACGGTCGGCATAAAGCTGCTCACTAACGGACTGCTCGTCGACCGCATGGACGACGCCTTCTGGGCCGCATGCCGCGATACCGACACCGTGCTGTCGGTCACCATCTATCCCGTCAAGGTCGACTATGACCGCATCGAGGCGCTGTGCCGCGAGAACGGGGTGAGATATGAGGTGTTCCATCAGCCCAAAGAGGGGCGGTTCTTCTCAAAGCACGTCATCGACGACGTCAATCCGGGGAGCCGGCATGTGAATTTCCTGCGCTGTCACGAGCTCGGCTGTCTGACCCTGCGCGACGGCAAGATCTACCCCTGCGCCACATCGGCCTACGCCGGGCTGGTGAACGAAGCCTTCGGCCGACGGTTTGAGCACACAGCCCCCCGAGAAGGACGCCGCGGCGGCGACTATGTCGAGGTCACAGCCGTCAAGTCGCGCGCCGACCTCAGCCGCTTGAAAGAGCGCCCCACACCCTTCTGCCGCTACTGCACCCGCATCGAACCCACCGAGTGGGCCCCCTCGCGCCGCGACCCCTCCGAGTGGCTGTGAATCTTGGTTGACGAGTGATATAAATTGCCGAAAATATTTGGTTGTTAAGGATTTAGTTAATATGAGCCCTATATAAGGAATCAGTTGACTTTATTCTAATTTCTTATGTCGAACACACATTTATTGAAGAAAGTGTGGGATGAGTGTAACTTTTAGGGATAATTTTGCACCTAACGTTACAAAAAAACATCAAGAAAATGGAAAGTCCACCAAAAACAAGTAAGGAGTTCGCTTCTTTTATTAAAGAACACTCCCGGATTATCAATAAGGTCTGCTGGGTCTATTCGACTCCGAAAGTGCCTTATGAAGACCTTCGTCAAGAAATACTCACCAACCTATGGTTGGGTTTAGAGCAGTTCAGGGGCACAAGCAAGTTGTCAACATGGGTATATCGTGTTTCGGTCAACTCCGCGCTAATGGCTATACGCAATTACAAGCCGAAAGTTGAAACTCTCCCCTTTGAGATTTCTACTGTTGATGTTTCTTCGGAATCAGACGATTACAAGGCAGAACAGCTTGCAGCTCTACACGAATTGATAAACCTACTCCTCCCGATTGAGAAAGCTATCATTCTGCTTTGGCTTGATGAATACTCATACGAGGAAATTGCAGACATAATAGGTATCGAAAGGAACAATGTGGCTACCAAACTTCACAGAATTAAAAACAAACTCATCTCAAAAACGAAATAATATGAACTTAGACGAACTCAAAAAAAGCATGTCAACTCTTGATGATGTGCTCGCTCAAAAAAGCAACGGGCCAATCAATTTCAGCACTGCGACATGTGATTCAGCACAATCTCGCGTTGCCAAGCTGTATCGTAATGGTATCCTGAACTGTTCAGTTTTGGCAGTTGTGTTCATCATACTATGGATCAGTGGAACTGACCAAAGCTCTTTCCCGCTTGCAATGAAGGGATTTCTCGGTATCTTCATGGCGGCAGCTGCAATAGTCTATATGTTGCTGTATCGCGCAATAAATAAGATAAAACCCGCTACTTCCACACCGATGCAGATGATGAAGCAGGTAGCATCACTCAGGCTTTATACTCTTGTTGCCGAGATCTTCTTCGCCATTGTACTTGCAGTGTTCTTTACTATTTTCCTAAGCAATCTTTGGACTCTCGGCTCTTACACTTTCTGGCTTGTTGCTGGAGCATTGCTGGTCAGCTTAATCATCGCTTTTATAATGCTTCCAAAGAAAATAAGAGATTTCAGGGAACTCACGGCGGTAGACTAATCGGTTCTTACTTATTAAACGCCATCATCGGTTGAAACCTCGTTGGTCGCTATCTTTGTGGCGTTGATTCCCGGTAGCCCCTGATTTTTCAAGCTATCGGGTTTAGTTTTTTTTGGGGGGGGTCAGTCGGGGTCTGTATCTTATAAAAATCTCA
>CAMWLW010000142.1 GCA_947175245.1 uncultured Bacteroidales bacterium
ATCAATCCACGGCAACGTCCCTTAATTAAGCCTACAGCTTATACATCATAATACCGAAGGACCCCGGCAACCCTAAAAAGTTGTCGGGGTTTGATGTGTTATAGTGCGATAATTCGTATCTTTGCAGTTAGTTATAAGCAAGACTGTATTATTCTTAATGAAACTATTGACACATCATCATATAGCGGTATCGGTTTTATTGTCAGGTGTTTTGGCTGTCAATGCTCAGACGCCGGCCGATACGACTGAACTAAATCATAAACTCGACGAGGTCGTGGTCAGCGCCCAAAGCCGCGGCATCAGGGGCAGTGTGGCTACGAATACCTCTCTGATAAGCGCGCGCGAACTTACACGTGCCGCCTGTTGTAATCTCGGCGAGAGTTTCACGACCAATCCGTCGGTCGATGTCAGCTACAGCGATGCCGCCACGGGCGCGAGGCAGATAAAACTGCTTGGCCTCTCGGGCGCATACGTTCAGATGCTTACCGAGAATGTGCCGGCTGCCCGCGGTGCGTCGGCTCCGTATTACCTCGGATATATCGCCGGGCCGTGGATGCAGTCCATCCAGGTCTCAAAGGGCGCCAGCTCGGTCAAGAACGGCTATGAGTCGGTTACAGGTCAGATCAATATCGAGATGCTCAAACCTCAGCTTGACCCGTCACTGTCGCTCAACGCCTATGTTGACCACATGGGCAAAGCCGAACTTAATGCGCTCGGCAACCTGCACATCGGCGAGAAGTGGTCGACCGGGCTGTTGACTCACTTTGAAAACTCATTTGCCACGCACGATGCCAACGACGACTCGTTTGTCGACACGCCGCGTCTGCGTCAGGGTGCTTTGATGAACCGTTGGGCCTATCTGGGGCGCAACTACGTGTTCCAGGCTGCTGTCAAGGGGCTGCTTGAAGATCGCCTCAGCGGTCAGATAGGTCATGCCGCTCACGGAGTGTCAGACCCCTACGTAATTGACATAGACACTAAACGTATAGAGGCTTTTACAAAGAATGCCTATATCTATGACCGCGAGAATGAAGGTAATGTAGCCTTGATACTCTCGGGCAACATTCACGACATGAATGCGACCTACGGTTCCAAACTTTACGACATCACTCAGCGCGAGCTCTATGCCTCGCTGATGTTTGAACGTAAGTGGAGTGGGGGACTGCACGCGCTGTCGACCGGCCTGTCGTTCAATCACGATGACTTCAACCGCCGCTACAGGCTTGAGCCCGATGTCACGTCGGTTGACCATAACCGTCAGGGTGAGAATGTATATGGCGTCTACGGCCAGTACACGCTCAATCTGAACGGCAAACTTGTCGCAATGGCCGGCGTGCGTTACGACTACAACTCGGTCTACGGCAGCCTGGTGACACCGCGTCTGCACGTGAGATGGAATGTGTCAGACAACGTCTCGCTGAACGCTTCGGCCGGTCGCGGTCGGCGTTCGCCCCATCCGCTCGAAGAGTATAACTATCTGCTCGCATCCTCACGTAAGATTTATCTGCCCGAGTCGGGTAGCCTGAAGATGGAGACCGCCGACAACATGGGTGCAGGCGTGAAATGGAACTTTGAGCTGGGCTCACGCTCGGTATCGCTCGGTGCCGAATACTATTACACGACATTTGACAACTGCCTGCTTGCCGATCTGAACCGTGACCCGCATGCCGTCTACATCTACTCGTCGGGCCGTGACTCGTGGTCACATGCGGCTCAGTTTGAGGCGACGGTCGACATTATCGAGGACATGAGCCTCACTGCCGCCTATCGCTACACCGATGTCAAGGTCGACTATGGTCAAGGCGCTGTGCTGAAGCCGCTCACCTCGTGCTCCAAAGGGCTGTTCAGTCTCGATTATCGCCCAATGATGGGCCTGTGGCAGTTTGATGTCACATATTCAATAACCGGCGGTGGAAAGATGCCTTCCAACTACACGTTGCCCGACGGCCGTGAGTCGTGGAGCGACAGCTACAAGGCGTTTGGCACACTGAATGCACAGGTTACAAGAAACTTCCGCAACTGGTCGGTCTATCTCGGCGGCGAAAATCTGACCGGCTACAAGCAGAAGAATCCCATTATCGACGCCCACAATCCCCGTGGCAACGACTTCGACGCCACAATGATCTACGGCCCCCTGCACGGCGCCGTGGTCTATGTGGGCTTCAGATATAATATCACCAAGTATTTATAAGTAACATTAACCGATATGAAAAAATTGATTTTGATATTCGTGGCAATGCAGTTCGGTGCTATGATTCAGGCATCGGCGGCCTCACCTAAAGAGAGTAATGACACAACTATAGTAGTAAAGGTCTCGCCGGCAATGCACTGCGAGAACTGTGAAAAGAAAATCAAGGGTAACATCAGGTTTGAACGCGGCGTGAAAAGCATCGCGACCGACCGCAACAGCCAGACGGTGACAATCAAGGCCGACAAGAGCAAACTTAAAGAAGGCAGCCTTGAGAAAGCATTCGGCAAGATAGGCTATAAAATTACTCCTGCCGCCAAAGAGCAGGGCAAGTAACAGTCTAAAGGCGGTCTCGACCGCCTTTTTTATTATATTTCATACTATTTTGGATTGCTTGACCATAGGCTATTTGCTCAATAGGATATTTTTTTGTACCTTTGCGGCCTAAATCAAGATATTTATACCCAAATGGATATCAAATCGGTAAAACCTAAACTCCTGTTTGAGACAAGCTGGGAGGTATGTAATAAGGTAGGCGGCATATATACAGTGCTGTCGACAAAAGCAAAATCACTGCACGATTTATATAAAGACAAGTTGATTTTCATAGGCCCCGACGTTTGGACGGCCGAGAATAAGTCACCATATTTTATTGAGTCAGACTCATTGTTGAAAAACTGGCGTGAAAACGCACAGTTGCCTGACGGCGTCAATGTCAGGGTGGGTCGATGGGATGTACCGGGAAAACCTCTTGTCGTTCTCGTGTCATTTGACTCGTTATATGCCGTCAAGGATCAGTTGTATGGCGAGATGTGGAACCGCTATGGCGTCGATTCGCTTCACGCCTATGGCGACTATGATGAGGCATGTGCGTTCTCGCACGCCGCCGCCCTCGTTATTGAGAGCATGTCGCGTTTTAACGGACTCGCCGACGGACAGGGTGTCATAGCCCACTTCAACGAGTGGACTACCGGCATGGGGCTGCTGCATGTCAAGTGGCAGTTACCGGCCGCCGCCACCGTGTTCACCACCCATGCAACGAGCATAGGCCGCAGCATTTGTGGTAACGGCAAGCCGCTCTATGACTACATGGCAGGCTACAACGGCGACCAGATGGCCCGTGAGCTGAACATGGAGTCGAAACACTCGCTCGAGAAGGCCGCCGCCCATCAGGCCGACTGCTTCACCACTGTGAGCG
>CAMWLW010000143.1 GCA_947175245.1 uncultured Bacteroidales bacterium
GGCACATTTAATTAAGGAGAGAGATTATTCATCACTACATTTATTTATATAGACCATGAATTTGTTGAGTTTTAAAGCTCTATTATCACATTTTATGCGACGCCGCGTCACGGCATCGGCTGTCGCCGTCTCGGGCATTATCTCATTGTCATCGTGTAATACCACACCCGCCACACAGGTCGACGTACTGATTATAGGCGGTGGCGCGAGCGGCGTGAGTGCCGCCGTGCAGGCTTCGCGCATGGGTGCGACCGTCTTTGTCGCCGAGGAGTCGGCGTGGCTCGGCGGCATGCTCACAGGTGCCGGTGTCAGTGCCGTTGACGGCAATTACCGTATGCCGGCCGGACTGTTCGGCGAGTTCCGCTCACGCCTCGAGGAACATTACGGCGGCCTGGAAGCACTGAAAACAGGGTGGGTGAGTAGTGTCCTGTTCGAGCCGTCGGTCGGTGACAGCATCTTCAAATCGATGGTGGCCGCCGAGCCCAACATCAGTGTAGCCTACAACGTCATCCCTACCGACATAAAGCATCTCGACAACAGCTGGACTGCCACGTTTGAGAATCCTGACGGCAAGAAGTTCACCGTCGAGGCCAAGGTGCTTATCGACGGTACCGAGCTCGGCGATGTCGCTAAAGAGATGGGGGTGAAATATGACATAGGCATGGAGAGCCGCGAGCTGACCGGTGAGGATATCGCCCCCGAGCAGTCGAACGGCATCATACAGGATCTCACTATGGTGGCAGTCCTGAAGGATTACGGTCACGATGTCACCATCTCCGAGCCCGAGGATTATGACCCTGACGAGTTTGCATGCACTGCCATCAATGACCTGTGTGTCAATCCCAAACAGCCTAACCGCATGTGGTCGGTTGACAAGATGATTACCTACGGTAAGCTCCCCAATGGCAAGTACATGATCAACTGGCCCATAGAGGGTAACGACTATTTCGTGAATATCATCGAGATGAACCGCGAGCAGCGTGACAGCGCCATCGCCGAGGCCAAGGCCCACACGATGCGCTATATCTACTTTATGCAGAAAGAGCTTGGTCTCAACACCCTCGGTCTGGCCGACGACGAGTTCCCGACCGACGACCTGCTGCCGTTCCTGCCTTATCACCGCGAGTCGCGCCGTATCCACGGTAAGGTGAGATTTGACCTCAATCACATTATGTCGCCCTACGACACAGCCGAGCCTCTTTACCGTACGGCTATCGCGGTTGGTGACTATCCCGTTGACCATCACCACCATGCCTATGATGGTGTAGAAGATTTACCCAACCTGTACTTTCACCCTGTACCATCATACGGTCTGCCGCTCGGCGTCATCATGCCCGACTCGGTCGAGAACCTGCTGGTCACCGAGAAGTCGATATCGGTGTCAAACATTGCCAACGGCACAACGCGTCTGCAGCCTGTCGTTGTCCAGATAGGTCAGGCTGCCGGTGCTGTAGCCGCTCTGGCCGCCCGCGATAATGTCAATGTAAGCGATGTGAGTGTGCGTGAAGTGCAGTCGGCGATACTTGATGCCGGCGGTTATCTGCTGCCGTATCTCGACGTCGACAAGAACGACCCTACATTCAAGCCCTACCAGCGCATCGGCGCTACAGGCCTGCTCAGGGGCGAGGGCCGCAGCATCTCGTGGAGCAACGAGACATGGCTGCGTGCCGCCGAGCCGCTTAAAGCCGGTGAGCTCGCCGATTTTATCCAA
Organism: uncultured Bacteroidales bacterium; assembly: GCA_947175245.1. Lineage (GTDB taxonomy): Bacteria > Bacteroidota > Bacteroidia > Bacteroidales > Muribaculaceae > JAAVFS01. The sequence continues at coordinate 1,712 of CAMWLW010000143.1, forward strand.
TTCTATGATATCGACTACAACGTTGATGATGCCGAGGCCGGTGTCACGCTTTCTCAGGCCGGGGAGCTCATCAAGGCGGTTGACGCTGACATCAATCTTGCCGGGTATCTCGCCGATCTCGGCATTGATAAGCAGCCGGCCGACATGTTGACCCGTGGCGAGTTTGCACTGCTTGTCGACGCGGCGCTCAATCCGTTTGCACGCGAAGTGACAATTCACGGCCTGTTTGCCGACTTTGAATAAAAATATCACACTAATTATATTATAGTAATGAAGAACTATTTACTTGCAGCTGTCGCGTCGACAGCTATTGCCGCCGGGTGTTTCTGTTCATGCGGCAGTAAAGGCCAATCGGCCGCCGAGGAAACTCCGCGCTATCTGTGGATGTGTGCCGAGGCTAATTTTGAGCGTTTCGGAACCAAGGATTCAATCGATTTCTATCTCGACAAAATCAAGGAGACCGGCTTTAACCACATTGTTGTCGATATCAAGCCTATTCAGGGCAAGGTGTTGTATGACAGTGATATATGTGAGCAACTCACTGTTGTGCACGATGATACCATTGTGCGTGACTGGGACTACTTCGGTTACTTCCTCGACAAGGCTCACGAGAAGGGCCTGAAAGTGGTAGCGTCGGCGTGTGTTTTCCCAGCCGGCTCACCGTGGTGGCACAAGGGACTGTGCTATGACGACACCACCTTCATGTCACGCACATGTGTCGAATATAAAGAGGACGGCACACTGCTTCCCATCTATGAGGATGGCAAGAAGGTGGCTGCATTCCTTAACCCCGCCCGCCAGGACAACCGCGACTTTGCTATGGGCATCCTCACCGAGATTATGCACAAGTATGACATCGACGGCCTGGCTCTTGACTACTGTCGTTTCCCTGACACCGAGAGCGATTTCTCGCCCGAGTCAAAGGCCCTGTTCGAGGAATATCTCGGCGAGACTGTCGAGAACTTCCCCGAGGATATCTTCTCTTACCGCACCAACCCCGGCACCAACGACAGCATACGTCACGCCGGCAAGTACTACAAGCAGTGGTGGGCATGGCGTGCCAACGTCATCAGCAGCTTCATCAAGCAGGTTAGTGACTCGCTGAAAGCGATACGCCCCGATGCCGAGCTCAACTACTGGGCTGCCTCTTGGATTCACGCCCTGCAGGGACACGGTCAGAACTGGGCCAGCCCCAAGAGCAGCTGGGTCAAGGCTTATCCCGAGTATGGCAGCGACGAGTATCAGGCTGCCGGTTTTGCTCCCTATCTCGACAACTTCATCGTGGGCACATATCTTGAGCGTGTCTACGGCCCCGACGATAACGAGTCGGTAGAGTATGGTCTGAACCGCGCCGACACACTGTTGCACGGCGACTGTGAGCTCATCGGCTCAATCTATGCCATCAACCACGACACGGTGATGTCTAATCCTCAGAACATCTATAACGCTGTCACGTGCTGTCTCGACATCACCGGCGGTGTCATGGTGTTTGATGTCGTCCAGGTGATTGACCTTGACCAGTGGGCTGCAATCAAGAAGGCTTTTGACGACTACGAGGCACGCAAGTAAGGCGCCTGCCTGACTAAACGCGAGGCTGTATCGGACGTGAAGTTGTCTGATGCAGCCTCGGTTGCTTTATGATGTATTTTAAAAT
>CAMWLW010000144.1 GCA_947175245.1 uncultured Bacteroidales bacterium
GGACAGCATCTCGGCCCTCCCCGCCACATCACCCGGCCGCCACCGCCGCGCCTGACCGCCCCCTATTCTCTATGGTAACACACTGTAAGGTTCACGTACACCACGACTCTTCATAGATTTAACATCAATAAGTTTGCCGTCCTTTACAATCAACCGGCTTATAACCAAGTGTTGGTATGTGATGTGCCCACTGTCGGGTAAGAATATCTCGTCCAACAGTTTCTCGTCCCAGAGTCGTATAGCTCTCATATATGTGTCTTTGTAGCGGTCATCCATATAGAAGCCATGAGTAAAATACGGTTCGTTGTCCAGATCATATACTTTCACGGAGTCAAATGATGACACCAACTCACAGTTGTGCCTGAAATCACCATTATCATCTCTGGAATAATTTTTACACAGTATTGTATCGCAATGCCAGTTGAACCGGAATGTATCTATGTGATTTAAATATTTTTCGGGAACGTTTGCGTTGAGTAATGTCGGGTATGCACATATTCCACCCATCGTATGTTTCTTTCTTCGCATAGAACCGTATTCCTCCGGCATCTGATTAGAAATATTAAATAGTCCGGGTTGGATTGTAAAATAGTTTCCATAAGGCAGATTGTCAATACTGTCAAAATATCGTTCGTATTTCTCAAAATTTGACATCGTTTGAGACTGCGGTGTTGCATTCAATAATACCGTGGCGACACATCCAATCAAAACCAAATAAATCTTCTTCATAAATTAATATTTAATGCATATTATTCAATAAGAAAAAATTAGTTGTAGACGGTAATAAAGACTTAGTATATGGCACATAACAACCTTTCCAAATTTCACTTTTCTGTCTTGCATATGCTATTCTTTGAGGATGACCAATCTCTTTTCGATATATATTTTCAAGATAACAAGCATATATATCACATCGGCTTACTGGTTCTTTGTATCCATCGGGATGTTCTATAGTCAACCATAGACTTTCATCTATCGTACCATTTATCCAATCGTATGCGTGCGCCATTTCGTGAAAAAGATTAATCGAAGAAGGTCCTTTAGTAATATAACGACCACTTTCGTAGCCAATACCAACTGACTCTTTAAATGGATTAAATATTATTTTTCCTGTCTGTGAGTCAAATGAATTTCCTTTATTTCCATATTCTAATGTCACTACCTTATCCGAGTCAATGATTCCAGAGGCTATTTTATATCCAATACAGGTATTTATTACTTCGTTTAGTTTTGAAATCATTTCAGGGAGGTAAAGATCTTGCAAATCGTCGGGGCTGACGCGTTCGTTTTTGACGTTATATAGTGCAAGTGTATTTTCTTCAATCTTAATGGTATATACTTCACCATTTGAATCGCAGATTTGCAGTACCTGGCCGGTTGGGTCGGTGATATTGATGGGGTTTGCGGCACAATAGAGGTAGGGGTTTAGCCATGGGTAGTCGCCGGCTTTTACGTCGGTTTGGTTGAAGATGTTTATTGCGTGGAATTGCAGGCGCGCATCGAAGTCGTAGAAGTTGAGGCCGTTGCGGGTCTCAAGCTCTTTGCCGCTGTATTTGTAGCGGTTTACCTCGGCGCCTGTCGAGGTCGCCATCGGCATACCGTATGGGTAGTAGTCGGTCGCCTGCTCGACTTTGCCGTTGCGGTCATACACGACGCGGATATTGCCCTGATAGTCGGCAATGTAGTAGTGCGATTGTCCGTCCCCGTCGATATAGCCCCACGGCATGTTAATACGTGTAAGTTTCGGTTTTTGGTATCCCTGCTTCTCAAACTCCATCGGCCCGACATAGTAATATCGTATCAGATTACGGGGATTTGGCACGGTAGGGAATGATGCTTGTGGATATAGCATTGTAAAAAGCTTGACACCTGCCGCGCTATATCGGTAGTACATCATTGAGCCGTCAGCATTTTTTATATACAACGGATTGCCCGACGGGGTATACTTGGCGTTGGTTATTGTACCGTCGCTGTAAAGCCGGCCGTCAAGATCGTAGGTATAACTGCGCGACGACCGGTCGAAGTCGAGCGAATTTTCCAAAATAACATAATCGGCGTAGTCAGTTACTTTTGTAAGCCTATTTGCCGAATAGGTCATCGTCAGGTCGTCGATAAGGCCCACCGTTCCGTCAGATTTGATACCGTGGCGCTGTATAGTCAGCGGACTCGAATTAATGTTGTAGGTATAGGCCGTGTTGAACCCGTCACTCGAAGTCATTGCCGTCAGGCGGTTCATACGGTCGTAGGTGTACTTTCGGATAATAGGACTGCCGCCGCTATAGCATACTGCCATTTCGGAGATATTGCCGTTGTAGCACGGTGTTGCACCTGTCTCATATTTGAGTGTCTGAGAGAACAGGTCGCCTGCCGAGATAGACGTCAGTTGTCCGCGCAGATTGTAGTCGTACTCAATCTGACGATTACCCGTTGTAGTCTTTGCAAGCCGGCCTAACATGTCGTATGAGTAATCAGTTGCCACTATGTTTACCAACTGTTGGAGAGGAAGTGTAGTAGCCCCATTGTTTAGTCGGTCGGTACGTCTTACAGGGTTACCGAGGGCATCGTATGTCACACTGTTCTCTAAACGGTAAACTGTCCCTGCTATATTTACCGAATAGTTCTCGGTCAGTGGGTGACCTTGACGCGTATAGGTATTGGTGAGCAACGTGTGACTGTCGGCTATGTCGGAAGTCCCGGCTACTGCCACAGCTCGCCCCTCACGGTCGTAGGAATAGAGCGCATACAGCGAGTCGTCAGTACCTGACAACTTGGCAGCCCCACCCGAGCTGCTGTAAACGCCCGTGCGTGTCGCCACAAGATTGCCGGGAGCACAGCTCGCGTCAATGGTCGGCATCTGCACGCGGAGCGAGTCAAATACCGCCATCGACAGGCAGGCATAGCTGTCGTAATAGTTGACCTGGGCAGCGCTACTGTCGGTAAGCAGTCCACTGAGACTGTCGTCGGCGGAATAATCGGAATCACATATACCGCCGCAACCCTGTTCATACTTAACCGCGGTAGATACTGAGTCGGGTACATCACTTATTGAATGGTTGCACAGTCCCGACACGGCAGGACGACCGATTGGGTCGTAGGTTAAGAACTCACATGCTCCATCGGCGTCGAGTTCCTCGCTCGAGCGGAATGTCA
>CAMWLW010000145.1 GCA_947175245.1 uncultured Bacteroidales bacterium
GATGGTGAGGCGGGGGGTGGTGAGCTCGACGCCCTGATAGAGGATGATGTCGATGTCGATGTCGCGGTCGCGGTAGGTGCCGTCGGGGTTGCGGTGTGGGGCGGGTAAGATTTCCCGCTCGATGGCCTGGAGGGTGTCGAGGAGGTCGAGGGGGGCTAAGGCGGTGTCGATATTGATGCCGACGTTGATGAAGGCGCCGGTCGACTCGAATCCCCAGGGCTCTGACTCGACGGGGTCGCTGACGGCGATGACGCGGCCGGCGCGCATATTAATCAGGGAGACTGCCCGGCTTATGTTGCCGTGGCGGTCTCCCCGGTTGGATCCTATGTTAAGGTGTGCGATAGGCATCGAGCCGTGACGGTAATCAGAGCGTGCGGCTTACTGATACCTCTTCAAATCCCTCGATGATGTCGCCTACCTTGATGTCGTTGTAGCCGGCGATGCTCAGGCCGCAGTCATAGCCTGTGAGCACCTCCTTGGCGTCGTCCTTGAAGCGTTTGAGCGAGCCGAGGTCGCCTGTGTAGCGCACGATACCGTCGCGTATGAGGCGCACTTTGCAGCCGCGCTTGATCTTGCCGTCGCGCACGATGGCGCCGGCGATGGTGCCGACTTTGGAGATGTGGTAGGTCTCGAGCACCTCGGCCGAGCCGATGATCTCTTCTTTGATTTCGGGAGCGAGCATGCCTGCCATAGCGTCCTTGACCTCCTCGATGGCCTGGTAGATTACCGAGTAGAGGCGTATCTCGACGCCGTCGCGCTCGGCGGCACGGCGTGCGGCGACTGAGGGTCGCACCTGGAAGCCGATGATGATGGCGTCTGAGGCGGCGGCGAGCACGACGTCGCTCTCTGATATCTCGCCGACGGCCTTGTGGAGGACGTTGACCTGAATCTCCTCGGTCGAGAGTTTGATTAACGAGTCGCTCAGGGCCTCGATCGAGCCGTCAACGTCACCCTTGACGATGATGTTGAGCTCCTGGAAGTTACCGATAGCGCGGCGGCGGCCGATATCCTCGAGGGTGAGTATCTTCTTGGTGCGCAGGCCCAGCTCGCGCTGCAGCTGTTCGCGCTTGGTGGCTATCTCGCGGGCTTCCTGTTCGGTCTCCATGACGTTGAACGTGTCGCCGGCGGTGGGGGCGCCGTTGAGTCCGAGCACGAGGGCCGGGGTGGCGGGGCCTGCCTCCTTGATGCGCTGGTTGCGCTCGTTGAACATGGCTTTGATCTTGCCGTAGTGGGTGCCGGCGAGGACGACGTCGCCCACGCGCAGGGTGCCGTTCTGCACCAGGACGGTGGCTACGTAGCCGCGGCCCTTGTCGAGCGACGACTCGATGATCGAGCCGGTGGCCATGCGGTTGGGGTTGGCCTTGAGGTCGAGCATCTCGGCCTCGAGCAGCACTTTCTCCATGAGCTCGGGAACGCCGATGCCCTGTTTGGCCGAGATGTCCTGTGACTGGTATTTACCGCCCCAGTCCTCGACGAGATAGTTCATGTTGGCAAGTTCCTCCTTGATCTTCTCGGGGTTGGCGTGTGGCTTGTCTATCTTGTTGATAGCAAATACAATGGGAACGCCGGCTGCCGATGCGTGGTTGATGGCCTCAATGGTCTGGGGCATGACGCTGTCGTCGGCGGCGACGATGATGATACAGATGTCGGTGACCTTGGCGCCGCGGGCACGCATGGCGGTGAAGGCTTCGTGACCGGGGGTGTCGAGGAAGGTGATGTGGCGGCCGTCGCTGAGCTTGACGTTGTAGGCGCCTATGTGCTGGGTGATGCCGCCGGCCTCGCCTGCGATGACGTTGGCCTTGCGTATGTAGTCGAGCAACGATGTCTTACCGTGGTCGACGTGACCCATGACAGTAACGATGGGCGGACGATCCTCGAGCTCGTCGGCCGAGTCTTCATCCTGTGCGATAGCCTCAACGACCTCGGCCGATACATATTCGGTCGTGTAACCGAACTCGTCGGCGACGATGTTGATGGTCTCGGCGTCGAGACGCTGGTTGATCGATACCATGACGCCCAGGTTCATACAGGTGGCGATGACCTGGTTGACGGGTACGTCCATCATCGAGGCGAGGTCGTTGGCGGTAACAAACTCGGTGAGTTTCAGAGTCTTGCTCTCGGCTGCCTCGAGCTCGGCCGCCTCGTGGGCGCGGTTTGATGCCGCCTCACGTTTCTCCTTACGCCACTTGACGGCTTTCTTCTGGGCGTTGCCCTTGCCGGTGAGGCGTGCGAGCGTCTCTTTGACCTGTTTCTGAACGTCCTCGTCGCTCACCTCGGTGTGAACGGGGCGGCGGGCCTCCTTCTTCGAGGGCTTGGCCTCGTCACGGCGGCGGCGCTCGTCGCGGCGCGAGTTGTTGTCCGACTGCTGGCCGGTCTTCTCGATATCGATTTTCTCTTTACCGCTGATGCGTTTGCGCTTCTTGCGGTCGCCGCCCTGGCCGGCTGCCTGGCCGGCACCGCCGTTCTGGCTCTTGGCTATGCGCTCGTTGCGGCGCTCCTCCTTGGTCTTTTTCTTGGGTCGGGTCGACTGGTTGAGCGAGCTGAGGTCGATTTTGCCTATGACGTTGATCGACGGCATGTTGGGAACAGTGCCGAGGGTGAAAATCTCCTCCTCTTTTTTCTCTTCCTTTTCAGCCGCGGGAGCGGTGGCGACGGGCTTCTCGGGCGCCTTGGGGGCCTGTGCCGGCTTCTCGGCGGGCTTGGGCTCGGGTTTCTCGACGACCTTGACGGGCTCGGGCTTAGGCTCGGGCTTGACCTCGGCTTTAGGGGCGGGTGCGGGTTCGCGGTCTTTCTGCCGGGCAGTAAGGAACTGTTCAGCTTCGCGTTTTGCTTTCATGTCGGTGCTGAAGTGTTGCATCAGCAGCGCCTCGGCGTTCTCGTCGATGCGTGTGTTGGGATTGTCGTCGACCTCGATGTTCTTGCTACGCAGGAAGTCGGTGACCGTTGAGAGTGCAACATTCAGTTCCTTTGCTATCTTGCTAATCTTGTTTCTCGCCATGTAGTGTTATTATCTCGTTTAGTTGCTGTTATGTGTGGTGGATAGAGAGGTGGGGTGGAGAGGGAGGTGGTCGGTGGGTCGCGCGGGCTTAGTCCTCA
>CAMWLW010000146.1 GCA_947175245.1 uncultured Bacteroidales bacterium
CTCACAGGCGGAACCAGAATCCGACGTGCTACCATTACACCACAAGGCAATTTCGGGTTGTCAGACGTTGTGTTTTCGTTTGACAGTGCAAAGGTAGACACTATTTTTGAACTGACAAAATCTTTCGATACTTTTTTTCAAAAAAATCTTTTTATATCTTTGTAATCGTTTTTAAATCAACCAATATAATGAACGATACAATCAAGCAGTTTGATGCGGCCATAAAACAGTGCCGCGATTTATATATTAAGAAGTTACATGACTATGGCCCCTCGTGGCGGCTCATGAGGGCCATCTCCATCACCGACCAGATTCTCATCAAGGCCACGCGCATACGCACGCTCGAGACCAAGGGGCATGCGATGGTCGACGAGGGTATCCTGCCCGAGTTCATCGGCATTGTCAATTATGGTATAATCGGCCTGATTCAGTTGCAGCTCGGAGCGTCCGACAAGAAGGATATCACCACCGAACGCGCCGTCGAACTCTATGATGATTACATGTCCCGGACTCGCGCGCTGATGCTCGCCAAGAATCACGACTATGACGAGGCGTGGAGGCTCATGCGCGTGTCGAGCTACACCGACCTCATTCTGACAAAGCTCATGCGCACCAAGGAGATTGAGAATAATGCCGGCGAGACCCTGGTCTCTGAGGGCATCGATGCCAACTACATGGACATGATCAACTATGCAGTCTTCGGAATCATCAAACTTACCGAGCAGAGCGGCCGTGTCGGCTGACGCCGCCGCGACGGCCACCGAGCGCACCGGTCGGTGGATTGTGTTTTTCGTTTGGATTTTCCGCATCATTGTCGGCGTCACGTTCATCCTGTCGGGCATAACCAAGCTCGTCGACCTGTGGGGCACAGTCTTTAAGATCGAAGACTATCTCAATGTGTGGCAGTGGGATATTCCGCGCACAGTCGTGCTCATGGGGGCGATGGCGCTCTCTACCTTTGAGTTTGTATCGGGACTGCTGTTGCTGTCGGGATGCTACCGGCGCGTGCTCACGTGGCTTGTCGCCATGCTCATGACGGGCATGCTGGTGCTGACGGCCTACATCTGGTATGCCGACCCCGTAAGCGACTGCGGCTGCTTCGGCGACTTCATCATACTCAGCAACGGGGCCACCTTTGCTAAGAACGTTGTCCTGATGGCAATGATTGTCTACCTCATACGCTACAACAGCAGGGGCACATCGCTGTTCAAGGCCCCCATACAGTGGATAGTCGTCACCGTCGCCGTGTTCTACTCCATAACGATATCACTTGTAGGTTTCAACATTCAGCCGCTTCTCGATTTCAGGCCTTATCCCGTGGGCACGCCGTTGCTTGGCGACGAGCAGGCCGATGACGATGTGCGGTTTGTGTACAGCCGCGACGGTGTCGAGGAGGTGTTCGGCAGCGACCAATTGCCCGACGAGGACGCCGGTTGGACTTATGTCAGACGCATAGAGCCCGACGATGCCGGGGACAAGACCCTGACAGCCTATGACCCCGTCACGGGCGAGGATGTGACATACGATTATCTCGAAGGCGCCGACTCGCTGCTCATCCTGGTGCTTCCCGAGCCCAAGAGGGCCGACCTGTCGAACACTTATCTTATAAACGAATTGTCTGACGTGATTGAGCGCGACGGCTCGTCGATGGTAGCCCTGCTCGCGACGTCCGACCGCGGCATAGAGCGCTGGGTCGACCACTCGATGGCGGCCTATCCCTGCCTCAGGGTCGAGGATACGTCGTTAAAACAGCTGTCGCGTGGAGTGATGTCGATGGTGTGGGTGACACAGGACACAGTGAGGTGGAAGCGCACCGTCGCGTCCATCACTATGGACGATGTCGACCGCATCGTCTCGGGCAAAGCGTCGCTGTCATCGCTCGCCATCGACGGCCCCTACCAATTCATACGCCTCACCGTCGTGTTGGGCGGCTTTCTCATCGTGTTATACCTGTTGCAGACCATCATCATCAACACCTGGCAGCTGATAAAACACAAACGCGCGTCACGCAAACATTAAAATGCTGTAAATCAGTAGGGACGCGAATTTTCGCGTCCGCCGTGATACTGCCTTGCAGATTCGAAGCCGCGGAGCGACGACGTCGTCCCCAATCAGTACGCTAACGTGTAAACACCAAGCGAGGCGCTATTGCATAATAAATTTATTTATTCACGCAACATGCTGATTTCCAGTAGGGACGCTAATTTTCGCGTCCGCCGCGATATGGAGAACATCGCCTTACCGTAGGAATTTAAAATTACCTTTGCCGTGGCGGACGCGAAAATTCGCATCCCTACTGATTGTCAATATGTTACTGCTTTTTATAGCGGGCGGGGTAGCCGTACACGGTGATGTGTAATACCTTGCCTTTCAGAACCAGGTGAGAGTAAGTAGCATTTAAAATCATGTCACAATTGTATGATTTGATAGCCTCTTCGAGAACAAGGTCTTGAGCTTCGGTGAGTGACATTTTTTTTGAGTTTCTCTTTGCCTGACTCGGTAGAGACATCGATTCTATATGCTATGCACTCGTCATCAACCTCCATAGGGAGCGGATCCCAATAAATGCCATTATCTCCAGGCGTACCTGTTTTGTCGGATGTGAGATTTCGGGTCGACACTTTGGGCGAACAGGCACATAGAACTGTTAGGTATATTATAGCGGTAATATGCAGTATATCACGCCACATAATAAAAGAATTGTACGAGCGTCAATTACTGCTTTTTGTAGCGGGCGGGGTAGCCGTATAGGGTGATGCGGAGCACTTTGCCGCCTTTCAACAGGTGGGTGTACTGTGGCTGGAATATTGTGGCGCATTTGTTTGACATGATCGCCTCGACCAGCACCAGGTCGCACGCCTCGTCGAGCGACAGGTTGTTGAGCTTCATGCGGCCCGACTGGGTCGATATATCAATCGTATAGGTTATCGGCTCATCATCGAGATCCATAGTCAACTCATTATAGCTCACTATCTTGGGCGCTACCGACGTGTAGGCGTTCAGTGTGCGTGTCGACACCTTGGGCGAACATGCCGACATTGCAG
>CAMWLW010000147.1 GCA_947175245.1 uncultured Bacteroidales bacterium
CTACGGCAGCGTCATTGTATATATACATCGGTAGCCGGCGCTCGGCATAGTCAGCCTGTCGGCTCTCGTCTGCGACATTTATGTCAAATGCTGTTTGGTTGTCCAGCAATTCGCCGCGGTCATTTATTACAATCCCGTTGATTCGGGAATTGAAAATCTCGGTCGCTTCCGAGTTGTTTTGTGGTGTGCAATGCACGGCGGCGAGAATTTGCTTCATCTTGTCGGCGTTGGCATTCTGAGTCTGCTCGGGCTTGAGTGCGGTAGCCACCCATGCCAGAGCCGAACCCACCACGACAACCAGTACTACTATATATATTAATGTATATGTATTCGATTGCTTATTCATGACATTTGACTTTAGCTGTTTAGACGGGCACGCTTGGCGCGGCGGTTGATGTTGCACTGGACTACACAATAGTCAATGAGCGGAGCCAGGGCGTTCATAAGCAAAACCGCCAGCATGGCACCCTCGGGATAGCCCGTGTTGTATGTACGTATTATAATGGCCACCACTCCGACCATGAAACCGTAGATATACTTACCTACAGTTGTTCTGGCTGCAGTGACCGGGTCGGTAGCCATGAAGACAGCCGCGAACGCGAAGCCTCCGAGGCACAGCTGGTCGCCTACCGACAGGAATGATACAGGGTAGGTAGGTGTCGCACACCAGTTGGCTATGAGTGACATCACGGCACCGCCGGCAAACACCGACAGCACGATTCTCCAGCTTGCGATGCCCGTGAACAGCAGTATGGCTGCACCTATGAGTATGCACAGCGTCGATGTCTCGCCGAATGAGCCGGGTATCAGGCCCAGGAACAAATCCCACGAACTCAGCTCTGCACCATTGACGCCGGTGAGGTGTATGGCCGCGTCGCCCGACATGTTGGCGACCTGTCCGAGCGGGGTGGCGCCGCTGAACGTGTCGGGCACGTTGCCGCCTATTCCTATTATCGAATCCTGGGCAATGAATGGCTTGTCACCGCTCATTGCCGCCGGGTAAGAGAAGAACAGGAATGCACGGGTGACGAGTGCCACATTAAATATATTGTAACCCGTTCCGCCGAATACTTCCTTGACAAAGATTACCGAGAATGCGGTGGCTACGGCAATCATCCATAGCGGAGTCTCGATAGGGCATATCAGCGGTATCAGAATACCTGTTACAAGAAATCCTTCCTGAATTTCCTCGCCGCGCCACTGGGCGACAACAAATTCGATGCCCAGGCCTACGACGTATGACACTACGAGCTTGGGCAGCACGGCCAGCAGTCCGTACAAGAACATTGTCCAGAACGGCCCCACACCCTGACCTGACGCCAGCCAGTGCTGGTAGCCTGTATTGTACATGCCGAACAGCAGACATGGCATCAGTGCCAGTACTACGATTATCATCGTGCGTTTGCTGTCCATTGCGTCGTGAACGTGAGTACCGCTGTGTGACGTTGTCGACGGCGTGAACAGGAACGTGTCAAAACCGTCATATACCGAGCGGAAGGCATGCAGACGGCCGCCCTCTTCAAACTCGGGTCTTATTTTATCTAAATAATGTTTGAGAAATTTCATATCGTTATCAGTGGTGATATTAATATGTTGTTATTCCAGCTCTTTCCTTAGGTACTCGAGGCCCTGGGCGACTATCGACTGCAGGGGCAGTTTGGATGTGCACACATACTCGGCCAGCGCAAAATCCTCGGGCGCAACCTCATAGATGCCGAGTGCTTCCATCTTTTCGATATCCTTGCTCAGTATAGCCTTTATCAGATACTCGGTCATGATATCCATCGGTACCACTTTATCATATTGGCCCGACATTATCATAGCCCTACGGCCGCCCAGCAGGCGTGCGTCGGGTTTGAACAGCTTATGCAGAAAATGTCCCGGGAAAGATCGGCTGGTGCTCATCTTCTTCGGCGACAACGATGCCCATCCCATGAACTCGTCGACATCATCGCCCTCGGGGATGACGGTAATCTGGGTGTACGGATAGCGCAGGTACTCATCGGCCTTCACAGCGACGCCTGTGAGCATGTTGCCCGATATTATTCGTTCATGTTTCGTCGTTACTTTCATTCTGTCGGCAATCAGTTCGCCGATCTGAGCCCCGATGCGGGTTTTTACGTAGCCCGGCTCGGCTACTTCGCTGCCTGTTATGGCTACATAACACTCCGTGTCGATCGTGCCGACGGTAAAGAGTTGTCCTATACGTGCCAGGGTGAAACCGTCAAGTGTCCATATTGTTTCGCCTTTATTGACGGGTTTGACATTGGCCGCTATGATGCCGGGGTTACAGGCAGGGTGGGGGCCCGTGACATCAACCATCGTGGCACCTGCTAAATCACCTATGACACTGTTCTTGCGGCGGGCTACATAGACTGTCCCCTTGGTGAGTCGTGACAGTGCCTTGACTCCGGCTTCCAGTTCAGCTGCACGGTCGGCCAGCAGATTTTCCATGTCGGGTGCCAGCGGTGCCGAGTCAAACAGGCTTACGAATATATCTCTCGGTTCGGCCTCGTCACGTGCCACAATATTATATGGGCGCTGTCTTAACATAGCCCACAATCCTGATTGCTGTAATATCTGCCGTGTCCTCTCGGTGTCAGCACCGTTGACGGCATACTTATCGATTACAGCCTTGTTGCTTCCTGTCTCAATGACTACGCGAATGAGTTTGCGACGGTCTCCGCGTACTATTTCTGTGACGGTTCCTGCAACAGGCGATACTATATTTATTGATGGATTGTGTTTGTCAGTCAGGATCGGGCTGCCTTCAGCAACCTCATCGCCGGCTTTGACTACTGGTTTTAACGTCAGTCCCGGGAAATCGTCAGGCGTGACGGCTACATATCGGGGCGCGATGTGCCGTATTGTGGCCTTGTCGGTCAATGCTGCCGCGCCGGCGACCTTCAGGTCCAGGCCTTGTTTTAAATTTAAAGTGATATTCATGGTCGATTTTTTCGGTCTCGCTGTGTACGAGCAATACAAGTC
>CAMWLW010000148.1 GCA_947175245.1 uncultured Bacteroidales bacterium
AATATGTTCCAAATGCACTCATGATTATTTACAATTATATAAAAAATTACTTTTTCTTAATCCATGTACCTTCCGTTAAACCTCTACCGACAATACTGTCCTCACTAATAATCTCGAATAGTAAATCAGACGAATCGGTCTTAATACGTATAAATTCTTCATCTCGTTCATAACTTGAAGCGAGAGGAATAAATATGGCTTGAACAACAACTGTAGATTTACCCTTAAATTCTATTACTGGCCATAATGGATTATCTTTAGATTCCCATACACCGTTGATATTAATTTCACTTTGAGGCAAAACCTCGTTTACTTTATCATCGATAAACGTCTGAAATCCATTTTTTAAATCGCCGCATGAAGATAATAACATGATAGCCGTAGTAAGGAATAAGCACTTACGATAACAATTCCTCATTTGATTCTAAGCGCGACCTGATCGTCACCTTCAGCATCGCATTGTTTTACAGGTATTTATAAAAGAAAAAGCGCGGGACGATTCTACTGAATATTTCACTCAAGGCATCGCCAAACGCCTGTAACGCAATAAACAGTCCGCTCCCACGCCATATCGTATATCGATGCCCCCTTGTCGGGGAGCGGATATGCGACAAGCATGAGCGTTTTATGACTGCTTACCCTGCGTCTCAAAGATTGGCGATTTTAGAGTGAAGGATAGAGCAAAAACGCTTTTCTAAAATGTCTTGTTATGATACTTGGTATCATAACAAGTGCAAATATACAAAATTATATTATAACACGAGTATTATAGGAATAAAAATAGCAATCAGGCTCATACGGGACCGGGATGGTCGGGTATGAGCCTGAGCTGCTTATTGTGGATATGAACAGATTACTTGGTCTTGGTCTCGACCCACTTGCGTGCGTTGATGAATGCCTGAATCCAGGGGGTCACCTCGTCGTTGAGACGGCTCGAGGGATAGAAACCACACTGCCAGGGGAAGATGGCGCGCTCCAGGTGGGGCATCATGGCCAGATGACGGCCGTCGGCCGACGCGAGACCGGCTACCGAGGCCTTAGAGCCGTTGGGATTGCCGGGATATGCGCTATAGTTATACTTGGCAACGACGTGGTAATTGCTCATGGCCTCGGGCAGATTGAATTTACCCTCGCCGTGGGCTACCCAGATGCCGAGCTTGGTGCCTGACAGCGAGCCGAGCATTACCGAGTGGTTCTCGGGGATGGTGAGGCCGAGGAACTGTGACTCGAACTTGTGAGAACGGTTGTGCTCCATCCTGGTGGGCTTGGCGTGCTCGGGATTGATGAGGTTGAGCTCGATCATGAGCTGACAGCCGTTGCAGATGCCGAGGCTCAGTGTGTCCTCACGCTCGAAGTAACGTTTCAGTGTCTCCTTGGCCTTGTCGTTCCACAGGAAACCGCCAGCCCAGCCCTTGGCCGAACCGAGAACGTCGGAGTTGGAGAAGCCGCCGCAGAATACGATGAGGTTGACATCCTCGAGAGTCTCACGACCCGACATGAGGTCGGTCATGTGGACGTCCTTGACATCGAAGCCTGCGAGGTGCATCGAGTAGGCCATCTCACGGTCGCCGTTGACACCTTTCTCGCGGATGATGGCTGCACGTACACCCGATTTGCCCTTGCGATCGTGGGTGATGCCGTTGGCCTCGAGAGTACCTTTCCAGCCGGCAGGGAAGCGGTAGCGTATGGGCTGCTTCTTGTAGTTCTCGAAGCGCTCGGCTGCACACACCTTGCCACTTTGCAGTGTGTCAAGCAGATATGATGTATTGAACCAAACATCGCGCAGATAGTCGATGCCGAACAGGTGCTCGCTGCCACCGAGCTCGACAACGATTGTGCGCTCGTCGGCGGGCTGGCCGAGCTTGACGATGCGTACACCGGCCTTAGCCATGTCGCTCACGAATGTCTCGGTCTTGGCGGCTGCAACCTGAACGACAGCTGCGGGATTCTCGGCAAAGAGTATCTTGACCAGGTCACTGTCGTTGAAGCCGTCAAGGTTGATTGACAGGCCGCCGGCAGTGTTGCCAAACGTCATCTCAAGCAGCGCGATGATGAGACCGCCGGCCGAGATGTCGTGGTAGGCCAGCAAGCGACGATCCTTGACCTGTTTCTGAACGGCGTTGAAAGCCTTGGCGAAGTATTCGGCCGACTCGATGGCGGGAACATGCTTGCCAAGCGTGTTGAGCGTCTGGGCCAGCGCTGAGCCACCGAGCTCGAGGGGCATATTGGAGAAGTCGACATAATAGAGTGTCGATGAGGTGTTGCGCACGACGGGCGACACGGTCTTGCGGATATCCTTGACCTCGCCGGCTGCCGAAATGATGACAGTGCCGGGGGCAAAGACCTTGTCGTCGCCATATTTCTGAGTCATCGACAGCGAGTCCTTACCTGTGGGGATGTTGATGCCGAGCGCACAGGCAAAGTCACTGCAAGCCTCGACAGCACGATACAGCGCGGCGTCCTCACCCTCGTTCTTGCAGGGCCACATCCAGTTGGCCGACAGCGATACGCTCTTCAAGCCCTGTGCGAGATTGGCACCGGCGATGTTGGTGAGCGACTCGGCGATAGCTATGACCGAGCCTTTGGCCGAGTCTACAAGCGCAACCTGGGGCGCATGGCCTATCGAGGTGGCGATACCGGCCCGGCCTTTATAGTCGAGAGCCACGACACCACAGTCGCTGAGGGGGAGCTGAATCTCGCCCTGAC